>JBEKTN010000271.1:0-11934 GCA_049516015.1 Isosphaeraceae bacterium | reverse complement strand
CCCGAGGGTAATCAAGCGAAAGATGTCGAAATGGAAGAAGAAACGCCCCCAGCATCGGCGACAGCCACCCTTGAAGAAAACCTTTAAGGAGTCAGTGGTTATGATTCGTTAAACGGTATTGAGGCTAGAACCGGGCCAACCGGCGAGCCTCGTCATTTTTCGCCACGGGGCGCCGGACGAGTTCATCCTGACGCGCACCGGCGTGGACGGGGTCTGGCACGAAGCGGCTTCCTGAGGGCGGAAGGCCATGCAGTGCGTCCTCCGAGACTTCCTGGCCGGCCATGGCGTTCATCGGCTGACCGAGCATCAATAGCAGTAGAGCGGCAAACGCGATGCGTCGTCTCATTTCGCGAACCTCGTGATCGGGGCGGGTTGCCAGGCACTGCCTATCTCAACTTTTCCATTTCAAGCGTAGCTCTCGGCCCGCCAACGATGAAAAAAAACCACTCAGCGGCAGGTGTGTAAACCTGAGCGGAGCGGGTTTGGTTTGAGGAAGGCAGCCGGCACCTGCGATCAGGCGTTTTCCGCGGGGTCCTTGCCGTTGATAAAATCACCTTCGAGCTTCTGGTAGCCAGGAGGTTCGAGCAACGAGCCGGTATTGCCGTCCTTCCAGCCGATCACCTGGTTGGGCTTGCCGCGCAGCTTGCTGCGTTCTTCCCACCGCGCTGCCCAGGCACCATCGGCCTCGACAACCTGGCCGGAATCCTTGTCAAAGTAGAAGGCCTTGCCCTCGCGGTACGACTTGACGCCCATGTTGACCGTCGTGATCGCCGCATAACCGAGGTCGGCCGGGCAGAGGGTGTCGGGGTTGCGCGAGCGCACGCACTCGATGTAGTGCTCCCACAGCGCCCGAGTGTCTTCGCGTGGTTGCTGGGGCTTGAAGCTGTCACCACCCTCGCCCTGGTTGGTTCCCGGAGGCGCGGGCTTGCCCTCCAGCTTCTGCTGGATCACGGCGAAGCCGGCATGGGGGTCGGGCTTGAACTTGATCGTCGCGGTATGGCCGCGGATCACTTCGGGAAGCTGGACGTCGTTGCACATGGTCGCCGAGATGAGAACCTGGCAACCCTCGTCATAGTCGGCGACGACCGTGGCCATGTCGGGCACGTCGCGACCGTCGTACTCGAGGTAAAGGCCCCCTGCCCCGACCACCCGGCGCGGGAAGCGAACGCCCATCGCCGTGATGAGGTGTGTAAGCTGGTGTACGAAGAGGTCGGTGTACATGCCCCCGCCGAACTCCCAGTAGCACCGCCACTGGGCGTACTTGGCGCGGTTGAACGGCATGTCGGGAGCCAGGCCGAAGTCAGTCCCCAGGAACATCCTCCAGTCCACGGTCTTGGGGTTCATGTCCTTGGTCAGATGATAATAGCGCCACTGGCCTTCGTTGCTGTTGCGGTAGTAGGACGTCTGGCCCTGCATGACATGGCCGATCTTGCCCTCGGTGATCATCTGGTTGGCCAGCTTCCAGCGCGGGTCGGCGGTGGACTGGACACCGACGGTGAAGACCTGCTTCGTCTTCTTGACCGTTTCCGCGACCTTGCGGGCCTCGTCGATCGTGTGGGTCATCGGCTTTTCGCAATAGACGTCCTTGCCGGCCTCCATGGCGTCGACCGACATCCGCGCGTGCCAGTGATCGGGGGTAGCGATCAGCACGGCATCGATGTCCTTGCACTCCAGCAGGCGGCGATAGTCCTTGGTGATCCGGTCCTTGTCCTTGCCCTGGGGGTCAAGGCCGCATCTTCCCGCGGAGTAGTAGAGCCCCCTTCCGGTCTCCCTGCCGTTTTCCATCCACTTACCGCCGTCCCAGACGTCGCACAGGCCGATGATATCGACGCCCTTGTTCTCGTCCTTGAGGTGGTTGAGGATCCGGATATGCACCTGGGCCCGGCCCCCGGGACCGAGGATGCCAATGCTGATCCGCTCATTGGCGCCCTTGACCTTGCCGAGAGCGGGATGGGGAAACGCGCCGGTGGCAACGGCTGCGCCGGTCGCAACACCTGCTGTTTCCAGGAACGTGCGCCGGCTCACCATGGGTTTTTCCTTCATCGATGACACTGCAGAACCGCGGAAAGTAGGAAGACGACCGGTTCGAGCGGATGGTCAAGGCAGGGTGGCAAGACCCCGGAGGGCCGCGACGCTGGAGGGTTGAACCGCGGACCTGCCCCTTGGAGAGGTCCAGAGTCAAGACTGCCAGGCAAGAGCACGATACACGGGCCGGCACGATCCAGCGCGGCGGCCTCAAAGGGCCGACTCGGCGGCCATCCGACGCAAACCCAGGGGACTGAATTTAAGCTAACGCCGGACTCCAGATGCGGTCAAGGACTCGCAGAAACGTTGTGGTCCCATGCGGAGGGAGAGGGCCTCGCTCGGCAGTCGTCCCGTCTTGAACTCCCCAAGGCTTTGCATCAACCGCTGATTTGACATCCTGACGGTTCGCAACCAGAATAGATTACGAGGCAACAGGCTTGAACGGGACGAACGGCGGAGGAGAGAGCCGCATCGGGATGTATCATTTTGTCAAGGAGTCGCGGATTGCCGCAGCGCCGGGCGTGGTTTTCGCTTTTCACGAAAGTCCTGGGGCATTGGAAAAGCTGACCCCGCCCTGGGAAAAGGTCACGGTCATCGAGTCGCCCGGCTCGCTGGCGCCGGGCACTCGAGCTGTCTTGAGAACCAAGGTCGGCCCGTTTGCCGTGGAATGGGTCGCCGAACACACGGAGTACGAGCCAGGGCGGATGTTCGCCGATCGTCAGGTTCGCGGCCCGTTTGCGTACTGGTATCATCGCCATTGGTTTCTGGACGATGGCCAGGGGGGAACCCTCCTCCGCGACGAGGTGGATTACCGGCCCCCGCTGGGCAGGGTCGGTGAGTTTCTGGGTGCTCGGTTCCTGGACTCGAAATTGAAGAAGCTGTTCGCTTATCGGCACGAAGCAACAAAGCGGATCGTGGAATCCGCCACCCACGCCGGTGCAGGCCAAGGCCGGCGCGAGGCGACCCGATAGGTTGCGTCGATCCAGGCTCGTCCGAGCCTCACCCCGGGATTCCAGGGGATCTCGTCCAATCATCCTCTCGCCGTTTGAATTTTTCCGCAAATTTCGTGCTCGTGACTGCTTTTGTCGGTCGCTTATACGTGATCCATCGGTAAGATATAGGTCCCACCGCTTCCCCGGTACAATGAAGCTTGCAACCTTTCTGACAGTGGAAATTCGGGGCCACGGAGCGGGGCGAACACAGGGAATCGAAGCAACTGGCGACCGGAATCATGCCGCGCACCATCTTGTGTCAGAAATGTGGGGTTGTGTTGAACCTGCCGGCGGCCGTGAGCGCGGGCAAGCGGATGAAGTGCCCCAAGTGCGGCCACAGGTTCACAATCTCCGAAAAAGACGCGAGCTCCGAGTTAACCGTGGCTGGCGACGCCGATGCCGACCTTGTCTCCTCGCGCGATTTCGGCAAGCGCCCTCCCAGCCACGACAACTTGCCGGTCCCGGCCGGGGACAAAGACCTCCGCGACCTGTTCGATCTCCCGCTCGGAACCGCGGCATCGATCGAAAAGTCGGCCGTAGAAAGCAAGAAGCCGGTCGTGAGCGATGCTGAGGCTCTGTTTCAGGAACCGTCCGTCCGCAAGAAGAAGTCCACGGGCGCCGAGGCTCGTGCCCAGGCGCGGCGCTGCGTGAGCTGCGGCGGGTTCGTCCCGAAGGGCATGTCGATCTGCACTGCCTGTGGTGTCGACCAGGACAGCGGCATGCGCGTCGGCCTCGACGATGATCTCGTCCCGCCGCCTCCTCCAGCAGCAACTGGCCCCCCACTCCATATCGCCATCACCGGATTCTTGTGCGGGCTGGCCTCCTTGCTCCTTCTGGTTCTCTCCCTGATCCAGTCGGTGCGCGGGCAAGCGGGCCCCACCCAGTACGGCTGGCTCTGCCTGGCCCTGGTCTCGGCCTTCGGCATCCATGGAGCGGTTCAGTTCTTCATCGGCTGTTCGGTCAAGTACCTCATGCTCGCGCTCACTCTCGGCGTCTTCGTCGACGCCATGTTCCTGATCGCCTTGCCCCTCTACCAGGCCCATTTCCCCGATCGGGAAACCGTCGTTACCAAGGTCGCCAAGAAGGACACGCCCGACTCCCTGGACCACGAGGACGTGCAATTAAATCCGATCACGGATCGGCTCGATCGCCCGAAGATCGAGGGGGGGCTGATCGTGATCCTGCTCTACGCGATGCTGTCGGTCTACCTGATGTCCCCTCCCGTCAAGCGCTACTTGATCCGGCGGGAGGCGCTGGGCAGCGCACCGATCTTCTGAGTGATCACTCGCTCAGGCCAGGATCGCCTGGACAACCCGGCCGTGCACGGTCGGTGAGGCGGAAGTCTCGCCCCTGGAACTTGTAGGTCAACCGGGTGTGATCGATGCCCAGCAGGTGCAGGATCGTCGCGTTCAGGTCGTAGCTCGACTTTTGCCCTTTTTGACAGAAACCCAGAACGCGAAAACTACCCGTTTTTACAGCGCTGAAATTTCGGCGCTCAATTCGGGGACAGGAGTTTTTGAAAACCCTGGCATTTGGCCGGGGTTTCAAAAACGTCCGCTTGCCCATTTTCACCGTGTTTTCTGAATTCCCGTTCTCCTGAAAATGGCAAAAGTCGAACTAAGGCGCCACGAATGGCCATGAATGGGACCTCTCGTCCAATCGGTCGAACATCGACCTCTCCCGCCCCGAGTCGGATCTTCAATGCTGGTGCGTCGTATGTTCCTAGATCTTGTTCGGTTCGAGAGACCTCATACGGTTCGATATCGAGCACGCCTTCTGGATCGGACTCGCGCAGCCAGTCTCGAATCTGGTCAAGGAGGCGGGGGATGGCCCCGAGCCATTCTCCACGGCGACGATGCCTGTCTCGTACGCCCAGTTCATCGGCCTTGGCCTTGAGGAAATCACGAAGGCTCAGGGACTCGCGGCCTTTGGCTTCGGGAGATTTCAGGGACGGCGAGGTTTCTTCGTTCGGCATGACTGCTTCCCCATCGCGGGCAAGATTCTATCCTGAGCTGATCATAACACGTTGGCTCCAGGCCTGCCTCATTTCGTTGTCTTCCCTCCGTCCGGTCCGACACGGCGTCGACTCGGGGAGGGTCTCTGTTACAATACGACCGAGATCGACTTGACGCGAGCCGGCAGCACCCCCGGGGAACACAAGCCTTGCCTACCGTGATCGATCCAGCCGCCTTCATCGCGCCCGGCGCCATTGTTCTGGGAGACGTCCAGATCGGAGCCGACTCCAGCGTCTGGTATTACACGGTCATCCGGGGCGATACCGAGCGCATCCGCATCGGCGAAGGGACGAACCTGCAAGACTTCACCATGGTTCACGCCGACCCGGGCATTCCCTGCCTGATCGGAAATCGCGTCACCGTGGGCCACCGCGTGATCTTGCACGGCTGTGTGGTCGAGGACGAATGCCTGATCGGCATGGGCGCGATCCTGCTCAACCGGGTCAAGGTCGGCACCGGATCGGTGGTGGGAGCGGGCGCTCTCTTGCTCGAAGGAATGGAGGTCCCCCCTGGGTCGCTCGTGGTCGGATCGCCGGCCAAAGTGGTTCGCCAGGTCGATGAAAAAGCCCGGGCGCGGATCGACCGGATCTGGCGGCACTACGTCGAGCAGGCGAGGCGCCATCGAGCCGGGGAGTTTGCCGTCCTACCCACCAGCACCGCGACCGGCTGATTCGTCGGTACGATCCAGGCGGTCGGTCGGCAAACGGCTTCATCGACCCAGCACGTAGAATGGCGAGGCTACGAGAATCGACTGGGGGCCAGATCGGACCCGGCGCGCCGAGTCGATGAGAAGCAACGCCTCCCAGGTCAGCGGAAGATGCGGAGTGCCGTCGCCGGCGCCGCCCTAGTGCGAAGTGGCGGAATGAGGTCGTAATTCGATGCGCAGCGGACGCCAGCCCGACCAGTCCAGGCGGCCCATGTCCGGCTGAAACGTTTGACCGGTCGCATCGTGGAAGCGACACCGCAGAAGATCACCCGACTCGTTGCCGCGGACCCAGACGATGGCAGCTTGCGCCTCGGCCGGAATCGCCAGCGGTCGGCGCGAAGCCACGGTGAGGTAACGCCAGCCGGGGTCGAATTGATAGGGAACCTCAAGGGCGAGCGGCGCAGGGGCATCTGCGCCGTCGGCCCTGAGTGTCAAGGGACGAGGAGACCGGGGAGAATTGTCCACGAAGAGGATGGCATCCAGCTCGGTGGACGGCTCCGGTCCGGCGGGGAAACCGCTCACGGGCTGATACCGCCCGCAAGCTCGACGAGAGCAGAGCAAGCGAATCAGCGGTTCTTCTTGACCCTGACCCCTGGCCTAACGATAATGATTATCGATACATTGCGACAGCCGATCTTCTGCCTCGCGTCGAGGTTCCTGGTCAGATACAATGAGCCAGGATCGCAGAGAGTTGCGGCTGAAGCGAGATCGCGCTGTGCTGGCGGTCGAGTTTGACGCAGGTTACCGACTGTTTTTTTCCCTGGAGATCAAAGACACATGGCCGCAGCGTCCCTGGCCGGCAAACCGCGGAAGGTCATACCCAAGATCCTGGCTGTCATTCACGCGGACGGTTGCACCGGCTGCGAGGCCTGTGTGGAAGTTTGCCCGGTGGACTGCATCTACAAGGTGAGCCCTGGTGAATATCCAGGTTTGCAAGCCTTCTGCGACATCGACCTCGACCGTTGCATCGGCTGCAAGCACTGCGCCCAGGTTTGCCCGTGGGATGCCATCGACATGGTGGACACGATCGATGTGGCCTATCATGTGGCGGTCAAGGGCGGCCCTCCTCAATATGTCGAGCAGAAGTGGGACGACCTGGTCGATGCCGCCCACCGCAATGCCGAAGGCTTGCTGGCCAAGAAGAAGTGACCGAGTTACGCGGGAGGAGCGCGCGGCTTTTCTCCCTCCGGCAACGGCCGGACAGACGTTGAAGCATGTGCAGGAGTCGATTTCGTGCCGGTGAGCGCCTGGATCTTTGTGCGCGCTCTATGTTCAGGCGGTCCACACTGGCAAGCTCTGGAGCGGAGACGATCGATGCGACGATTCAAGAGATCGCTAGCGTATCTTGTGCCCGGTCTGCTGCTGCTAGGCGGTCTGAGCGGTTGCGGCAGGTTGGTGAAGTCGACACCCGCGGCTCAGGAAGAACCGCACAAGCCGCCCGAGGATGACCCGACGAGCCCTGCCGCTCATCTCTGGCAGGCTCCCAAGCCCGAGCTGATCGCGGACGAACCGCTTCAGGTCACGGTCCCTGCCGGTTTGCAGCCGCTGACCCCCAAGGTTGTTGTCCCGGCGTGCAATCCGATCACCAAGGGAAAATATGAGCTGGGCCGGCAGCTTTACTTCGACCCGCGGATCTCGGACGATGGAACGGTGAGCTGCGCAACCTGCCACAACCCGGCCAAGGGCTGGTCCGACGGCGGCCCGGTTTCGGCCGGAATCAAGGGCCAGACGGGGAACCGCAGCGCACCCACGATCATCAACACCGCATACGGCAAGACGATGTTCTGGGATGGCCGGGCGCCTTCGCTCGAAGGCCAGGCGCAGGGGCCGATGGTCAACCCGATCGAGATGGGCGCGAAGAACCACCACCAAGTCGTCGATCGCCTGCGGCAGATTCCCGGGTACAAGCAGCAGTTCGAGAAGGTCTTCGGCACCGATGTGACCCTCGACGGCATGGCCAAGGCAATCGCCACCTTCGAGCGGGTTGCGGCGCTCTCGGGGAACTGCAAGTACGACAAGTACAACGCCGGAGACAACAATGCCCTCTCGGAAAGCGAAAAACGCGGCATGGTCCTTTTTGGACTGCGGCTGAACACCGACGACGAGTTCAAGCCCGGGGTCGAGCTTCAAAAGGGCAAGTGCACGGTCTGCCACGTGGGGGCGAACTTCACCGACGAGCAGTTCCACAACCTGGGGATCGGCTGGGACCCATCCACCAAGAAACATAAGGATATCGGCCGGTGGGCCCCGGTGCCGATCGGCGCCAAGACCGACACCGACCTGGGATGCTTCAAGACCCCGACCGTGCGCGATGTCGAGCTGACCGCCCCCTACATGCACGACGGCAGCTTGAAGACGCTGGAGGAAGTCGTCGAGCATTATGACAAGGGAGGCAACCCCAACCCGTCGCTCGATCCGGACATCAAGCCGCTCAAGCTGACTGAGCCAGAGTCGGCCGACCTGGTCGCCTTCATGAAGGCGCTGACGGGCGAGCACAAGAGCCTGGAGGAACTGCTTCCCACGCTGCCACCCGGCCCCGACGGCAACGCCCCCGATCCGCGTGCGGCCCTGACACCGCCAGCCAAGAAGGTGGCCGGAATCTACCACCAGCCCGTGGTTCGCTGATCCGGATCTCCATGACCGATTGAATCACGATCTCCCTTGAATGACTCGAATGCCACCTGGGCCCGGCGATTCGTTCGTATCGCCGGGTCCTGCTTCTGCGCACTGGCACAAGAGGGCGGTGTGGCGAGCGACTCGGGTCGCGAAGCCGTCGCGATCTTGCCCGCTTCCGGACATCGCGTGATAGGATGATCGAGCGAGCCAGGCTCGAACCGGAGGGCAGCCGCTCCGGCGCTTCTTTCATGCTTCAGCACCGGGCCGACCATTCCGCGGTTCGATCGATCCTGTAGCGACCGGGGAGATTCATGGACCGTCAGCACTGGCTCATCATTGCGCTCATCTCCGGCTGCTTTTGCGGTTTGTTCCTGCTCTGCTTCGGCGTTGCTCTCTGGGGCGGCGGCCAGTTCGGCTATCGCGACGCGGCGCACTTCTATTATCCGCTCTATCAGCGCGTGCAGGCCGAATGGCAGCAGGGCCGGTGGCCTCTCTGGGAGCCGGAGGAGAATTCGGGCATACCGCTGCTGGGCAATCCGACCGCGGCGGTACTCTATCCCGGCAAGCTGATCTACGCCTTGCTTCCTTATGCCTGGGCGGCTCGCCTTTACATCATCGCCCATGTGGCGCTGGCATTCGGGGCCATGCTCGCGGCCATGCGGTCCTGGCAGGTGAGCTGGGTCGGGTCCGGCCTGGCCGCCTTGACCTACACCTTTGGCGCGCCGGTTTTGTTCCAGTACTGCAATGTCATCTTCCTGGTCGGGGCGGCCTGGCTGCCTCTGGGTTTTCTGGCCATCGACCGCTGGGTCCGCCTTGGCAGCCGGCCGGCGTTGCTTGGCCTGGCGATCGTGCTTGCCATGCAGACGCTCGGCGGAGATCCCCAGTCCGCCTATCTGCTGGGCCTTTGCGGCTGCGGTTACGCCGTGGTCGTGGCCTGGTACCGCGCCCGGAACGGGAACGGGCAAGCAGACGAAGGCACCGTGGAATCGGGCCGCCAGGGTTATTCGTGGTGGCTCATTCCCGCTGCCGTCATGGTACTGGCGCTCTGGGTCGCCGGTACAGTTCTCCTGGCCGAGTTGCTTCCCAAGCTCCGGGATGAAGGAAAACCGACTCCCGCCCTGCCCTGGATGGTTTACGTCCCGCGTGGCGTACTGACTGCCTGGGGCCTGATGGGCCTGGTTTTGCTGGAGCGATGGCGGAGGCAGCACTGGCGGTCGCTTCTGGGGTGGATGCTCCTGGGACTGATCGGTTCCGCAGCCCTGGCGACGGCCCTGGCTGCCGCGCAACTGCTGCCGGTCCTCGAGTTCACCCAGGCGACGTCGCGGGCCGCCGGCGAGGGGCCGCATGACATCTACCCCTTCAGCATCGAGCCCCATCGCCTGACTGAACTCATCTGGCCCAGCGTCTTTGGAACCAGTTTCGGCCGCAATGCGAACTGGATCGACGCGGTCCAGATTCCCGGCATCCGTCAGACGGTCTGGGTGCCGTCGCTCTACATCGGCTGCCTCGCCCTGATCCTTGCCGTCGCAGCGCTCCGGTTGCGGCGCGGGCCGGCCCGCCAGGTCTGGCTCTCGGTCATCGTGACGGTCAGCCTGGTGGGTAGCCTGGGCCAGTACACCAGCCCGATCTGGGCAGCCCGGCTGCTTTCGCAAACCACCGGCATCGCGATCCCAGACATCGGCCCGCTGGACACCGTCAACGTCACACCGATCCGGCAAGATCGCTATCTCCGGAACGGAGATGGAAGTCTCTACTGGTGGATGACCACGGTTCTGCCCGGCTTCCGCCAGTTTCGTTACCCGGCCAAACTCTTCACGTTCACCACTTTCGGACTGGCCGCGCTGGCCGGGATGGGCTGGGACGCCCTGCGGGCCGGGCGGAACCGAGGCACGCTGGCCCTTGCCGCCTTCCTCCTGCTGCTGAGCCTGGGCCTGCTCTCCATCGTGCTCATGCGGCAGCAGCCCATCTTGAACGCGATGGCGGCCAAGAAAATCGCATCCAGCTTCGGCCCCCTCGACCCCCTGGCCGGATACCACGAGCTGGTTCGAGCCCTCGTTCACGGGGCAGTGCTGCTGGCCCTGGCATTGATCTTGATTCCCCTGGCCCGAAGGAGACCGGTGCTGGCGGGCCTGGTGGTACTGGTCGTTGTCGCGGCCGATCTTGCCGTCGCCAATGCCCGCTACGTCATCACGGTGCCCCAGGCACTGTTCGAAGACGAGCCGGAGGTTGTCCGGATCATCAACGAGGCCGAGCGGCGGAACCCATCGCCGGGCCAGTTCCGCGTCCACAGAATGCCGATCTGGAACCCTCCTCGGTGGATCTCCGACTCCTCGACGGACCGGGTTCGCGACTTCGTGACCTGGGAGCGCGGAACGATCCAGCCGAAGTACGGGATCACCAAGGGCATCGAATACACGCACACCCTGGGCGTGGCCGAGCTGTTCGACTACGAATGGTTTTTTTCCGGGTTCCCGAGGAAGATCCGGGAGCCCGTCGCGCTGGCCCTGGGGGCCAAGGCGGGCCAGGAGGTGGTCTACTTCCCTCGCCGCTCGTTCGATATGTGGAACACCCGCTACTTCCTCCTTCCGGTGTATCCCCACGGCTGGATGGATGAGCACCGCGGCTACGCCGCTTTTCTCGACGAGACTGAACTCATTTATCCGTTGCTTCTCCAGGAGCGCGGCAGGGAAGCCGAGCAGAAGGCCTGGATCGAATCGCATGATTACCAGATCCGCCGCAACCGCCTGGTCTATCCCCGCGCCTGGGTGGTTCACGACTCTCGGCCCCTGCCCGTTCTGGAGGGATTGACCAAGCTCCAGCAAGGCGGGCCCATGCAGGAGATTCTGTATGACGATGACCGCATCTGGCACGATCCCACGCTGACCGCGTTCGATCCCCGGCGGCTGGTCTGGATCGAGAAGGACAAGCAGCTTGAGCTGAGGGCATTTCTGAGCGGAAGGTCCCCTCGGCCCACCGAGACGGTCAAGGTTTCTTACCCCAGTCCCCAGCGCGTCGAGCTGGAGGCGAACCTTGAGTCCGCGGGAATCGTCGTCCTCTCGGACATTCACTATCCCGGCTGGAAACTGACGATCGACGGCCAGCCCGCACCGATCTACAAGGTCAATCGCGTGATGCGAGGCGCCGCGGTTCCGGAAGGCTTTCACCGCCTGGTCTACACCTACGAACCACGCTCGTTCCAGGTTGGCGGAACGATCACGCTCGCCGGCCTGGCAGCAGCCGCGGCCTTTGCCGTCTACTGTGCCCTACGGCCGCGCGGCCGTACGGCCGCTACCGCGTCGGCGGAGTCCCGCGACGAAAGAGAGTGGCCAGTGGCACGAGAATAGTGGTCAGTAGCCAGTAGTCAGTGAATTCGGTGGGAGTGGCGAGAGAAGAGTGGCGAGTGGCGAGAGAAGAGTGGCCAGAGACCAGTGGTCAGTGGCCGGAAGGGGACGCCCAGGGGCACCCCATACGCTCAACTTAAAGGAAGTTGGTCTAGCATGAAAAACGGGAAGCCGTTATTCCATCACGTGTTGCAATGCGTCTCGTGCTGGAAGAAGGAGCTTCCCGATGGAGATTGTAG
>JBEKTN010000270.1:0-17002 GCA_049516015.1 Isosphaeraceae bacterium | reverse complement strand
GATGACTTTCCAGGCATGAGCCGCACGGCACTGGTCGAGGGTCCGGCCGGGCATCATTTCGCACCTCCCAGCGGGAACAGTCGTGTGGCGCAGTAGCCCTTGCCGGTCGTCTCGTTGGCGCCGACCTGGAGAAAAGGCGGAATCATGCTGGAGAGAAACTCCAGAACTGCGGCCGCGCCCGTGTCGGGCCCCGCTTGACCTCGTGAATCATGTGCCAGGACGAGCGCGTAGAAGAGGCTCTCCGGGGGCAGGAACTCCTCGTAGAACAACGCCCCATCCTTCACAGTCTTGGTCTCGATCTCGAGTCCGACGCGGGCGACAATCTCGGTTGCGTGGCGGGCGAAGTGAGTGAAATCCTCGTCGTGAAGGACGAGCAAGCACCGGCAAAACCGTTCCCTGGTCGAGGCGAAAGCCGGCGTGTCAGGAAGCAGATGGCGCGCCACCCATCCGGCGACTTCGGCGCTGGTCGTCGCGGCCCGCTCGAAGACGAACTCCTCAAGGACGACATGAGTCGACTCGTTTAAGCAAGGGCAGTCATCGCCGGGCACCACGACGTCGTCCTTCTTGACCTGGGGGATCTTCCACTCGTCGAGGCCTGATGCATGGCCCAGGGCCAGGTCGCGCGCCAGCCGCTCCAGGACCGCCGGGCAGGTGACCCATGCGAAGACTCCCTTGAGCGAGCGGACCGGAAACGCCAGCAGCCGGGCGTCGGTGACGCTCAACGCACCGGCGTGCTCGGCGGCACTCTCGGTTGGCGGGCCGAAGGCGGCCGTGAGGCGACGGTTTTCGCGGTTGGCCTTGGCGCGGTCCCCTCCGTGCTCGGCCTTGACATGGTCGCGGCATGCGTCGCGGAGAACACCCTTGAGCGCCGACCCGGGAATCGTCGGCCAGAGTGTGTGCCGCTCGCGCTGCACGGGGAGGTCGACCGTCCCCAGGGCGGTTCCCGACCCGGGATGAAGCGAGGTCTGGGCGTGCAGGCCCAGGATCGCCGAGTGAACTTGGCCATTCGTTTCAGGCATAATTCCAGACTCCTCTCAGGGCGAAGCCCCAGCCTTGGGCAGCAGTCTCGGGATCGGCGCAGAGGGATGATCCCGGATCGACGTCGCTCTCCTGGATTGAACCGTCAAGGAAGTAAACGCTGCCGGCCGGCGCAGCAAACCGGGTCGGACGAGGGACGCCACGCGCCACGTCCCAGCCGGAGACGGCAACCGCACGTGTCGAGGCGATCGCGACCAGCCGGTCCGGATCGATGCGATCGGGCACCTCGGGGCCAGATCCAGGATCGGTGCCGAAGAGCCCCGGGGTGGCCAGCACCTGGAGCGGCTTCCCACCGGACTCGACGGAAGGCCAGCTCACAGGCGCGATGAGCTGCCGCGCAGCCGCGAACCGTCCCTCGCCTCCCCAGGGGAAGACCGGCGCCTTCGCGAGCAGCCCGCGAATCGCTTCGTCAACATCGGCGGGCACCAGGATCTCGGCGTAAAAGCTGACCCCGGGTTTAAGCACCATGAACTGGCGCGCGTAGAGACGCCCCTCGATGCCCGTCAGAGTATCGGCGTCGATCTCCAGCCCGGTTCGATCGTCGAACTCGAAGACCTCAGATCGCTGGACAGTGTCCAGGTCTTCGGGCAAGTTTCCTTCGAGGTACCTCGTCATACCTTGGCACGTCAGGAAGCCCTCGGGCCGCTTGGCGTCCGGTCCGCCCCGGCGCCAGAGAGGCCGGCTTCCCGGCCGCCGCGGCGTCCACCCGGGGAGCTCGCCCTCCAGCGGATCGGCACGGTACCAGAGACGAGTCTGGTTGTCCCTGGAGAGGTTCGCGGGTATTGCGAAGAGAAGCTCGTGTGGGCCCGTTGCCGGTTCACGCATAAGCCAGGGACCGCGAAACCGGGCCGAGATCAGCCAGTCCGCGACACCTAGCTCGGCCAGAACATCCCCGGTCTCGTCGTCTGGCCGCGCCTTCCGGAGTTCCGCGAAGCCGGCGAAATCAAAGCCGCTGGCAGAAAGGAGGCTCGTCCGCAAGGCGCCGGCCAGACCCTGCGGCAGCGGAAGGCCGCCTCCGGCGCGGGTGGCCGGGCCGAACGGTCGACCGTCGCGGAAGAAGAGCGTGTCGAGCGGTTCGATCCGCAGTCCCAGGCGTGTCAGTCCCGATCCGGTCATGAGTCCCTCCCTCCGCCTCTCGCCAGGAACGAGGCCGACTGGCCAAGCGTGATGAAGTCGCCCAGGATCCTCCCGCGGTCTTGCGGCTCATTCTCCCGTTTCGACGTTGCCTCTCTGCAGACCTTGAGCAGGCGCACCGCATCGTCCGGGTCGATCCTCTTGTCCTTGTCCTCGGCACGGCCGGCCAGGCGTCTGACCTCGGCCTCGATCCCCTGCCAGGGGAGGAGTCCACCGCCGAGGGTAGGAAGCTCGGCGCGGAGCGTGTACAGCCAGCGGTCCGAGGTGCCATCGTCAAATTGAATCTTCCACTTCTGTAGCTCCCCGACCATGCCCCAGGGGATCACAACGGACGTGTGTTCTCCCGACCGGCGGCAGATCGTCAGGGCCAGCCGGTCTCGTCCCTCGCCCTTGGCCCGCTTCTCGGCCTCACGTGCCTGGCCCAGGGCGAATCTCAGGTCTTCCTTGTAGTGGACGACCGCGATCCCTCCACTGATGGTTGGCGAGTCGCCGCCAAGTCGATCCAGCTTCTCGTTCCAGCTTGAGGCGAATTGCTGGTTCAGTTCCTGGGCACATGCCAGGGCCGTGCGGGTGGGAAGAACCGCCAGCACATCGTCGCCTCCCGCGTAGATCAGGGTTCCCGAGTGCTTCTTGACCACCACTGGGGCGAGCTGCGTCGCGAAGTGGGCGAGGGCCTCGCTGACGGCCGGGATCAACTCGTTCGGCCCAGTACCTGCGGTCTTTTCGCCGCGAAGCCAGGAACCCATGCGATCGCCGTCCAAGACAAGGATGGCGTAGTACGCCGGGGGCGGGCCCTGCGCCTGACGCTTGGCCCGAATTCGATTCCCCTGGTCTTGGGTCGGTGGCGGGTCGTATTTCTGCTGCTCATCCTCATTACGATTGCCTGATGGCCTGTCCAGGGTCTCCAAGTGCAGCCACTGGCCTGACCAGTGTTCGGAGTTCTCCAACTCATCCCGGGGATCGATGGCGAAGTCCCCTTCGGCCAGCCAAAGGGCGGCCGCGATGGTCGCGGTGTCGGGATAGTAGCCGGCCCGCGGTTCGAGATGGAGCTCCTCGCGAAAGAACGCTGGCCATGCGAATCGCTTGATCAGGCTCAAGGCGGACAGTCGTTCCACGGGACGGATTCGTGTCCCGTTCCATTTCCGCTGCGCAAGCTCTCTCCAGAAAACGTTCGAGTCATCGAAGGCCGCGGGTCCCATCTGCTCGTAAGTACCCAGGAGCGTGCACTTCTGGGGCACGTGCCCGGTGGCTCGATAGGCTGGGACGTATCCTTCGGCTCGCTGGGCTTCGAGCAGCCTGGCCATCAGGTTCAGAGCACCCCACCATTGGCACGACGTCCGCTTGGGGTCGAACTCTTGCTCCGAGAGCAAATGGGAGAGCGTGGCCTGGTCGCAACTGCGAAGGGGGAGACTGGCGGCCTGGACTTCGAAGAAGCTGTCAACCTGCGAATTCCAGAGCCGGTCCCAGTCGGCGGTTAGCGCACGGGCACCCATCTTGTCATCGAAACCTTGCCGGACCCTCTCGCAAATCTCCTTCCATGCGTTCCGGCAACTCGACTTGCACTGCTCGGCGAGGGTTAGGGCCATGTTTCCCTCGGGATCCGCCGGGATCATCGCCAAGAAGCGATTCGGCAGGCCGGCGGCGGGAAGCTCGCCCCCTGCCTTGAGGCACCGGTCCCAGACGAGCGACGGCTGAAACGGCATCAAGAACGCGTCATCGCCCAGCCCGGGGTTTTCAAGAACGGGGCTCATCGCGCTTCGCGTCAGCCAGCTAAGCAAGAAGCTCCCACTCCACAGGTCGCGCACCGAGCGCGCTGACGCGATGAACGGTTGGACTGGGCCGAGAAAGAACGATAAAAGCGAAGAGTCGCCCTCGCCACGAAGACGCGGGCGTCCCGCCAGTGAGGACGAGTCTGAATCCATGATTTTCGCTCACGGAGTGATCGTTCCCCCTCCGCACACACCACAACAGACGGGTCTATGTGAAAGAGGAATGAAAAGTAGGAACGAGAGCGGCGCGACCGTCACCGCGAACACCAACGATGATTCCGACCGTGAAACCAGATGCTTGAGCGAGCACGAGAAGTTGTCGCTTGCGCCTCGCACGAAGGAACCCGTCGAGAACCCAGCGTGAGATGCGCGATGTACTGACCGTCAGGACAACACACTACCTGAACGAGATGCTCGACGTACCAGCGTCTCGCGATCGCGCCCGGACGCCACGACCTGCTGCGTATTGTAGCCCATGCAACCAGGCAATCGAAATGGCCTGCTCCTCGGAGGAATCCAGAATCTCAGGGACCTGGGGCGTGACACAATTGCACCGGCCGAGCGGGTGAGGTCTCACATTCGCGAGTCGGCATCATGCTGCCCTCCCTCGAATGATGCCACCTTTTAGAAAACGCGGCAGGGAGAGGGATAAGGGGACATCAATGAATAGGAGCCAGCGGAAAAGGTGTCATAGCGTCAGGCAAGCTCGAGAGAGGAGGAAGAGACTCGTACTCGGAAACCTTTGATTGCAACCCTGCGGGTTAGCGAATCCCGCCCGGCAAAGCTTGGCCAGCAGCCGGAAGCGAGTCTTGCGTGGGGGAAGGAAACTTCAACTGCGAAGCGTAGAGAGTGAGCCCCAATGCCGTGCGATTGAGCCCCGAAATCTTCTCATCGCGGGAGCCACCGTTGTTGACACAAGCGGGGGCCGCGCCGAGACGCCGCAATGGCCTGGCGTGCATCGGTCCTACCGGGGTCCTAGCGCGTTTTACCGTTGAGTTGCAGACGCGGCGGGACGTCCTCTCCTTCTCCCGCGGGGGGAACCCCGCTTGCGGGGTCGGGCCGGAACGGCCGGATGAGGGGAATTTGCGGGCCAAGGCTAGCATCTCATCCCTCATCCGCCCCTGCGGGGCACCTTCTCCCGCGGGGAGAAGGTAGGCTCGCCATGGCCTTTCTTGATCGCTGTATGCAACGCGCGAGCAAACCGCGCTAGAACAGGGCGCAGGGACATGAGGGTCGCTCGGGAACCTGAGAGACCCTGCCGTTTCCGTCGTGACTGCCGGCTGGAGTCCCGGCTTACCAACTCCAGGTTGATCCACAGCTCTGTCCCGAGTTGGTGGGGGCGAACAGCGGTCGCACCGGTGGTATCGCCAAGCGAAGGAAACGAAGTGTGGCGAGATGGGCGGCAGGGAGTCGCAGTACCTCATAGTAGCGATGAAGCGGGGGAACGAGCCCTCCCGAACCCCGGGGAGCGAAGGGGGCGCCGCGTCGTGGACAGGGGTTGGAACCACGCCGAGGACACCGAGCCTCGAAGGCATGTCACCGCGAAACCGCCTGGCCGTGTTGAGGGACAGCGGAGCCACAACGTGACGAACCGGATGCGTCTTTGACGCGCACGTCCGGATCTGTGGGAGCCCCGGGGAGCAATCCCTGGGGCGACCCGGCCCCCCTTCCCTGAGTAGCGATCGCCGGGTGAGAAGTCCCGGGAGTGGTGCAACCACGGTCTGCCCTTCCACACGAAATCACAAGGAAGCATGCAAGCCACGTCGTCATTATAGCCCTGGAAGCCTCTTGTTTTCAGCCGCCCTCGAAGATCATGGGCCATGGACGATTCCGTGACTGGTCTTGCCCGGGAGTCCTGATCCGACTATCGTTGCCGTCCGAAGGATCGCACTGGAATGGTTTCACCGCGGAAGCCGTCGCATCAAGGAGGATCCCTTCATGCTCCGCGCCTATACCGAGAACCCGGCGCCTGGCACCTGGGTCCGGCTCTGGCTCAAATACGTCATGTTCCCCGGCACCAACTGGGTCAGCCGTGACAAGTCCAGGGTCGTCCGGATGTTCCTGAGCGGCACCGCCGACCGGCCTATCCGCACCCTCGACTGCGGTTGCGGCAACGCTTATTTTTCGCACCAGGCCGTCCTCCGCGGGGCACAGTGCCTGGGGATCACCATCCACGAGTGGGAGAAACATAACTGCGAGGAGATGCGGGCGTTTCTCGGACTCTCCGACCAACAGCTCGAATTTCGCCTCGGGAACCTGCAAACCCTCGCCACGGACCATTCCCAGCACGGCTGCTTCGACCAGGTCCTGCTGCTCGACGTGATCGAGCATATCATGGATAGCGCCGGGGCTTTACGGCAAATCCATGAGCTTCTGGATGAGCATGGCTTCGTCTATATCACCACCCCCAACCGCGACTGGCAGGCCCACGCCGGCAACATCCGGGTGAGCCGGTTCGAGGACGGCTGGCACGTGCGCAACGGCTACACTTTCGAGCAACTCGAGGCGGTTCTTCAAGAGGCCGGATTCGAGCCGATCGATCGGCTCCGATTCGGCACACTCGGCTCGACGGTTGTGACCTGGATCCAGCACCGGATCTTCGGCTCGTGGATCGACCCCCTGACCATTCTTTGCCTGCCGGCACTGAAGCTGATTTCCTGGGTGCTCGCGCCCTGGCGCGACACACATACGATCTTCGTTCTGGCCCGCAAGCGGCCAGTGACCGCACCTGAGGCCTGATGAGTCTTGAGGTCTGGGTGTCAGACTTGGTTTTTGAGGTCTGGGTGTCAGACTTGGTTTTTGGTTTCCGGCTCGATCCGTGCCATGATCTGCTGGAGTTCATCGGCCAGTTGGGGACGGGCTCGCACTAGCGCGTTTTACCGTTGAGTTGCAGACGCGGCGGGACGTCCTCTCCTTCTCCCGCGGGGAGCGGGGGGAACCCCGCTTGCGGGGTCGGGCCGGCCGGATGAGGGGAATTTGCGGGCCAAGGCTAGCATCTCATCCCTCATCCGCCCCTGCGGGGCACCTTCTCCCGCGGGGAGAAGGTAGGCTCGCCACGGCCTTTCTTGATCGCTGTATGCAACGCGCGAGCAAACCGCGCTAGCTATCACGTGATAGATGGCGCCCTCAAATTGGATGCGAAGTCGTCTAGACATTTCCCCAGTAGAGCTCAATGAAGCGAGGGACTCAACGAAAAGGCCGACACGCGAACTGAGCGCCGGTAGCCCCTGCCGCGCAGTGGCTTACTTGGACTCCTGGTTGCATCTCTGGTTGGCTTCTCAAGATAATCGCATGGTTGCACTGAAAGCTCGGATGGCCTGCCGCTATTGGCCTTTCGACAGGGGCGGCCTGCCGCTAAGATAATGCCTCCATTGTCGCGGAGCGAAAAGGGAGTGTCCACGCCGTCGCCGTCGAGGAAGGATCCTGTGAGTACGGCCATCACCACCGCCAGGTCTGGTACCCGGGCATTGCCACCGGTTCTGGGTCGCTTGCTTAGCGGAACGTTCTGGCTGGCGCTGCGGGTTCCCCTTCAGGTGGTCTTTGCTCTTTGGACAACCCGGCTGGTCTTGCAGGCGATCGGGCCTGGACTCAGCGGCGCCTACAAATTTGCCTGGGGTTTCGGCTTCTTTCAGATGCTTTTCGAGTTCGGGATCAGTTCTGCGTTGCAGCGTCAGATCTCCGACTCGTGGACCCGCGGTGACCGCCAGGGAGTTGATCGAGCTGTTGCTTGTGGGTTGAACTTCTACGCGGCGATGGCTCTGGTCCAGGTGGCAGCGCTTCTGGGGGTGGCATACTGGGCCTTGCCCCACTCCAAGTTCGCGGTCGATGCCCGGGGCTTGGTTGCCAGCATGTTAAGTTTGCAGATCCTGGCGGACCCAAGCCATGGAATCTCGGCGGCCGTGGTGGGCGTCATCCAGGAGCGGCAGTGCGCGTTCATCGTCAAACTGCTGTGGCTGCAGGTCCTCACAGCACCCTGCTACGGGCTTTCGGTGGTCGTCTCGAGCGTGCTTCAGGCGGCGCGACGGTATGACTTCATTCCGCGCTTTGAAGTGGCGATCACGATTCTTCGGTTCGTTGTGCTAGTGGTCGGAGTCAGCACTGGGGTCAATTTCTTCTGGGTAGTTGTTGCCCAGGCTGCGGTCCAGGTCTTCCTCTCGCTGGGACCTGGCCTCTGGGTGATGGTTCACGACCTGGGCCACCTGCCGAGATTTCGGGGCGCGCGGCTGGCCGATTACAAGGCGCTGGGGCACATCAGTTTCTTCATGGCGTTGATCCAGATCAGCGTGATCATGGCCGACAAGGTGGATACGACGGTCCTCGGCTTCTTACATCCCGATCCGGGCCAGGCCAACGCCGTCTACGACGTGGTAAGCAAACCCTTCCTGCAACTTCGGCAGACGGGCTGGATGCTGGCCTACATGGTGATGCCGGCCGTGGCCAGCCTGGCAGCCGCCCGCGATCTTCGGGGACTGGAACGGGTCAAATACGACGGCACCCGCCTGCACATTGGCGCACTCTTGCCGATCGGCCTTCTGGGGTGGATCTACGCCGGACCATTTCTATCGCTCTGGGTCGGCAACCGCCTTGGCTATGATGCGGCCAATGAGGCTTATCTCATGCAGCTCTTCCTCACTGCTGCAATTCCACTGATCCTCTCGGTGCCTGTTCAAATGGCTATCGGCATCAACAAGATCGAGGTCATTGCACTGGCCGCCCTGGCGGGTTCGCTGATCAACCTGCCGATAAGTTGTTACTTGACTTACCACATTGGCGTGGCCGGAGTGATCTGGGGCACCGTGCTGACGACCTTCTTCTCGAACCTTCTCGTGCCCGGTCTTTATGTCTTTCATGTGCTCGAGATCAATCCGCGCACTTACCTGAAGCGAACCCTCAGCCCGCCGTTGACCGGTGCTGTGGCACTGATCCTGGCGACCTGGCTGCTCCGGCAGGTCGTGCCGGTCACCTATCCGGGTACTGTGCTCTATACCCGTGCGTTTCCGCTTCTTCTGCACCTATCTGTTGGCACGTTGGCCTATGCCGGCGGCTACCTCCTGGCCCCCTCGGGCCACGGCGACCTCACGGAGTTATGGAGCAAGCTGCGGCCCCGATAAGGCGGAGAGACCGCAAACCGCGGGGTGCGATCTGCCTGAGCGTTGCCGAACCTTCTCACCGGAAAGCTACCGGGTTTCAACCCGCGTAGATGGTTACAAATCGCTCCTCGACCCACTCGAGGCCAGTTCTTAATGTCTCGTAGGCCCGCCATTTGACTTACGATGCCTTTTGGCGAGGTGGCGATGACGCGGTTCTGCAAAGGTTAACCGTGAAAGGGTAGTCCGTATCTCCTTGGCTTTTCAACGGCGGCCGCGGGGGATACACTGCGCATGGAATGATGATGAGTACCGATCTGTAAACCTCGAGCGAACATGGCGAGCACTTCGAATGGTCACCAGGATGGGTCTGGCTCGCGCCGGTTCCGGTTCGATGACATGGCCTCAACCGTCGTCCATCCCCCAGCTTCTGCCTCGGGGTCCGGCGACCTCGGTCCTCATCACTCTGGCCGAAGACTTGTGCTCGTGGCTGGTACCGCCATTCTCATGCTCTGGGGAGCCCTGTATCTGGTTTTCCACGCGTGGCGGGTGCGCTATCGCACCCGGACCAGCTTCGGCGTGACACAGGTCGCGCCGGTGATTGATCCCCTCGCTGAGATCATCCCACCTGGGGTCAGTGCAGGCGCCTGGCAGGAGGCGGTCCGCGAGACTCATGCCATGTTGGTATCGGTGCTGAGTGCCAACCTGCTGGATCTTCAGCAGATGCAACTGCTCCGCGACGAGCTGAAGCAGACCGTTGAGCGGGCACGGCTCCATCCTGAAACGGCTCGCGACGAGCTTGCCAGCGTCTGGACCGCCATGGCCGACCGCGCCGAGTTCGTGCTCCAAGAGGGGACGTCCGGACGGCGCAAGGGCCACCCCCGACCCGCGATCCTGCCTCCACGGCAGGTCAAAGAAAAAGGTGCCAAGCCAGAACTCTCGGCCCCACCCCAAAAAAACCGGGCCGAGCCTACACTGGGCTCTGAGACTGGCTGAAGGCCAAGGCACTAATCCTTTGCGTCGTCTTCCCGATCATCGGCGTCGTCCTCGGCGTCGTGCAGAGCGTCGGATGGTTCCGCGATTTCATGGCTCCAGCGCTTCTTGAGGGCATGCGCAAGGGTTCGAAACTGGTCCACGCCAAGGGCCTCAGCGCGAAGCTGGCCAACGATGCCCAGCGACTCCAGCCAAGCCTCGGCCTCGGCCTTTGTCCACTGGTCGCGCCAGATGCCGGACAGCACATGGCGGAGATTCTTGCGGCGATGCAAGAACAGTTTGCGGACCATGTCGTGGAACCAGGCGACGTCAAGAGTGGCTCGCCGCGCTGCTTCCGGCCGGATTGCCACGATGGTGGATTCGACCTTGGGTCGTGGCCAGAAGACCGACGGTGGCAGGACTCGCACGATCGAGACCTCAGCCAGGGCCTGGATGATCACGGAGAGCGAGCCGTACGCCGGGGATGCCGGGAGGGCAATCATCCGCTCCGCCAGCTCGCGCTGGATCGTCACAACCATGAGGGCAGGACAGAGCACGGGGTGGATGAGCAGGTTCATGATGACCGGCGTCGCCACGTTGTAGGGCAGATTAGCCACCAGCTTGAAAACTCGGGACGGAGCACAGGCCAGCGCTTCATCAACGCTCTCGATCATGATCGGGCTGAGGGTGTTCTTGTTCGCCAGGGCATCCGTATTGAACACCCGGACGCTGGGGAAGCCCGCCACAGCTTCCTGCGTCAGCTTCGCCATTTCCGGATCGAGCTCGACCGCGACGATCATGGCGCCTCGACCGGCCATCAATGCCGTGAGCGCCCCGGCTCCAGGGCCGATCTCCAGGATGACATCATCGGGCCCGACCCTTGCCTCCTCGACGATCAGTTCATGGATATTCAAGTCGATCAGGAAGTTCTGTCCCATGCGGGGCCGGGGCGCGATGTCCCGCCGGGCGAAGAGGCTGCGCAAGTACGACTGGGTCTGACGAACCGGCATCGAGAAGCTCCGCGTCTTCGAGAAACCCCTCACTTGCCCAGCAGCTTGGCCACATGCTTGGCCAGGATGTCGGTCTCGATGTTGACCCGGTCGCCTGGCCTGAGCAACCCGAGCGTGGTGACGGCCAGAGTATGCGGAATGAGCATGACCGAGAAGCCGTCGGTCCAGACATCGACGAGTGTGAGGCTCACACCGTCAACGGCGATCGATCCCTTGGGGACCAGCAGTCCCATACAAGCTGGGTCCAGAGTGAACGCCAGGAATTCCCACTCACCTTCCGACCGCCGCTCGCGCAGCTCGGCCGTGGCGTCGATGTGTCCCTGGACGAAATGCCCACCCAGCCTGTCGCCAACCCGTAGCGATCGCTCGAAATTGACACGATCCCCAGGACGTTTTCCTCCGAGGTTCGTTCGGAGCAAGGTTTCCGGACCAGCCTGGACCTCAAATTGCTCGCCGTCGCTGGCAACGACCGTCAGGCAGCAACCGTTGACCGCCACGCTTTCCCCGATCTCCAGCGAGCTGGTCAAGCCGGGCCAGGCTAGCGTCAATCGTTGCCCTGCATTCTCCTTGACCACCTTCTCGACTCGGCCAAGAACCTCGACCAGCCCCGTGAACACGCTAGCGCACTCCTTCATTCCATGGCCAGGACATCCCCGGATTCCCGGGGCCATTGCCGCCAAGCCAACCCGCGACGGATCGAACCAAGCTGTGAATCCGTCTATGGTAGCAGCGCAGCCGGGCAGGTAGAATCGGCAACGGCTGTGCGCCCCGGCATTTTGCAGGCGATCGGGCGCGACTGGCCTTCATTCCGGATCGGCTTCGAAGGCACCGAGCAGGTCGACGACCTGCTCAAGCGAACCGCCGATGCGATCGCGTTCCTGAAAGCCTGATCAGTCGCCAAAACCGATGGGGAGGGCCATCATCACGGCCCTCCCCATCGCCTTTCACCTTGCCAGGTAATCTGTCTTGGCGTCGCGGTGCTGCATTGCGTTCACGGAGCGAGAGTGGCGCCCGAGCGACGGATGAGATTGACCTGCTGGAAGCGGCTGGGGATATGGGTGGCGTGGGGGTCGTTATCGTAGGTCACCACGAGGCGGATCGTGCGGGGGTCGGTCACACCGGCTTGCGGCAAGACGCACAACCCCTCCGCTTTCATGTCTGCCTCGAACGTCCAGACCTTGTCCGCTATCACGGTTGAGCCATTGCCCTGCGCGATGCGGTCGTCGGGCACGAACCAGAGCGTGTTCCCATGAAACGCATTCTGGTCGTCCTCGGTCGCAGTGACGACCAGGAAGCCCTTCCAAATGGCAAGATACTCCAGCGACGTCAGTTGACTGCGAACGCCCTCGCGCTCGCCGGGATCGAAGGCAAAGAGGCGAGTGAGCGCAAGTTCAGCGTCCGGGGCAGGGGGCACGGTGATGTCCGCAACGAAGGTGCGGACCAGGTCGTCGGGCTGACGCAGGCCAATCACCAGCTCACGGCGGACCCTTCCATTGGGACCAGCCGGCAGCTCGCGGATCGCCAGTCCTTCGATCTTGCGCTGATCCACGGCCTTTGCATCCAGCCGTTCATACTGTAGTGCCTGGATCAAGGGCGACGCCAGCCGCCATGAGATGACTGAGCCTTCGTCGATTGCCACCGCGTCGAGGCCGCCGCTTGTACCAGGTTGGGTCTTAAGCCGGAACCGGATCAGCTTCGCGTGCTCGTCGCGCTCACCTTGCGTCTTGCCCGAGTGCGATCCGACCAGGTAGTAATTGCCCTCGGAATCGCGGGCCATCCCTTCCCACTTGGAAGATTTCCGCGTCTCGGCCGGGAACTTCGCGCAGGTCAGCAGCGAACCGACCTGCCGACCCATCGCCGTCTCAATCACGCGGAGCGGCACTTTCTTGTCGTGAGCCACCAGCAGGAGACGTCCATCGCCGATGGGCTCGACCCCCGAGGCCTCGAGCACGTTGTCCAGTCGGTATGCCGTCTCGCCTGATCCCGGTGCCTTGAAGAACGGCGCGGGGAACGCGAGGCTTTTGTCGAATTCGCTGATGGAGATCCGATGCGCGCCAGCGACCACTCCATCCCCTGGTTTGAGAGTCGTGAGCTCGAAAGTCCCATCGGATTGGAGCTGGCCCTTGGCCGGCCGTAGCCCTCCGGCTCGAACTCGATGACACCCTTGGTCACGGGCTGCCCCTTGTAAGTGACCTTCCCCTTGACCGCGATCAAAGGTGCTAGAGTGCCACTGCTGGATCCACAACCCCAGCAAGGACCGACGAGGAGGGCAGCCAGTGCGACCAACTTGGGAAGGTCTATCCGCATGAATCGGCTCCTGGACTCTCTGGTGGCTGGCGGCGGGTCCGTCAGATGGTAGGTGACGGTCGTGGTCGATAAAAACCGCGGACGATCCCCTCTCGCCACGCCCTACCCCCAACTTCGGGCGGATTGCATCCCATCCGCCACGATCAATATTGATCCGCGCTGATGACCTCGCCGCCGGCGATCGTGCCCAGAGCCGTCCAGGTGACAGGGCTGATCGAGTTCTTGATGAAGCGGACGCTGCCGTCGGCAAACAATGCGTTAACGCCGCCGGGATGATGGCTGCTGGCCGACAGCGACATGTAGGTCGGGCCACCGTCGTTCTCGTCGATCCAATCCCAGTCCATCGGCACGTTCTTGCCAAAGTTGGAAGCCGATACGCCTGCGGAATGGATCGCAAGCGAGATGTGCGAACATGGATCTTCAGAACATATTTTTCTTGGCTGCAAGTACCATGAGAAACAAACATGAACTAAAGCATATTCACAAAATAACTATTTATAGTAATGATGCCCCGTCCTGAAAATCACCAAGGATTGGCGCGCCAGGTCTTCGTGAAACTTGTCAAGTCAAGCATCGCGCCGGTGGGGAGTTGAATGGATCGCTACCCAGGAGAACTCCGCGCTTGGAAGCGGGCGCGATTTGACGAGGTGTAAATAGGATGAGTTCTCGGGAAGGGTGAGCGATCCGCCCCCGTCTTCCGGGCGGCTCCGTGCGCGCTTCGTAAAGATGCCTCTTCGAGTGACGCTACCGGCGACGTGATGGTGGGAACACCTTGGCCAACCCAGCCCGATCCAAGATCTCGGTGGCCCCAGTCGGTGTGGATCACCAGGTCACTTCATGGTCGTTCCAGGCCATCTCAAACAACCCGCGCGTGACGTCAATCCATCCGTGACTTACTCGGCTTGCTCAGGGGAGGGCATCAGGCGCAAGGCAAGACGACGATCTGATCTGGCACTTTGCGTAGGCTGGTTCTCACTCGACATGTATTGGGCAAACTTTGGCGTGAAGTAGACAACCGCGATCAGGACCCCGATCATCGCAAACCAGACGAGTAAATCTCCTAGCTGTCGCATGATTCCACTCCTCCTGGCTCAAAGCAACTCGAAACCGCTCGAAAAAGGGTGATCCTCTCTAGTCCTTGCCCGCCCTCGTTTCGTGGCAACCCTTGGGCCCCAGACCTCCCTTTTCTCCCGGCTTGGATAATTGCTGCGCATGTCGCACCATGAAGGTGAATCTTCGCAGCGCTCTATTGATAGGATGGCACAAGAATGAAACCCTGTGCGCGGTTTTTGTGACTTTGATGATGGGAAAAGGCAACGCGCCAGTCCTTGGCTCGGGAAGAACTCACGATTTCGGTGAAACGAAGTTCGGAAACAGGAGCAGCCGACAGCCAACGATTCAGGAAATTGTAGCCGCGCGAGTTCCACCAGAATCACATCCTGAACCCCGGAACGTATTCTGGAAGACTCGCAGTGAGCTGTCTCTCTGCGATTCTTCTCGTGGGCTTGCTTCAGGGGTTGAGTCGGCGATCCACGGTCAGGACTGTTCTCAGACGCGGTCGATCCTTCATAAATCGAGTCTTATGGCCTTAGTTCCATTCCGTGTCCAGCCCAGTTCGGTTCGATTCCGGCTGGTCCACCGGACCCGGATCTGCCGAAAAAACCAGGGAGCAAGATGGACCCAATTGACGCTCTTTCTAAGAGAAGAAAGCAAAAAACCGTATCCTGCTAATCCAGCCTGCCCTATACGAGAAAGAAGAGGGGAGAGAGAACGATGGTGTCATGGATTGTCTCTCTCGCGGTTGGTCACGGACCGGACGTTTCACCGTGGTTCTGGGCATATCTCGACCCGGGCTCCGGCAGCATGCTGTTCCAGGTCCTGATCGCCGGGTTGCTGAGCGCGTTGTTCTGCGCCAGGTCCGCCTTGTTCGAGCTAAAGTCCGCCTTGTTTGGAGATCATGAAAAGGGATGACGCGTCATCCTCTATCGGCGGTCTCGTTTCGTGATCCGGGGGGCTTTGTCTATGAGGATCAGGGCTGCATTCTCCGCCAGGTCAACTTCCTGGCGAGAGAGCACTACGACCAATTGATGAAATCAGGCCTGTATCGCGAGTTGACCGAGAGACGCCTGCTGATCGCACATGATGAGGTCGATGCCTTACCGCGGGTCTCCGCCACGGCATACAGGGTGATCCGACCAGAGCCGGTCAGCTTGATCTCGTACCCTTTTGAATGGAGCTTCAGCCAGTACAAGGACGCCGCGCTGTTGACCTTGGCAGTCGAACGCCACGCACTTCGCCGTGGCATGTCGTTGAAGGATTGCAGTGCCTACAACGTGCAGTTTCACGAGGGCCAGCCGATCTTGATCGATACGCTTTCGCTGGAACAGTATCACGAAGGATGGCCATGGGTGGCTTACCGGCAGTTCTGCCAACATTTTCTGGCGCCCCTGGCGCTGATGAGCCTGACCGACATACGATTGGGCCAGCTCTGCCGCACGAACCTCGACGGCATCCCTCTTGATCTTGCGACCCGGCTCTTGCCATGGCGATCGCGGGGACGATTCGGTCTCTCGCTGCACCTTCATCTTCACGGGTTGGTGCAACACTCCGACGCCCAGACGCGTGAGTCTGGCAGTCCCGGCCGGTTCAGCCAGTCCGCGATGCTGGGGCTCATAGCGAGCCTCGAGTCCACCGTGAAAGGGCTCTCCTGGAAGCCGGGTCGGTCGACCTGGGTCGCTTACTCGAAGGAATCGACGTATTTACCCGACCAGACCGACCAGAAGAGCCGATTCATCGCCGAGTTTCTGGAGTTGGTCAGGCCTGCAAGCGTCTAGGACCTCGGGGCGAACACCGGCAATTTCAGCCGGCTTGCGAGCGATCGCGGGATTCCCACGGTGGCCTTCGACTTCGACCCGGCCTGCGTCGAGGTCAACTACCGGGAAGTCAAGAAACGTCAAGAAACGAAGCTGCTGCCCCTGCTGGTGGATCTGCTCAATCCGAGTCCGGCTTGCGGGTGGGTTAATCGGGAGCGAACATCAATCTTCCAGAGGGGCCGGCCGGAAATGGTCTTGGTCTTGGCCCTGATCCATCATCTGGCGATCACGGGGAACCTGCCCCTGGAGAACATCGCCGAGTTCTTTAGCGACCTTGCTCCGTGGCTGGTGATCGAATTCGTCGCTCCTGACGACTCCCAGGTGCAACGACTGATAGCCCAGCGCAGAGGCGTTCATCATCCCTATGACCAGACGCGGTTCGAGACATGCTTCAATCGCTATTTTTCCATTCAAGAAATCAGGCCAATCCTGCCGGGCAGGCGCATCTTGTACCTGATGCGCCGGAGGGACGACGAACCCTTGAGAGATGGGTGATCCATCCGTTCCTGCTGGCGATTTTCCCGATTCTCGGCTTCTTCGTCCGCAATACCACAGAGGTGCCTCTGGGCGATCTTGTCATGCCCATCGCTGTGGTGTTCCTGCTGACCCTTGCGACCTGGCTGTTTGCAACCTGCCTGCTAGGCAACCCCCTGCGTGCCGGGCTGTTCACAACGCTTTGCTTGATCCCCTTCTACTTCTACAGCGCCGGGTCCACCACAAAGAACGCCGTAAAGCATTAAATCTGAGTACGTTAGAACGCATCGATCATTTTGAATAACGAGCCGTCGAAATCCAGAGAAACGCCCAGTTAC
>JBEKTN010000269.1:0-12034 GCA_049516015.1 Isosphaeraceae bacterium | reverse complement strand
TCGCGATTCTGCCGCGCAGAGCAGGTCGCGATCTGGGCATATTGCTTGATGCCCAATCATGTTCACCTGATCGTTGTCCCGCAGTCCGCCGAGAGCCTGCGTCGCGCCATCGGCGAGGCACATCGGCGGTACACGCGGTGGATCAACTTCCGGGAGGGCTGGCGAGGGCACCTGTGGCAAGGCCGCTTCGCCTCGTTCGTCATGGATGAAGACCACCTCCTGACCGCGGCGCGGTACGTGGAGCTCAACCCCGTGCGCGCCGGATTGGTCCAGGCAACCAAGCCGTTATCGCTGGAGCAGCGCGGCGGCTCACCTGAGAGGGCGTGATGACGCCCTGGTGCAAGTCGCTCCGCTCTTGGAAATGGCCCCCAACTGGCGCCGTCTGTTGACCAGCGCCATCAAAGAAGAGGAGTTGAAAGCCCTCCGCGCGCATGAGCGTACCGGCCGGCCGCTCGGCGACGAGAACTTTCTGGCGCTGCTCGAACAGAATCTGGGCCGGATCTTGAGACGCCAGAAGCCCGGCCCCAAGAACGTGCAAGCGAGATGAGTATGCTGTCCCCGGAAGCCCTCACCCGGGACGGGTCCGACCCGCGGTGGAGTTTGGCGCGGAGTCTCGTTTTTTTTGACCCCCCCCCCAACGCCGCCAACCGGGCCCGCAACAGTCAGTAGTCAGTACGGCGATCTCGACTTCCAGGGTGGTGATCTGCTCGCCCGCTCTCTCGGCTCTGATCCTCCACTGCTCGCGGCTCCTGGCCAGGTGGGCAAGGCGGTTCTTGTAGCCTTTGACGGTGGCCTTGAGGTCTTTGTACTTGCTCTTCCACCCATCTCGGCTCATGCGGAAGAAGCGGCTCAAAGCGCCGGGCCGGCTCGTGTAGTCCTTGCGAGTTTGAGCCGAAGGCGCTTCCGCGGTGGCTTCCATGCCTATCTCCTCTTGCTGATTGGTGGGGACCACTCTCCCATCGCCCGAGCGCAACAAAACCGATAACATCTCACGAGGCGGTTTGGCCATGTCAAGACCAACCTTGCAGCATGCCAGGCCAGCACCGCCGTGTGCGAAACCGCCTCGGAAGCCGCAAGGTAGGCTTCGCCACCGAGATAAGAGGGTGGGCAGTGCCCACCCCACGAGAGTCCCGATGAAATTCGGTCTGTGAACTGGTGCCCCGAGTTGGTAGGTTTGACGCTAGTTGGTGTTGGTCTAACATCGTGTCCGGGGGCAATTCTTCCAGGCTATCCGTTCGACGTGTTGCCTGGAACCACGGCACACGCCCGCATTGCTCCTTGATAGCAACACCTGACGGTTCGAAGTAATGGACCCACTGCCCGCCCAACACAACCCGATGGGGAGAGGCGCCCGGCAAGACGCATCCGTACTCACCGTATTGCCGCGGCAGATTGGCAAGTACGAGGTTATCGACCGGCTGGGAAGCGGGGCATTTGGGGTAGTTTACCGCTGTCGCGACACGGCCCTTGACCGCACGGTGGCCGTCAAGGTGCTCTCCACCGCGGGTCATGCCGATCCCGACTTGCTCGAGCGGTTTCAACGCGAATCCCGGGCGGCGGCCCGTTTTTCCCATCCCCACATCGTGCCGGTCTTCGATTCTGGCCTTGATGGCGACCGGCCGTACCTGGTGATGGAGCATGTCGAGGGCCAGTCGCTGGACCGGCTCATCGGCAGCCCGCGCCTGACGCTCGAAACCGCGTTGCGCGTGATATTTCACCTCGCCCAGGCGCTGGAGGCGGCCCACGAGCAAGGCGTTGTCCACCGCGACGTCAAGCCGGCCAATGTGCTGATCGACCATGAAGGCCGGCCCAAGCTCACCGATTTCGGGTTGGCCCGGTTGGCGACCGATCCCGGCGGGTTGAGCCGCAGCGGTGACTTGCTGGGCACGCCACGATACATGTCTCCCGAGCAGGTGCTGCTCGGGCATGGGGAGGTCGATTTCCGGACCGACATCTACTCGCTGGGTGCCGTCATGTATGAGATGCTTGCTGGTGTGCCCGCGGCGGACGGTCCCAACGCCATGGCCGTGCTCCGGAAGATCAGCGACGAGGAGCCCGTTCCACTGCGTCAACACAAGAAGCAGATTCCCGAAGAGGTCGCGGCCATTTGCCAGCGAATGATGGCCAAGGATCGCGACCTTCGCTATCCGACTGCCGGGGCTGTGGCGACCGACATCCAGGCGTTCATGCTCAGAAAGATGCTCGGCACCCCCGAGATCGAGCTCCTGGCCGGGCTGCCCGCGCCGCGGCCGCGAAGGTGGCCACGACCGCGGTACGCCTGGGCGATTGCCACAGCAGCAGCAGCGGTTTTTCTGCTTGTCGGGTTCGCGGCTGCCCGGCTCACTTTCCCGTCAGGTCCCAGGGTCAAGGGGCTACCACCGGTCCTTCCCGCCATCGACCTGAAGCGCCTGGTGGCCCGGGGCCGATCCGAGCTGCAAACCCTGTCGTCAGCCGCCGATGCCCGTACCTACCATGACGGACTGTCCGATCTCCTCGAAGATCTCAACGCTGCAATCAAGCAGTACGCGGACGATCCCGAACTACGGTTGGTACGCGGCAAGCTGCTGCGGCGAGCGGGCGAGTATCTCGCGGCGATGACAGACCTGGACAAGGCGGCGGTCCTGGACGATCCGGAAGTGGTTTTGGAGCGTGCGCTGGCCCGGTTTCAGTGGGAGCACCTTTACCTTGGCTCGCTGCCCGAGCCCGCGCTCAGACCAGCGGCATCGGCAAGCATTCGCGCTGACCTATCGAAGCTGGCGGCCGTGGCCGACCCGGAACTGCGTTTCGTGAGCCAGATTGCCGAGGCTTTGACCGCCGGGCGTTCAGCCGAAGCGCTCAAGCTGGCTCTGCAGCAGCCGGAACGGAGCTCGGAGAGGCTGAAGGCCGATCTGCTGATGCTGGAAGCCGATGCTTTCGGCGGGGCCGCCCAGGCTACCCATCAGGAATCGCAGGCGGCTGCGGAGGCCAAGAAGGCGGATCTGCGCGACCGGCGAGATGAGTTCGACGCCCGCGCGGCCCAGGCCGTTCGCCGCGGGCTCGAGGCCAGCCCACACCACCCCGGCTTGCTGTTTCTCAGGGCCGGGGGATGGCACCGCCGCATCATCTGGGAATCGGCCGACGGCGAAGACCAGGACAGGACGATCCAGCGGCATCGCTCGGGGTTCGAGGCCGCGTACCAGCGGTTCCGGGCCGCCTCTCCCCGAATCGGCGTCGAGTCGTCCACCGGCAGGGCTGTGCTGCTGCTGAACTACGGGCGCCAGGACCTGGCCCTCGACCAGCTCATCGAGGCGGCCGCCCGGCGCACGTTGCCGCCGCCGGTCGCGGCACTGCACGCCTGGCTGCAACTTCAATCACCCCCCGACGGTGAGCTCTCGCCCGCCCACGCCGGCCAGGTGCTCCAGCACCTGGAGCCGGCGTTCGAGACGCCGCCCGAAGAGTTCTCTCTGTACCTGGTTCGCGCGCTGACCCACGCGGCGATCGGGCGCTGGCACGAGGCACGCCGAGATTTGCTGGACGGAAAGCGTCGCTACCGGGGCGGAGCCTGGCCTCCCACCGAGGGGAATTACGCCGAGTGGTGCCGGGACGCGGGTGGGCCTCCCGTCAAGTTCCTGGACGCCACCATCGTCATCCTTTGGAACTTGCCAACCCCGGCCGACCTCCGCATCCGGCTCCAGGACGAGCTGATCAAAGGACTGACCGGCCCCGACGACTCACTGCGCCGGGGTATTTCGCCCGATGAGCTCCGCTCCATGACCGGCTGGGGCCATTACCGCCTGGCGCGGTTCTGGGCCGACAAGGATGACCGATCGAACGTGCTGAAACATACCCGGCTGGCCCTTGCCTTCCGGCTCCCCAACCTGGGGGTCGACACGTTCAAGGACGATCCCGTGATCCAAGCATGGAACAACGAGGCGGATTTTGCCTCCCTCTACGCCGAATTCGCGAAGCCATGAGCGGGGTCGAGCCGACTGACGATTCGCTGGTTGCCCGCGTCAAGGCCGGCGAGGCCGAGGCGTTCGCCATCCTCGCGGAACGGCATCGCGCCGGTCTGGTGCGCCTTGCCTCATTCTTGATCGGCGATCTCGATGAAGCGGAGAGCATCGCTCAGGAAGCTATCACTCGGGCACTCGCCGGGATCGCCGGCTACGATCCCCAGACCCCGTTCCTTGCCTGGATTCGCGGGATCGTGCTCAACCTCGCCCGTCAGCACCAGCGGCGACTGAGGCGACACGCCGTCGTGACTGATCCGTCCCGGCTGGCTTCGACCCCAGGCAAGCAGGAACGGCGGCAGGGGGGCCTTTCGGCTATCCTCCGCGACGAGCTGGCCGCGAGATTATGGCTGGCCGTCGGGCAGCTTCCCGAGACCTATCGCGAAGCCATTGTTTTGCATTACGTTGAGGGCATGGATTACTCAGAGATCAGCCAGATTACCGGAGTATCCGCAGGCGCCCTGCGAGTCAGGGCACTGCGTGGCCGTAACTTGCTACGGGGCCAACTCGGTCCGGTGGTCGACACATGGCTGAGTGCAACTCCGGAAATCGAGGGCGGGTTGTAACATTTTCTCGGGTTCGGTGAATTGATTGCATATCAAGCGCAACCGGTCTTGAGACGATTCATCGGCCTTGCGAAAAAAAGATCGCTCCGGTGTACATCTCGGGATGGATTCCGCTGGATGTCTCTGGGAGATCCCGCATGCTTGCTCGCCAGGTGTTTTTTGCCGGCCTTGCCGGTGCCACCCTCTTTGCACCGTTCGCTCGATCTGACGAGTTCGATTTCTTCGAGAACGAGGTCCGTCCCGTTCTCGCTCAGCATTGCTTCAAGTGTCATGGAGCCAAGCAGCAAAAGGGGGGAATTCGGCTCGATGAGCCGAAGCATCTGGCGAACGCGGGCGATGGTGCTGGCCCACTCGTGGTTCCGGGCGACCCGCAGCAGAGTCGCCTGATCCAGGCGGTGCGGTATACCGATGAACCGAAGATGCCTCCGGCCGGTAAGCTTCCGGATCACGCGATTGATGCCCTCAAGCAATGGGTGAAAAAGGGTGCACCGTGGCCGGTGGAGAAGGCACGGGGGGGAACGACCGAGGACCACTGGGCCTTCAGGCCCGTCCGTGCCCCGTCCGTGCCCACGGTGCACGCAAGCGATTCGCCCGTGACCGAGATCGACCGTTTCATTCTCGCGAGGCTGGAAGCCAGGAAACTGAGTCCATCGCCGACCGCCGACCGGCGAACCTTGATTCGCAGAATCACCTTTGACCTGACCGGGCTGCCTCCCACCGAACAGGAGGTCGAGGCCTTCGAGCGCGACCAGGCACCAGGTGCCTACACCATTCTGGTCGACCGCCTGCTCGGGTCCAAACAGTTTGGCGAGCGCTGGGCCAGGCACTGGTTGGACGTGGCCCGCTATGCCGACTCGAAAGGCCCTAGCGCGAACGCGAAAATCGCCTACCCCTCGGCTTACTCTTTCAGAGATTGGGCCGTGTGTGCATTCAACGTCGATCTTCCTTACGATCAGTTCCTCGTCAAGCAGATCGCGGCCGATCATCAGGCCAGAGTCCAGAACCACCCCGACCTGGCCGCGCTCGGCTTCCTGACCCTGGGCCGGAAGTTCGAGGGCAGCGAACCCGACATCATCGACGACCGTCTCGATGTGATCTTTCGGGGCACTCAGGGCCTTTCGATCGGTTGCGCGCGCTGTCACGATCATAAGTATGATCCGATTTCCATTCGGGATTACTATGCGCTCTACGGGGTTTTCGCCGGGGCTCAAGAAAAGGACGAGGTGATCGTCACGGGGCCCGAACAGCGGCTCAAGGCGCTGGCCTATGCCGCCGAGCTTCGAGCCCGCTCACGCGATTACAAGCGATTCCTTGAGGCCGAGCGGAAGCGGGTCTTTGGCGACCATCGCCGCAAGGCTGAACAGTATCTCATGGCCGCGCAACTGGGCGGCGGAGAGCTCAGGGCGGACGCAACGGGCAAGCGACCCGATGGCCTTCACCAGGCCATTGTCAATCTGTACAAGACGCTTCTCGAAGGCACCCGGACCGACCGCCATCGCGTGATGTCGCCATGGCAGGCCTTCGCGGCCCTCAAGCCTGACGAATTCGCCTCGAAAGCGAAGCCGCTGGCCGCCAGGTTTGCCGCCAATGACGACGAGGAGAAGCCGCTCAACCCCATGGTGGCCCAGCTTTTCTCGGGCAAGGCTCCCGTTGACCTGATGGAGGTGGCCAGGCGCTATGGGAAGCTGTTCGCAACGATCACCCGGAAGTGGGAGAAACTGATCGCGGAAGCCGATCGCGCGGATCGAGAACGCCCCACCGAGTTGGACAGCGAGACCGAAGATGAGATCCGCCAGCTCATCTACGGCCCTGGCGCGCCGCTCGACGATCGCGCGGCGGGCGATATCAAAGACCGGCTTGACAGCGAGCGCCGGGCCAAGCATGACGAACTCCAGAAGGCGGTCCAGAACTGGACCAACGATCCCTCCGCCCCACCAATGGCCAGGGTCCTCGACGATCCCGACCAGCCCGCCCCGGCGCGTGTTTTCCGTCGCGGCAAGCCCGAAGAGCCAGGTGAAGAAGTGCCCCGGCGGTTCCTGTCGCTGCTGGGAGGGTCTGACGCCAATCCGTTTGTCGATGGCAGCGGTCGTTACGAGCTGGCCAGGGCCATCGCCCGTAAGGACAATCCGCTCACGGCTCGAGTCTGGGTCAACCGGGTGTGGGGACACTTGCTGGGCCGCGGCTTGGTCGCCACGCCCAGCGACTTCGGCACGCGATCCCCGGCCCCTTCACATCCCGAGCTGCTGGACTGGCTGGCCTACTCGCTGGTGGCGGACGGCTGGTCGACCAAGCGGCTGATTCGCAAGATCGTCCTTTCCCGAACCTATCAGCAAGCGAGCACCGACCGTCCCGAGCCGCGCGCGAATGACCCGGCGAACGAGCTTCTCTGGCGGATGAACCGCAAGCGGTTGGAGCTCGAGCCGCTGCGCGACGCGATGCTGGCGGCCTCGGGATTGCTCGACCTGACTGTCGGCGGTCGACCGGTCGACATTGCCGACGAGCCGAATTGCCGCCGCCGCACGTTGTATCTGGCCGTGAAGCGCGAGAACTTGCCATCGTTCTTCCGGGCATTCGACTTCGCCAACCCGGACCTGCACGTTCCCGCCAGGCACGAGACCACCGTGCCCCAACAGGCGCTCTTCCTGCTCAACGGTCCGTTCGTCGCCGAGCAAGCCAGGGCCCTTGCGAGGCGTGCTGAGCAGGGCTTGCCGACCGACGACGAGACCTGGGTGCGCCAGGTTTACCGAGCAGCCCTGGGGCGCGACCCGAGCACCGAAGACCGCAACCAGGCCGTCGCTTTCCTCGCGGCAGCATCGACTCTGGAGGCAATCGGTCCGGGTCCGACGGCCACCTGGCGTTATGGAATCGGCGACTGGGACGAGGCCGGCAAGTCGCTGGTGAGCTTCACACCCCTTTCCCACTTTGAAAACGAGCAATGGCAAGCCGGCTCGGAGTTCCCAGATCAGGCCCATGGCTATCTCGCGCTCAGAGCCGAGGGGGGCCATCCGGGCCCGAACCGGCAGCAAGCGGCTGTGCGCCGGTGGGTCGCCCCCAGCGACGGGATGCTGACCATTGAAGGTCTGGCCAGGCATCAATTGCCAGCGGAAGCAGCAGACCCCAAGGCCGACGGTATTCGGTGTCTGATCGTCTCGGCCCGGAATGGAATACTCTTCGAGGCCGGCGTCCGCAACCGTGAAGTCAGAACGACCGTCGCGCAGGTCGGCGTGACAAAGGGTGAGTTCATCGACTTCATCACCGACCCTCAGGCCGGCGACGCGTTCGACTCGTTCGGCTGGAAGGTCACCCTTTCGCTCGTTCCCGCCGGGCGGCCACGGGAGGAATCTTGCTTCGACTCGGCCGCCGATTTTCGAGGGCCTGATCCAACCAGTCCTCCCCTCTCGCCACGCGAAAAACTGGCTCAGGTGCTGCTCCTTTGCAACGAGTTCACCTTCGTCGATTGAGCCCCCATCCTCCTGGACTGATCAGTGATCAGTGCCCCGACTCCATTCTCAAGTATACGAGGGAGCCCGCATGAGGCGCAAGCGTTATCCTTCCATCGCCACTGGCCAGTTCAATCGCCGCGACTGGCTGGCGAGCGCCGGCGCCGGATTCGGCGGCCTGGCCCTGGCGGCCATCCTGGCGGACCGTGGAAAGGCCGGCGACGGCCCCACGCCAAAGCAGAGCGATCCGCGATCGACCCACTTCGCCCCCAAGGTCAAACACGTCATCCACGTGTTCCTGGAAGGGGGCCCGAGCCATGTCGACCTCTTTGACCCCAAGCCCGAACTGTCGCGTAATGATGGCAAGCCGATTCCCGTGCCCGGCGAGAACCGCAAGGCCCCGGCCTTCGGCTCCCCCTTCCACTTTGCCAGGCGCGGGCAATCGGGCCTCGAGATCAGCGATGCCCTACCCTTGCTTGGTGACCTGGCCGACGACCTCTGTGTGATTCGCTCGATGCACAGCGACGAGGCCGCTCACGAGACCGCGATGCTGCTCATGAATTGCGGCAACGCGCGGCTCGCCCGGCCTAGCGTTGGATCGTGGATCACTTATGGATTGGGCCGCGAGGATCAGAACCTGCCGGAATTCGTGGTCCTGTACGACGGCAAGCCGCCGGTCAAGGGCGTGGAAAACTGGCAAGCGGCCTTCCTCCCCGCGACTTGCCAGGCCACGGCCGTCGATACTCAGCACCGCGACGTCTCACGCCTGCTCGAAAATATCCATAGCCCATTCGCCGCGGCAGCAGAGCAGCGGCTCCAGCTCGACCTCCTGAACGACCTTAACCGGCGCCATGCCGCCCAGCGGACCGACGACCCGCGACTCGAGGCCCGGATCAAGTCATTTGAACTGGCTTACCGCATGCAAACCGAGGCGACCGACGCTTTCGACGTCGCTCGCGAGCCGGTTCGCGTTCGTGAGCTGTATGGAGACACGCCCGTGGGGCGGCAATGCCTGATGGCTCGACGCCTGATCGAACGCGGAGTGAGGTTCGTCCAGGTTTACAACCCGGGCTGGGACCACCACGACACTCTGGCGGACAATCTGCGCGAACAGGCCAAAGGGCTTGACCGAGCGCTCGCCGGACTACTGACCGACCTCAAGCGACGAGACCTCCTCGCCGAAACCCTGGTAGTTATCGGCGGCGAATTCGGGCGTACTCCCGTTGCCGACGGGATCTTCATTTCCAAGAAGCTCGGCAGAGGTCATAACAACCGCGGATTCACGACCATCCTGGCCGGCGGCGGTGTCAAGGGGGGGTACGCCCACGGCAAGACCGATGAATTCGGCTTTCAAGCGGTCGAAGGCAAGGTTCATGTCCATGACCTGCACGCCACGATGCTCCAGCTCCTCGGGCTCGATCACGAACGCTTAACTTATCGATACGCCGGCCGCGACTTCCGCTTGACCGATGTGCATGGGAACATCGTCAAGGAAATCCTGGCCTGAGACTGCTCGACCAGTCATGGCGATTCGGGCGCGGCCGGCGGTAAGGCCGAGCGGGGGTTTCCCACGCTCGGGGCGGCAGCCAGCGCGGCGCTCACGGCGAAGGGGTGCGGATGCGACGGAGGCCCCCCCATGGGCATCGGCATGGGCGGCTGGGGATGCGGTGCAGCCGGCGAGGCGCCAGGCTCCTGGGTGCGAACTCCGGGAACGAACTGCTCGAGGAGCGGCTCGGCCCCCATTGCCACCTCGAGCGACAACCGGGCGATCCGGTTGCGGAATATCGAGTAGAAGAAGATCGCCGGGATTGAAATGGCAATCCCCTCGAGGGTTGCGAACAGCGCCGTCGAGATGCCGGCGGCTAGCTGGCTGGCCTGCGGCGACGAGCCCTCGAGCGCGATGACGCGAAAGGCCATGATCATGCCGTAGACGGTTCCCACCAGGCCAATCATCGGTCCCAGCGTCCCCACGGTGGCAAGGTAGGTCGTGCGATGCTCCATCTCCATGGTGGCGTCTTCATTGGCCAGCTCCATCGCGCGCTGCGCCATGGGCAAGCCGACGGGGAGCTTGCGCACGCCCGCCGTCAAGATCCGCGCCAGCAGCGAGTCGTTGGCGATCAGCCGGTGGTAGGCCTCGCTGTATTTCTTCTGCTCGAGCAGTTCTTGGAGCTCGCGGACCAGCGGGAGAGGCATGGCGATCGAGGTGCGGTAGCGGAGGGCCATCCAGACGACCAGCGCGAACAGGTAGAAGGACATCGCGGCGATCACCAGACCGATCGGGCCGGAAGCGCGAGCCATCCACGCCAGGAACGATTCGTTACCACTGACCCGCGGCACTCCGGGCTTGCCATCCAAGGCCGTGTCGCTAACCCCTTGCCCTTCGCCTTCGTCCTCGACGGCCGCCGCGGCGCGGCCCGCGCGGGTGCCGAGATCCGATGGCTCTTGTGCCCGGGCGCTGGTCTGCGCCACGGCCAGGACATCCGGGCCAGCCACCATGGCGCACCAGACCAGTACCACAGTCGCGGGCAGCCAGACCGCCCCGACCGTAGCCCGAATGCAATCACGCAAAACCCTCACCAGCCGACCTCCCCGGCCCCGGCCGCTTACTTCATGCCTCGACACAAATCCCGACCGGTTCTGACCCTGCCACCAGCACCTCATGTCACCTTAGCGAATTCGGTAAGGCCGGACAACGCGAACCGCAGGCGATCATGCCCGAAGAACGACCAGTCCCGACCGGCACGATCGGTTGCCCAGGAGATGTGGCCGGCAGGGGCCGGACGTACTGTGCAACCTGTTCCGGTTGTGGGAACATCGCATCCTTTGGTGATTTCAACAAGAATTATTCTTGGTCAAACTATTTCACCTTTACAGGCACCCTTGCCGAGATATTATCCTGCCACTTCGGAGCTTTCCACGTCGGCCGTCATGTATCACGAAAACACGCATGCTTGACATGGTAAGGGGCATTGCCATGGCTCGGATCACGCTGCGAGAGGATCGGTTTGCCACCGAGGCAAGCCGGCAGGAGTATCGAAGCCTTGAGGCTGGAGACATCCTCTACTTCCCAACATCACCACCACTCGTTACCCACGAGGAGCGTACCTTCCTGGTGACCCAGAGACAGATTGACGGCTCCCTCTACAAGAACATCAGCTACCGGCCAGGCGAAGATCGGCTCAGGGGCGTCGATCAGAAGGACGCTGCCCAGTTGAAGCGGGTCCACGAGATCATGCGTGCCTTCTCGAGCCGGTCGATTGCATTCGCGGCATTGTTCCTCAAGCATTATGCGTCTGCCTGGAAGATCGACTACGCAAGTTTCCGGCCGATCGAGGAGCAAGGTCGCAAGGCTTCCTTGCATTCACGCAATGATCTGCTTCATTTCGACTCGTTCCCGACCCGGCCCTCGCACGGCGATCGGCTCTTGCGAATCTTCGTGAACATCCATCCCGAACGGTCCCGGATCTGGCTAACCTCGGACCATTTCGAGGCTTTGGCGGGCCGGTTCGCCGCTAAGGTCGGCCTGACCAGAACCCCCAGCCTGCTCGACACCTGGAAACGGGCAGTCGTGAAGGTCGGCGCACGGATGGGACTGCCGGTGATCGACCGTCCCCCCTATGACGCCTTCATGCTCAAGATTCATCACACGATGAAGGAAGACGCCGCGTTCCAGGAGAGTTGCCGCAAGGATCGCTGGGAGTTTCCCGCCGGCTCGGCCTGGATCGTCTTCACCGACGGCACCAGCCACGCCTGCCTGAGCGGCCAGTACATGCTGGAACAGACCTTCATCGTCCGCCGCTCTGGCCTGGCCTGCCCCGACCTCGCCCCGATCTCGATACTCGAGCGGATCGCAGGGTACCCGTTGGCGCGGAAGAGCGCGTGATTTCCAAGATCGCTGACAAATGGGTTTGTTTTCTTCAGCAATTCCCGGCCTGCGATTTTCGCCCTGAAAACACGCTGGTTTTGATCTCCCATTTCGCGAACTCATTGCGCATAATGCTTTCCCGAATTCCCTATCTTACCACCTGGGCCAATGGAG
>JBEKTN010000268.1:0-12039 GCA_049516015.1 Isosphaeraceae bacterium | reverse complement strand
TGGTAATCATCACGGCTTCCTGCCAAAAGCTGAAAAATCCTTTTCTGGACCGCCCAGATTACCAACCAAACCGCGCGCCAAAAAGGCCAAATGCGACAGTTAATAAATTTCGTTTCCTAACCCCCTCGGAGCTTCCCACCCTCCGGTTCCAGGCGGAACTGGGAACGGGCAGAGTGGCCGAGGTGATCGACCTGAGCGTCAACGGCGTTCGGGGGACGCTCATGCCGCACTGCCTTGGTGATTTGTCGGGGTCCGCCGTCGATGCCGCGCGCCGAGCTGGTGACAACACTCACCCACCCTGAATCCCGTCAAGCCAAAATGTTGACTTTCATCACTGGGAAACGTAAGATTGTGCCTACTTTTACAATCTGGGGAGCTTGAACGCCATGTCCAGGGCTGAAGCGATGCTGGCCGAGGAAGAGCTGACGGAGGTCAACGAACTGCTCGTTGAGGCAGCGCCCACGGAGATTCTGCGGTGGGCCGTCGAGAGATTCTTTCCGCGGTTGACGATGGCGACCGCGTTTGGTCCGGAAGGCTGTATCCTGATTCATCTCCTGGCCGAGGTTGAGCCTCGGGTTCGCGTTTTTAACCTGGACACGGGCTACCAGTTTCCCGAGACCCTGGCGCTGCGGGACCAGCTCGCCGATCGGTACGGGATCGAGGTGGAGATGGTCAGGCCGGACACGTCGGTGGGGGAGTACGAAAGCTTGCACAATGGACCGCTCTACGTAGCGAACTCCGAGCAGTGCTGCTACGAGCGCAAGATCATTCCGCTGCGGCGAGCGCTCGTGGGCTACGACTCGTGGATCACGGCGATCCGGGCAGACCAATCGGCGGATCGAGCGCAGGCGAAGGTGGTTGGCTGGGACCCCAAGTTCAGCCTCGTGAAGGTCAACCCCCTCCGGAACTGGACCCGGCGCGATGTCTGGGCCTACATCGTGGCCAATCGCGTTCCCTATAATCCGCTGCACGATCAGGGGTATCCCTCGATTGGCTGCTGGCCCTGCACCAAGCCCGTGGTCAATGGACAGGACGAACGCGCGGGTCGGTGGGCGGGTCAGGCCAAGACCGAGTGCGGGCTGCATTCGCTGGACAGCAGCCAGCTTTGAGTTGCCTGCCCGAGGGGCCATGGAGGCAAGTGGCCCGATGAAGATCTCGGCGAAGGCGGAATATGCCTGTCTGGCCTTGCTGGCGCTGGCCCAGCAGAGTCCGGACGCACCACCACTGCGCATCCGCGAAATCTCGGATACTCACGCGATTCCCGAGCGTTACCTGGTCCAGATCCTCCTCCAGTTGAAAGGAGCGGGGCTCGTTGTCAGCACCCGCGGTGCGTCGGGAGGATATCGCCTGGCTCGTCCCGCGGCCAAGATCACGCTCAGCAAGGTCCTGGCCGTGATCGACGGCCCAGACGCCCCTCAGCGAGGTTCCGGCCGAGAGAAACATCCAGCCGCGCGGATCCTGGCCTTGGTCTGGGACCGCGTTCGTGCCGCGGAGCGCAGCGTCCTCGACACCACCACCATCGCCGAGCTCGTCGCGCAAACCTCGCCTCACGAATGGACGATCTGAAGTGGATTCCCGGCCTCCCTGTTATCAGGAATGAAGCGAAAGAAATCGGACGGGGAAAGTTTCTCATGTTCGGGTGGCGGGATTGGCCGAATCTCAGGAAAATACCGCTTTTGCCCAGTTCCCGGGGGTTGTCCAACATTGCCGGAGCGGAATGGGCGAGTTGATTTGGTTCTCCGGTGGGAAGGAGCTTGAAAATTACCGCACAATCGAAGGCCTCGTTGAATACACCCTACGGAGGCTCGCTGGTCGATCTTGTCGTCAGTCCGGAGCGTGCTGCCGAGATGAAGGCGACCGCCAAGGATCATGCCAGCCTGACCCTGGACGAGCGCGGTCTCTGCGACCTGGAACTGCTGAGCGTGGGCGGATTCTCGCCGCTACGCGGGTTCATGGGTAAGGCCGACTATGACCGCGTCGTCACCGAGATGCGGCTGGCTGATGGCACGCTCTGGCCCCTGCCCGTCACGTTGCCGGTCACTCCCGGTCATGGTGTCGAGGAGGGGAAGCCGCTGGCCCTGCGCGATGTCTATGGCAACCTGCTGGCATTTCTCCACGTCGAGGAAATTTACCCGATCGACAAGCAGCGGGAGGCCGAGCTCGCCTACGGCTCGCTCGACAAGAAGCACCCGGCCGTGGCCCATCTCGATCGGCAGCCGGGACATCAGGCCGCCGGCCGGCTCGAGGTGATCCGCACTCCGCCCCACTATGACTTCGTCGAGCTCCGGCGCACGCCGGCCGAGCTGCGCCGTCACTTTCAATCCCTGGGCTGGTCCCGGATCGTCGCCTTCCAGACCCGCAATCCCCTGCATCGCGCCCATGAAGAGCTGACCAAGCGGGCCGCTCAGCAGATCGGCGGCGGGCTCTTGATTCACCCGGTCGTCGGCGTCACCAAGCCGGGCGACGTGGACCATTTTACCCGGGTGCGGTGCTATCGTGCCCTGGTGGATAACTATTACAAGTCCGGGTCCGTCGTGCTCAGCCTGCTACCTCTGGCGATGCGGATGGCCGGTCCGCGCGAGGTGATATTGCACGCAATCATCCGCCGCAACTATGGCTGCACTCACTTCATCGTCGGCCGCGACCACGCCGGACCCGGTAACGACTCGACTGGCAAGCCTTTCTATCCTCCCTATGCCGCTCAAGATTCCATGGCCAGGTTCCAGGATGAGATCGACATGGAGATGGTCGATTTCAAGCAGATGGTGTTTCTTCCCGAGGAGAACCGTTATTGCCCGGTCGATGAAGTTCCCCCGGGCGCCAAGACCGCCGATATCTCTGGCACCGAAGTGCGCGACAAGTACCTGGCACGCGGTCTCCAGCTCCCCGAGTGGTTCAGCAGGCCGGCCGTGGCCGAGATCTTGAGCGAGACCAATCCGCCCAGGTTCCGCCAGGGAATGACCATCTGGTTCACCGGACTGTCGGGCTCGGGGAAGAGCACCATCGCTCATGCGCTCATCGAGCGCCTGGCCGAGTTCGGCCGCAACTGCTCGCTGCTTGACGGCGACGAGATCCGCACGCACCTGTCCAAGGGCCTGGGTTTCAGCAAGGAAGACCGCGATACCAACATCCGCCGGGTTGGCTATGTCGCCGGACTGGTGGCGCTGCACGGAGGAACGACGCTCTGCTCCGTGATCAGTCCCTACCGCGCCGTCCGTGACGAAGCCCGGAAGATTTCCCGGGGCAACTTCATCGAGGTCTATTGCTCAACCCCGATCGAAGTCTGCGAGCAGCGCGACGTCAAGGGAATGTACTCGAAGGCCAGGGCAGCGTTGGCCGATGGGAAACCCATGGGCTTCACCGGTGTCGATGATCCCTACGAGCCGCCCTTGAACCCTGAGGTCAGTCTCGACACCAGCAAGCTCTCCGTGGCGGAGTGCGTCGATACGATCGTCAACAAGCTGCTGTCGCTGGGTTACATCCTTCCTCATGGACACATCGCCGAGTGATCGGTGAAGCGTGTACTCAGTCCCGACAATCCGCAGCACGCGACCGGGCTCCAACAGAACTTCCAAGGAACGCCAAACAATAAAGTTAAGCCGGAAGGAAACCGCCCTGTCCAGTCCCCAGACAGCAGTTGCCCCGATCGCGGGAACCAGTATACTTTGCTGCCTCGCCCATAAGCCGATGGGCGGATAGCGCATGGATGCGCGATAGGCAGGGAATTTCACCCTGAGAGACAGGGAGGAACAGGGAGATCATGATGGATCGTGAGACTCTGCTAGCCACTCTCGTCAGTCTGCTCGAGGAAGAAATGGGAGAGGGCTTTCATCACCTCGAAGAGACAACGGACTTGCGCGAGGGACTCGGGCTGGACTCGGTTGACGTGGTTGGTCTGGTGATGCGCGTCGAACATCAATTCCGCATCCGGCTGGCGATGGAGCAGCTCATGGAGGTCAAGCGGGTTGGGCAGCTCCTCGACCTGGTTGAGGCCGAGGTCGCGACGAAGGAAGGGGTAACCCTTGCGGCGATGAACGATGTGCGAACGTCGGCGGCATGATGCCAGCGGAGAATCGGGCGCGACGCTCTGGTGAGGTCACCCCGCGACCTTGTCGGCACAGTAGGCGTAGACCTTTCGGAGAATCTGCGCGGTCGCTCTGGGAGATTGCGATCTCGAAGGCAGACGAATCACTTGCTTCAAGGCCGCGAACGCGGCAATCAGCCCGTTGATCTCGGTGTCAGTGTGGTTGGCATTGCACTGCACCCGGATGACGCCCCCGTGGTAGGGAACGGCCGGGAACAGGACCGACTGGACATAGAAACCCTGGTCAAGGAGGAATCTGCCAGCCTTCAGCGTATCAGCCTCGTCGCCGACCGAGACCGAGAGGATCGGCGTCGTCCCGCCGCTCACGACGAGATCGAGCTCCGCCAGCCCTCGAGACAGCCGCTCGACATGGCGATCGAGACGCGCGCGAAGCGGGGGGTAGTCGTCGGACTGAAGGATATCGACGACCGCGCAGATCCCATCAAGGTAGGCCGGAACGACCGGCCCACCGAAGATATAGGTGTTCGAACGGATTTTGAGCAGCTTCTGAAACAGTCTGGAGCAGGCGATGAACCCGCCGGCACAGGAGAACGCCTTGGACAGCGAGCCGACGACGAAGGCGTTGTCGTAGCTGCCCAGCGCCTCCAGCACGGTGCCCCGGCCCCGTTCTCCGAGCACGCCTGTGCCGTGTGCATCATCGATGTAAAGCACTCCGTCTCTTGAAATTGCAATTTCGTTGAAGGCTTTCATGGGCGGCATGGCCCCGCTCATGCTATACACGCCGTCGATGCAGATCAGGGCCAGCCGGTAGGGTTTGACTTTTTGGAGCGTCTGTTCCAGATCCTCGGGGCTGTTGTGCGCGAAGGTCGCGATCCGGGCACCGCCCGCCTGGGCCAGCCTGGCTCCCTCCTGGATCGAGTTGTGCGCCAGCTCGTCCATCACGACCACGTCCTTGCGACCGACGAGCCCCGGTATGGCCCCGTGGTTGGCCAGCGTGACGGAGGGATAGATCAAGGTCGACTCTACCCCCAGCCAGGCCGCCAGCTTCTCCTCGGCCTCGAGGTTGGATCGCACGCTGGAGAAAGCGCGCGATGTTCCGTTATGCGACCCCCACCGGTCCAGCCCGCGGTGGATGGCCCGGATCACTCGCGGATCCTGATCCAGCCCGAGGAAGCTGTCGGAACCGAAGTTGGTCACCCTTCGTCCCATCACGACGATGTCGCGACCCGCACCGATCTCGTCCACGACCAGGTCCTTGAGGTGATCGTCCGGATAGGTCTTCTCGAACTCCTCGAAGATCCTGACCAGTGTGTTCTGCTTCAAGGCTCGCATCAGTTCGTCGATGGGGAGCTTGGTGGACATGGGCGCACCTCGAGTGATCGGAGGGACGACACGGAACTTCCTGACTCATCCGTTGACTTCAAGAGAACCGCTCTGCAACCGGGTCCGCTTGCCAAGCTGCGTCGTTCAAGGAGATCCATCAGGAGACCTCCGAGCTTCGGATCCGCCATCGCTGGCATGCAAATGGGGACCGGGCTGGTCAGATTATCGGAAAAACCGTAAACAGTCATCCTCATCCTGCTTCGGAGGCAGTGAATGGAGCGGATGTGCTGAGAAACCCTATCGCCAGTTCCTCTCGATGAGGAAGGGCTGGCCACTGAACCTGGCATGAGGCATTCGACGTGACCCCCAATCGTGCAATGGGTTCGGTTCCGACTCAGGGCGACACCCGGCTTGACGTTGTCCTCAGCGCGGAGGTCCGGGCACACGCATTGTGCCGGATGACCAGGGACCAGATCTCCAGCGCGCGACGAAAACCCGGCAACCCGCCGGAGGGCTGGCCTGCCATTCAACCCTCTCTGCTGCGGAACTCGGATGACCAGACGATTGCCGCGGTGGCCGCGGTCCACGGCACGCTCCGGCGCATGGGTCAAAGCGATCCCCGTTGCCTGGAACACTGGGGAATTCTTGTCTCCTCCCGCTTTCTGGGTCGGTCGAGCCTCGTTGTTGCCCTGGATCGCTTTCGCTCGGACGGCGTCTGGGGTGTGTCTCCCCACCTGATTCCTCACTATGCCCTGCACTCCCCTGCCGGAACACTCAGCCTTGCCCTGGGCGTTCACGGGCCGAACCTGGGCGTTGGCGGCGGCCTATCCGCCGAGTTCGAGGGGATCTTGACCGCACTCACGTGGCTGAAGGCGGGAATCGTTCCCGGCCTCTGGCTGGTCTTCAGCGGCTGGTCCCCGGAGTTCGTTCCGGACCGCGAGGGTGAGCCGATGGCGGACTGCGAGTGTCAGGCCCTGGCCGTGGTCCTGGGTCCCACGAGCTCCTTCAAGCTCGATCGGCCATGCTTTCAAGTCGCCGCCGGCGAAGGGCCGGTATCTCCCCGGCCGCTGGACTTGACCGTTCTCGCCGGACTTCTGGACCAGAGTTCTCGGGATGCTGGCAGAGGGTCGAGGATTGCTCGCGATCTCGTCGTCCACGATGGCCGCCTCGACCCGGGGATTCCGCGACCACATTTCGCCCCGCGAGCTCCAAGGCAATCCCGCGCCCGGACGATCGCCAGTGACGCCTCGGGTCGGCTCAGGGTCGAGCTCGTGTCGCCGAAGTCTCATCACGTCAAGGAGGTCGGATGATGGCAGAGGATCCGGTCTGGATCAGCGGTGTGGGGCTGGCGACGTCCCTCGGCTGCAATCTCGCCACGCTCGAGGCCAACTTGCTCGCCGGGCGATCGGGGATCGCGGTCGTCACCTCGTTCTGCACGACCGACTACCCCAGCCGGATCGCGGCCGAGCTCCCTGTGGTCCCCTGCCCGTCGGGCCGGGAACCGCGTGAGTTCCACGCCCTGCCGCGGCTCGAGCAGGCCGCGCTCTGGTGCGTTCAGGCCGCACTCGAGGACGCCGGCTTGTGGGACAGCCGGGCCACACGTCGAATCGGCCTGGTGCTGGGAATCGGGGCGGAATGGATGGTGCTCTGGGAAGCCGACGCCAGCCGCGGCGGCAACCGGTTGCACGACCCGTCGCAAGACGACGAGTCGACGCTCCAGCGCGTCCACCGAGCGATCGGACTCAGAGGACCGGCTGTGAACCTGTCGGCGGCCTGTGCGTCCAGCAACTTTGCCCTGGAGATCGGTCGGGCCTGGCTGCGGCAGGGACTGGTGGACGCGTGCGTTGCCGGGGGCTGCGAGATGGCCGTCACGCCCATCGGCCTGGCCACTTTCGGGAACCTCCGGGCCCTGTCCCGACGGAACGATGATCCGACGCGGGCGTCACGCCCCTTCGATCGCGATCGTGACGGCTTCGTGCTGGGCGAGGGAGGCGCCGCGTTCGTGCTCGAGCGCGCGGCCGATGCCCGGCGTCGGTCAGCCCACGGTTACGGGGAGGTCGCCGGCTGCGGCTCCAGCAGCGACGCCCACCACAACGTGATCCCCAGTCCCGACCCGGCCTGGGCCGGTCTGGCCGTGCAAAAGGCCCTGGCCGATGCCCGGATCACGCCCGAGCAGGTGGACCACATCAACGCCCATGCCACGAGCACCACGGTCGGCGACGCGACGGAGGCCGCGGTACTCCGGCGCGTCTTCGGCGAGGCGCTCGATCAAATTCCGGTCACCTCGACCAAGAGCATGACCGGACACCTGTTGACCGCCGCGGGAGCCATCGAAGCCCTCGCCTGCATGACCGCCATGAAACACCGGGCCATTCCCCCCACGATCAACCTCGACGACTCCGACGTCAGCCTCAATCTGGTTGCCAACGAAACGCGTCCCCATCGCGTCGCTGTCGCCGTCTCGAATTCGTTCGGCTTCGGCGGCAGCAACGCCTGCCTGGTGCTGCGGGCCGTTTGACGGGGGTCGGGCATGAAGATCGGAACCGCGGGTCAAACCGGGTCTCTTGCCGCTGAGAGCCAGATGCGTGAACCGTGCCCAAACATCGAGCGGCGGCCGCGATCCCGGCGAACGGGCACTGCCGCGCGCGAACCCGTGGCGGTGGTGACCGGCGCGTCGAGCGGGATTGGCCGTGCCCTGGCCCTCGAACTGGCCTGCCGCGGCTACCAGGTCGGACTGGTGGCCCGGCGGCGAAAGGCGCTCGAGGACCTGGCCGGCGAGATCGAGACGCACGGAGGCAGAGCGCAGGTCGCGGCCGCCGACGTGGGCGACCGCCAGGCGCTCCGTGCCGCGATTCAGCAGATCGAGTGCGCTCTCGGTCCCGTCGACGTCATCGTCGCCAACGCGGGCCACGGCACGCCGACACGGCTTGCTCCGCTGAACGTCGCCGACGTGGAGGATACCTTTCGCGTCAACGTGCTGGGCGTCGTTTACTCGATCGAGGCCGTGCTCCCCGGCATGCTCGACCGGGGATGGGGACAGCTCGTGGCCGTCTCCAGCATGGCCGCGTTCAAGGGGTTGCCGGGAGAGTCCGCCTACTGCGCCAGCAAGGCGGCCGTCAATCTGTACATGGAGGGGCTGCGCATCGCCTTGCGGAACCGGGGCATCGCCGTGACCACGATCTGTCCCGGATTCGTCGCCACGGCGATCACGCCGATGGATGCTGCCGCCGCGCCGTTCGAGATCACCGCGGAGGCGGCCGCGCGAAAAATCGCCAGGGCGATCGACCAGCGCAAGTCTGGACTGATCCGGTTTCCCTGGCCAATGGCCATGCTGATGGCCCTGATCCGCCGCCTGCCCGATTCTCTGGTCGCTCACCTGGTCGGTCACGAGGAGGGCCGCTCGCGGCCCTCCGATGCCCCTTCGAGGTGAGCCGCCATGGTCGATCTCGCTCTCAAGATGCTGCTGGACGAGAAGGGCCGATTCCTGGCCACCGTGCTGGGCGTGGGCTTCGCCGTGGCACTTGTCTTGATCCAGGTGGGGCTCTTCTTCGGGCTCCTGGAGAATGCCAGCATCACGATCGAGAAGCTCGACGCCGACCTCTGGGTGATGGCCCGGAACACGGCGAACGTCGATTTCGGCAATCCCTTCCCCGAGACCTACGTCCAGCGCGTGCGGTCGATTCCCGGCGTGGCCCGGGCCGACAACCTGATCGTCTGGTACGCCGTGGTTGCCTTGCCGACCGGGGCCAAGGAATCGGTCATCTACTACGCATTGGAAGACTTCGGCCGCTGGGCATTTCCCTGGAATGTCATCGAGGGACGTACCGCCGACCTGAGGCGCGGGCGGTTCGTGATGCTCGACGAGTCGGCCGAGCGCCGGTTCGGGCCGTTCGCGGTCGGCGATTCGCGCGAGTTCCAGGGACTCAGCCTCAAGATCATCGGCAAAACGCGCGACGCCCGCTCGTTCACGACCAACCCGATGGCCTTCCTCGACTACCAGCTTGCCCAGCGCCTTTCTGCCGAAGAGCTGGGCGACCAGACCACCTTCATCATCGTCAAGCTCGAGCCCTGGGCTGATCCGCGGACCGTGCGCGCAGAGATCCAGCGCCGGCTGCCGTACAACGACGTCCACACCCAGGCCGAGTGGACGTCGATCTCGCGGCGATACTGGATCGAGAGCACCGGGCTGGGGCTGACGATCTTCCTGACCGTTTCGCTCGGGGCCCTGGTCGGGGTCGTGATCGTGGCCCAGACGCTCTACGCGTCGACCACCGAGCACCTCGCTGAGTTCGGCACCATCAAGGCGCTCGGGGGAAGGGACATCGACGTCTGCGGGCTGATCGCGGAACAGGCGATGTTTGCTGCGGCTTTGGGCTTTGCCCTGGGCCTGGTGCTGACATTCGGGCTCGATCCGCTGCTTGTCAGGCTCGACATGAAGATGGCCGTGACCAGGGGGATGGTCGCTTTGGTATTCGTCGCGACCCAGGTGCTTTGCCTGTCGGCATCGATCGTCTCATTCCGCAAGGTCAGGTCGCTCGACCCGGCCATCGTGTTCCGGGGCTGACCATGAAGAGCGATCAGGAGGGTCGGCAATGACCGTGCTCGAGGCGCGTGACGTCACCAAGACCTACCGCGAGGGCCCTCACGAGGTGCAAGTCCTGCGGGGTGTCTCGCTGTCGCTCTCCCGCGGCGAGGTCGTGGCTCTCGAAGGCCCCTCGGGGTCGGGCAAGACGACCTTGCTGTGCATCCTGGGCTGCTTGCTGGGAGCCGGCGGGGGGCGGCTGACCATCGAGGGCCGCGAGGTCGACGTGCGCCGGCCCGGCCGGCTCTGGTCGATCCGCCGCCGATCGATCGGATTCGTCTTTCAACAATACAACCTGTTTCCATCGCTGACCGCAATGGAGAACGTGGTCTACGCCCTGAACATTCGCGGCTGGCGCGGCGCCAGGGCCAGGCGGGAGGCCGAGCGGGTGCTCGATGCCGTGGGCTTGTCGCAGCGCAGGAGCTTCCGGCCGCGCGACCTCTCGGGAGGTCAGAAGCAGCGGGTGGCCATCGCCCGGGCACTGGCAGGCGCCGCCCCGATGATCCTGGCCGATGAACCGACGGGCAACCTCGATTCCGACTCCGGAGCCCAGGTGCTGGAGCTCTTCCGGAGTCTGGCGCGGCAGGAAAACCGGGCCCTCCTGATCGTGACCCATGACCCTGCCGTGCGTTCGATCGCTGACCGCGTCGTGGCGATTCGGGACGGCTCCGTGATCCCTCTGGAGTTCTGACCCATGTCGGGTTCGATGTTCGTCGGCCGCGTTCTCTTGCCGGGATTGGGCCTGGCTCTGACGGGAATCCTCGCCTGGCAAGCCTGGCGAGGCAGCAACGGAGAAAGCCGCGTGCCGTTCGCCTTCGCCTCGCTCAGCGGCTCCGGTGCTCTGGAACAAGCCTCGCCCTCGACAGCCCCACATCGCGCAGAGAAGCGGCAGCCCGACTCTCCATCGATCATCCTGGCCGAGGGCCACGTGGCGGCTTACCCCGGGGCCGAGGTAGTCGTCGGCGCTGAGCTGCCGGGCACGATCACGCGCATCCTGGTCCAGGAGAAATCGGCGGTCCTCAAGGGGCAACTGCTGGTCGAGTTCCGCGGCGACGCGATCCGTGCCTCGGCCGAGGAGGCAGTGGCGCGCGTGGCCCAAGCCGACGCGGAGCTGTCGCAGATCGAGCAGGAACAAGCCCGTGCCAATCGGCTGCCAGAGAAACAGCAGGGCGTGGCCGAGACCAGGGAGCGTCTCAAGGCCCGCTGGAACACCGCGCAGGCCCGTCGGGCCGAGGCCGTCGCCGGCTACCGCCGGATCGAGGCCGAATTCGCCGGCACGCGTGTTCGGTCGCCGATCGACGGCGTGGTCATCTCACGCGCCGTGAACCCCGGCGAGACTGTCAATCTGGGCACGCCCCTGCTCCGCATCGTCGATCTCACCCGACTACGTATCGAGGCTGAGGTCGATGCGTTCGACATCCCGCGCTGCGAGCCAGGATGTCCCGTCACGATCTCCGCCCAAGGCTACACCAGCCAGTCCTGGCAGGGAACTGTCGAGGAAATCGCCGACAGCCTCATCCCCCGCCGGATCCGTCCCGAAGACCCCGGCCGTCCGACCGACACCCGCGTCTTGCCGGTGCGCATCGCCTTCCAGCAGCCAACTTCGCTCAAGCTCGGCCAGCGCGTCGAGGTGAAGATTGTGGAAGCCACGAGCCCGAAGGACGGTGAGCCTCGCGCAACAATTAGCAGTACACGGACGATCCCACCGAAACGCAAGTGAATGGAGTCCGAACTATGAACACATGGCAAATGTTTCGAGAGAAAGTACCCTCACGATCGAGACTCCTCGTTGATCTCCACCAGTGTACGGATGGCCCTCGCAGGTAACTTCCGAGGAAAAGCGGTCGGGACGAGACCGCCAGAGGATCAATCCCAGGGATTTCGCCACGACCGGACCGAGAACACCGGATACTGCAGCCAACTACCTGTTACACCGTGTTTTGCGTCAAAACGGCGGTGGAGATCAGGGCATGGTTCAATGACGGGCGTTTCCGGGTGACAACCGAGGCGAAGCTCCGACCACTTGCTCGCTTCGGCTGCTCAACGGTCTCGCGTTTGATTTCCGCCTTTAGCGCGGTTTGCTCGCGCG
>JBEKTN010000267.1:0-12119 GCA_049516015.1 Isosphaeraceae bacterium | reverse complement strand
TGCGCCCGGTTGTATTCGGCGACCGTGGTGAAGTACTCGTCGAGGGCCGTCTTCAAACGCTGGAGTGCGTAGACCACTTCCTGCGGCCGGAAGACCTCGACCAGGACGTCGCCAAAACGGGTGGTCTGCTGCAGGCCCTCGTAGTTCCCGTTGAAGGCGATGAGGGACGAGCGCAAGGCGCGATCGGCCTGAGACACCCGGGCCGCCGCCGACTGGAGTCGCGCCTGGGCACGGGTCACGTCCGCCGCCACCATGTCTTGGGTCTTGAAGAGCTCGATGATGGCCCGCGACTGCTCACCGCGCTGCTCCTTGATCCGCGCCAGGTTTCCAATGCCAAAGGCTTCGAGCTCCCACATTACCTGATAGCTCAGGTCGTCCCGGCCGGCCCACTGGTTGAGTTTGTTGTTGGGGCCCATGCCGAAGATCCCGGCCTGGATCAACTCGTCGGGCGTCTGGAAGCCGTTGATCAGGATGCTGGGGAGGAGTATGCGCCCCCTCTCCCGGCGGATCCGCGCTGCCACTGCCTGGACAAGCGCCTGGTGCGAGGCGAGCTCGGGGCGGTTGGTCAGGCCGACCGGGATCAGGTCATCGAGCGGCCGGGCCGGGTCGATCAAGGTGATCTGGAGGTGATCGTGCTCGAGCGGGACGACGACCGCGCGGGGGTCGAGCCGCAAGACCTGGGTCAGGTTGGCGCTGTGCACGCGCCACATCTCGCGCGCCGAAGTCGCCTGCTGCTCGAGGTCGGCGATCATGTTCCTGGCCCGATCGACCTCGACCCTGGGGACCAGATCCTTGCTCAGGCGCGCGATCCGATCGACCAGGTCATGCCCCCGCTCGACGGCGTAGAGGGCGCCGGCATACATTCCCCGAGACTGATGCACTTTGAAGTAGGCATCGGCTGTCATGAGCAGCGAGTCGTTCTTGGCGGCCTGGATGTCCGCTTGCCGGGAATTCAGAACCTGCCGGGCGGCCAGGGGCTCGAAGACGGCATCGGTCAAGGCGACGATCTCCGTCATGCCGGCACCGCCGTAAAAGTAGTTGACACTCGGCGCTGTCATGATTCCCTTGTTAAAATCCGGGCCGCCGCCATCGTGTCGGATGTAATCGAAGCCCAGGTTGAGCTGAGGAACCCAGAGGACCTTGGCCCGTGTGAGCTGCGCTTCGGCCACCCAGACACTGGCCTGGGCGGCGGCCACGATCAGCGGCCGGGCGTCGGAGAGTCGCAAGGCGGTGGCGAGGTTGATTGGAAAGCGAAGGTCGGTCGGCTCGAGCGGGGCGGGCTTCAGCTTCACGGCCCCGAAGTCGCTTGCCGGCCGGGGAGGCGGAATTGGCGTGTGCGGCAGGGCCGGCGGCAACGGCGCCGGCGACGACGCGGTCTGGGCGCGGCACGGCGGCGGCTCGAACCCATAAAGCAGCAGGGTCGCGAGCATGATCATGGACAAGCAGAATCGTCCCATCGGGCTTGGCTCCATCCCTTGTCCCTCCTGAACGGAACGCGCCGCGCGGCCGATCCGGCCTGGCGGGTTATAGGCATTCATCGGCTGATTACGATGAGAATGTTGATAGCGATAGCAGCGACTTTTCGCTCGACATTCCTATCATCTTGCCGGGTCAGAGCTTGGAGTGGCGGCCATGCGTCACCGAGGTGATGGCTGCATTGGCCAGGTTCCAGGGACCTCCTCGCACCTTCCGAGCAGGACCAAAAGTTATCTGCCCAAAAAAACCCTTGACTTTATCCAGAACTTACAGCATGATCCTCCTTACCAGTCCATACAGAGCCCTTACGTTACCCAAATTGGCCGGGACTGACATCCCGCGCAAAGGGCAGAGGGCATGCCGCGTGTTCCGATCCTCTCAGGAACGGCGGACGGCTGCAACCGGCTCAGGAAGCTTCTGTCGACGGGGTCTGAACCGGCGGGATGAGTCCCGGCGGGTAACAAGACTGTGACACGGCAGTCGCATGAGAGAGCGGGCGAGGATGGGCAGGCGACAGTGAAATCGGACGATACCTTCTTTTCAGGTCATCGGTAACGACAGCAACAGCGATTCACAACAGACGAGGAGTTTCCATGACGAAGACTCGGCGGTCTTTCTTGACTCTTGCCTCATCGAGCGTTCTGGCCTTGGCCCTTGGGGCGGGGCCTGTGTTCGCGGATTCGTGGGGTTCCAGCGGCGGCGGTTCGAGCGGCGGCGGGTTCCTTCACCACGGTGGCGGCGGCTCCAGCGGCGGCTCCAGCGGCGGCGGGTTCCTCAGGCACCACGGTGGCGGCGGCTCCAGCGGCGGAGGCTGGCTGGGCGGGTTTCTGCACCACGGCAGGGGCGGCGGGTCCAGCGGCGGATCTAGCGGCGGCGGGTCCAGCGGCGGCGGGTTCCTGCACCACGTCAGTGGCGGCGGGTCCAGCGGCGGTGGATCGAGCGGCGGATTGCTGTATTACAGCAGCGGCGGCGGATCGAGTGGCGGATCCTACTGACATCCCTCGGTTACCGTTATTGGCTCAAGGGAACGGATGGAATCTGCCTGTGGGCGCCCGACGGCCGACTCATGCCGGGGAGGAAGGATGGACGCGACCTTCCCGGCAGTTCCTGGCGTTCTCGGTACCTGCCGGTGGGAGAATCTGCCGAGCGGCCAGAGGCATGTAGATCATATCGGTGGTGGCTCCGCTCTGGACCATCCCGACGCCGCCGTAGAAAAAGTTCACGCTCGGTGCGGTCATGATACCCTTATTAAAATCCGGGCCGCCGCCATCGTGCCGGATGTAATCGAAGCCCAGGTTGAGCTGAGGAACCCAGAGCACCTTGGCCCGTGTGAGCTGTGCCTCGGCCACCCACACGCTGGCCTGAGCGGCGGCCACGATCAAGGGCCGCGCGTCGGAGAGTCGCAAGGCGGTGGCGAGGTCGATTGGCAATGGCAGGCCGGTCGCTTCGAGGGGTGCCTGTTTCAGCTTCACGGCCTCGAACTCGCGCGCCGGCCGGGGAGGCGGAATTGGCGGGTGCGGCTGGGCCGGAGGTAATGACGATGGGGGTAGGGCCGGAGGTAACGACGACGGCGGTGGGGCCGGAGACTGGGCGCGGCACGGAACCGGCTCGAACCCATGGAGCATCAAGGTCGCGACAATGATCGTGGCGAAGCAGAATCGTTCCATCGGGCGTGGCTCCATCCCCTCTCCCCCCTGAAAGGAACGCGCCGCGCGGCCGATCCGACTCGGCGGGTTATAGGCTTTCATCGGCTGATTTACGATGAGAATGTTGATAGCGATTGCAGCGACTTTTCGGTCGACATACTTATCATCCTGCCTGGTCAGAGCTTGGAGTGGCGGCCATGCGTCGCCATGGTGTGGCTTCCCGGGCCAGGTTCCAATGAACTCCCCGCACCAAGAGCAAGAACTCAAGGTTTCTGCCCGAAAACCTTTTGACTTTATCCAGAACTTGCAGCATGATTATCTTCGCCAGTCCATGCATAGCCCTTACGTTATCCAAATTGGCCGGGGCTGACATCCGGCGCAAAGGGCAGAGGTTATGCCGCGCGTTCCGATCCTTTCAGGAACGGCGGACGGCTGCAACCGGCTCAGGGAGCCTCTGTTGACGGGGTCTCAACCGGCGGGACGAGTCCCGGCGAGGATGGGCAGGCGACAGTGAAATCGGACGACACCTTCTTTTGGGGTCATCGGTAACGACACCAACAGCTTATAAAAGACGAGGAGTTTCCATGACGAAGACTCGGCGGTCTTTCTTGACTCTTGCCTCATCGAGCGTTCTGGCCTTGGCCCTTGGGGCCGGGCCTGTGTTCGCGGATTCGTTGTGTTCCAGCGGCGGCTGCTCCAGCGGCGGCGGGTTCCTTCACCACGGCGGCGGCTGCTCCAGCGGCTGCTCCAGCGGCGGCGGGTTCCTTCACCACGGCGGCGGCTGCTCCAGCGCCGGCTCGATCGGCGGCTGCTCGATCGGATTGCTGCACCACGTCCAATTCATCTTGGGGGCGTACCATAAGGGGCACAAGCCCATTTGATCGATCGGCGGATTGCTGCACCACGGCAGTGGCGGCGGATCCAGCGGCGGATCCTACTGACATCCCTCGATTACAGTCATTGGCTCGAAGGAACGGATGGAATCTGCCTCTGGGCGCCCGACGGCCGACTCATGCCGGGGAGGAAGGAAGGACGCGACCTTCCCGGCAGTTCCTGAAGTTTTCGGTACCTGCCGATCGGAGATCATGTCGTGAACCCTGACGCGCATTCCCGGCTTGCCGTGCCCGGACCGACCCCTCCCCGGCACCGTAACGGTCGCCGATACTGGCGCTGGGTGGTAAACCTCTGGCTCGTGTTCCACCTCGTGGCCATCATCATCGCCCCGGCGGCAATGAACCCATCGTCCGAACTCGCACGTTCGGTACATGACGTGTGCCAGCCTTATCTCGAAGCCTTGTACCTCGACCACGGCTACCACTTCTTCGCGCCCGCGCCCGAGGAAAGCACCCTCCTGTCGTTCGAGGCCGAGCGCCCGGACGGGACCGTCGTCCGCGGGCGAATCCCGGACCGAGCGACTCAGCCCCGTTTGCTCTACCACCGGTACTTCATGTTGACCGAACACATGAATCAATCACCCGAGGAATTTCGTGACCGGTGGCATGAATCGTACGCGCAGCATCTTGGCCGCGCGTACGGCGCCTCTCGGGTGAAGCTGATCCAGCAGACCCATCTTCTCTCCTCGATGGAGAGAATCCGTGAAGGTGGGCGACTGACCGATCCGGAAAGCTATGAGGATCATCCATTAGGGGATTTCCCATGCGACGGTTACTGAACCCGGTCGTCCGCGACCTGATGGCCAGGGGGCGGTCGCTTGCCGATGACTGGGACGCCTTCTGGTTCCGACCGGCCGATCCCACCCTGCTGGGGCTGCTCCGGATCCTGACCGGTCTGATGCTCCTTTACACACACGCCGTCTGGGGTCTCGTGCTGGGGCAGTTCTTCGGCCCGGTAAGCTGGCTGAGCCCTGCGCTGGTGCGGGCGATCCAGCAAGACCAGTACAACTACTCATTCTGGTGGCTTGTCGCGGACGGCTGGATGTGGCCTGTCTACGGGTTTTCCATGGCCGTCCTCCTGCTGTTCACGCTGGGCCTCTTCACCCGCGTGACCTCGATCCTGTCCCTGCTGGTCGTGATCTCGTTCGCCCACCGCGTGCCGCAAGCCACATTCGGCCTCGACCAGATCAACGCCATGCTGACGTTGTATCTTGCCATCGGTCCGAGCGGGCAGGCCCTCTCGCTCGACCGCTTGATTGCCAGGCGACAGAGGGGCTCGGCTCTGTCGCGGCCGGCGCCAAGTGCCGGGGCGAATCTGGCATTGCGGTTGATCAACGTCCACATGTGCGTCATCTACTTCTTCGCCGGCATCTCGAAGTTGCAGGGCGAGGCGTGGTGGACGGGCGAGGCGATGTGGCGGGCGTTCTCGAATCTGGAGTACCAGTCGATCGACATGACCTGGCTGGCCTGGCACCCCTGGCTGCTGAACCTCCTCACCCACGTGTCCGTTCTCTGGGAAGTCTTCTTCTGTGTCCTCATCTGGCAACCCCGCCTGCGACCCTTGATGCTTGCCGCGGCCGTTGTGCTCCACGTGGGAATCGGCGCGTGCCTCGGGATGTGGACGTTCGGCTTGATCATGCTTGTCGGCTGCGCCTCGTTCCTGCCCAATCAGGCCGTGCGCGACCTCGTGGCGGCTCTCTCCCCCGGCCGGTCCAGGCCCAGGACGGCCCTCATGCCGTTACCCACTCCACCTCAGCCGGCCGTTCCCTGGCCCAGCCGTCCGGAAGTGCCGGAGCCGGCACTGCCCTTGAACAGGGCGTAGTTGTGCCATGCCTCCACGTGCCCGCGATGGCTCTGGCATGCCGCGCCTGAGGTTCGTCTTCCTGATCCTTGTTGTTCCCGGCGTACTCGCGTAGTATGGCGTCGTTGCCTTTCACGGGTGGTCTAAGTCGCTGATCTGATTGACGATTTGTTCCCGCCCAAGCGAAGCCGCCGTGGGACAAGACATGGCGAGAACTTCACGACTTCTGGTCGGTGCACCGAGGCGACGAGGCGCTCTCGTGGAGACTGTACGGTCCCTCTGGCCAACCCTGGTCGCGATCGCTTTCGTCCACCTTATCTCACCCCGGGCGGTCTCGATCCCCGAGCCGGCATTGATCTTCACGGTGCCGGTCGCGTTTGCAGCGGTTCGGGGCGGCAGATTGCTCGGGTTGCTGGCGGCTTCGATCGCCCTGGCCGACGTTGGCTTCAGCCTGTACGCTTCGGGCGATCACGTTGCCCGGTTCGACCAAGACGCCATGGTTCGCCTGGCCGTGACGGCCTTTTGCTTACCGGCTCTGGTTCTCCTTCTCGGGCGATTTCGCGATCGGATGCGCGAGGGAGACGACCTCCGAGCTGAGGAAAGGGAGATCGCACACAAGGACGGCCCCCGGCGCATCCTCTCGGACTCGACATCGCGGGTCGAGACGGAGGGATGCCTGCCTTCCGGGGCCGCCGAGATTGAGGATGTGACGAGTCGCAAGCAGACCGAGGAGGCATTGCGCTCCGGCGAGCTGAGATTCCGCCAGATGGCGGAAACCATCGGCGAAGTGTTCTGGATTGCGTCAGCGGATGGGAAGACAATCCATTATATCAGTCCAGCTTTCGAGAAGATCTGGGGACGACCCTGCGCCGAGCTCTACGCCAATCCGAATCTCTGTTTGGAGGCGATCCATCCCGAGGATTTTGCGAAGGTGAGAAGCGCCCTCGATGGTCTTTCTCAGGGCCGACCCTATGATATTGACTATCGGATCACGCGCCCTGACAGCACTTTGGCATGGATCAGCGACCGTGGCTACGTGCAGCGCGATGACCGCGGACGAGTGGTCCTCATATCCGGTGTTGCCTCGGACATCACGGAGCGCAAGCGCGTCGAGGAAGCGATCGCGGAGGAAGCGATCCGCCGGCGCATCCTGGTGGAGGAATCGAGAGACGGCATCGTCGTGCTCGACATGAATGGCAAGGTCTATGAGGCGAACCGCCGATTCGCCGAGATGCTGGGATACTCGCGCGAGGAGGTCGGTCTGCTCCACGTATGGGACTGGGACACTCAGCGGGATCGAACGCAGCTCGAGGCCAGGCTCCGGGGTATGGGCAGAGCGGGCGATCACTTCGAGACGCGCCATCGACGCAAGGACGGTACACAGTTCGAGGTTGAGATCAGCACCAACGCAGCCGAATTCGGTGGGCGGAAACTCGTCTTCTGCATCTGCCGGGACATCTCGCGACGCAAGCAGGCCGAGCAGGCCTTACGCGACCGTGAAGCTCAGTATCGCGCCGTGATCGAGACGACTCCAGACGGATTCTATGTCACGGATCACGACGGCCAGTTCCTCGAGGTCAATGATGCGTACTTGCGTTACTCCGGCTACAACCTCGAAGAAATGCGCGGCATGCGGATCACCGACGTCGAGGCGAAAGAGACCGCGGAAGAGACGGTGCTGCACGCCGCCCGAGTTCGGCAGAGAGGCAGCGACATCTTCGAGTCACTGCATCGAACCCGCGACGGCAAGGTCTGGCCGGTGGAAGCGAATGTCTCTTACTGGGCCGGTGGTGGTGGCAGGTATTTCGCATTCCTCCGCGACATCACGCAACGCAACGCAACGCAGTCCGCGCTCCGGAGGTGGGCGGATGCGTTCGAGAACTGCGCGCATGGCATCGCGCTGGGTGATCCGGCGACGGGGCGAGTCCTGGCCTCCAACCCAGCGTATGCGCGACTGCAGGGGCGATCGACAGAGGAGGTTGCCGGCGCCGAGATCCTCGCACTCTACGAGCCTTCGGATCGCGCCTTGGTCATGGCCAAGATGGCCGAGGCCGATCGGTTCGGGCAAGTCCGCTATGAAGCCCGCATGATTCGCAAGGACGGGTCGTCGTTCCCGATCCAGATGGACCTCGTGAGCGTGCGCGACGAAGGCGGCCAGCTCCTCTACCGGGTGGGGACGGTTCAGGATATCAGCGAGCGAAAACGCGCGGAACAAGAGCTGCTCGACAGCGAGCTGCGACTGCGGTTGCTGACCGACAATCTTCCCGATAGTGCCGTTTACCAGTACACCCATGAGCCGGATGGCAGGCCTCGTTTTCTCTACATCAGTGCGGGGATCGAGCATCTGAATGGTGTGACGGTCGAGGAGGTGTTGCGAGATCCGTGGAGCCTGCATGGACAGATCCCTCCTGAATATCGGGAACTGCTGATGGAAACCGAGATCGCTTCCGCGCGTGACCTTTCCGATTCTGACATGGAAATGCCGATGCGGCACCGCGATGGGAATGTGCGGTGGATGCGCCTACATTCGCGGCCACGGCGACTCGCAACGGGTCAGGTCGTCTGGGAAGGAGTTCAGATCGATATCACCGGGCTCAAGAAGGTGGAAGAGGAGGTCAAGAGCCTCAACGCCTCTCTGGAACGAAGAGTCGCGGAGCGAACTGCCGAGGTGGACTCGATGCTGGCCAACGCGACCGTTGGCCTGGCCTTCGCCGATCGTGACCTTCGGTGCATCCGGATCAACCAGTATCTTGTGGACATCGACGGCTTGCCTATCGAGGAGCATCTCGGACGGAAGTTTCATGATCTCTTCCCGCACGTTGCGAAATCGATCGAATCCGATATCCAGGAGGTTTTCGCGACAGGACGGCCCGTATACGGAAGAGAGATCGCTGTCGAGAGCTCCGCGCGACCCTCTGAAAAGAGGTACCTCGTCCTCGGTCACTACCCTGTCTTCAGCGCCGATGGTTCGGTGTTTTCGGTCGGGACTTCGGTGACTGACGTCACGGATCGGAAACGCTCCGAGGAAGCCCAGGCCGAGTTGAATCGCACGTTGAGGGCGGAGATCGCCGAGCGCGCACGGGTCGAGACTCAGATGCGGAGGCTTGCCACCGTCGTGGAGGCTACCCCGGACTTTGTGAGCATCGCCGACGCCGCGAAACAGATCCTCTACCTGAACCGGGCCTTCTGCGAGGCCCTGGGGCGCTGGCCCGATCGTGAGCCGCTCACGATCCTCGACTGCCACCCCGAGTCTGCCCTGCGACAGATTCACGGTGAGGGGCTGCCGACCGCCGAACGCGGCAACGTATGGCGCGGTGAAACCGAATTCCTCTGCCAGGATGGCCGGCTGATTCCGGTCTCTCAGTTGATCCTGGCCCATCGGGACGCGGAGGGATCCCTCGAGTTCTATGCCACGATCATGCGCGACATTTCCGAGCGCAAGCAGTTGGAGGAGACTCTCCGTCGCCATTCCCAGCAACTGTCCGAGGCTAATCACGAGCTGGCTCGCGCCTCCCGGCTCAAGGACGAATTCCTGGCGAACATGAGTCACGAGCTGCGCACTCCTCTTAACGGCATCCTGGGGATTTCCGAGAGCCTCCACGAGGAGGTGTATGGTCCGTTGAACCCCAGGCAGCAGCGCGCGATCCATGATCTCGAGGACTGCGGCCGACACCTGCTCGCCCTGATCAACGATATCCTCGACGTCGCCAAGATCGAGGCCGGCAAGATCGAGCTCGAACTCGGTTTCTATTAGATCGAGCAGGTGTGCCAGGCGTCGCATCGCCTGATCAAGGAGGCGGCCCTGAAGAAACAGATTTCCGTCGCCGTTGTGATTGATCGTTCGCTCTGGCAACTGGTCGCGGATCAACGTCGTCTCAAGCAGATTCTGGTCAACCTGCTGTCCAACGCCGTGAAGTTCACGCCTCAGGGCGGCAAGATCGGGCTTGATGTGGTGGGCGACCGCGTCAAGCGAGAGGTCCGTCTCACTGTCTGGGACACCGGTATCGGAATCAGCCCCGCGGATCAGACGCGACTTTTCCAGCCTTTCATCCAGCTCGATTCGGGGCTCTCCCGGCATTACGAGGGAACCGGCCTGGGGCTGGTCCTCGTCAAGCGGCTCACCGAAATGCATGGCGGCGCCTTGCACATCCAGAGCGAGGTGGGCAAGGGAAGCCGCTTCACCGTGGTCTTGCCCTGGATCGAGAACGACAATCGGTCCGACGGGGCCGAGGACAGGAGCGGGTCCGTTGCCGTGAGCGTTCCGGCCATTGCCCCTCACGACCCCGGGGCGGCACCCTTGATTCTGATCGTCGATGACAACGCCTTCAGCGTGCGAGGCCTCAAGGATTATCTTATCTTCAAGGGCTATTGCGTCGAACAGGCCGCCGATGGCGAAACGGCGATCGAGCGAGCCGCAGGCCTCCATCCTGACTTGATCTTCATGGACATTCAGATGCCGGGCATGGACGGGCTGGAAGCGATCCGGAGAATTCGCCTCTTGCCGGGCCTGAGCGCCATTCCGATCGTCGCTTTGACCGCTCTGGCCATGCCTGGCGATCGCGAACGGACCCTCGAAGCCGGTGCGACTGAGTATGTCAGCAAGCCAGCGCCCCTCGATCAACTCCACCGCCTCATCCGCTCACTCCTGAGAACACAGCACGAGGTCAAGTCGGAGTGAGTCCCTGGTTTCCATGCCTCCCGAAAATCCCCAGATCTGGGAACCAACCGACCTCGAGGATTATCCCTTGAAGATGATGTTGGTGAGCGGCAGGACAAGTTGTCTCGGTTGGCTGCCGAAAGACACAAAGCCGTGGTGCCGGTGGAAGGTTTCCGCTTGGTCGTCCTGAGCATCGACCACCAAGGCGAAAACGGCGATCTCCGATCGCAAGGATCGCTGTACAGCATCCCACAGCAGGGCGCTGCCGAGCTTGCGCCCGCGATACGCTTGGTCCACCGCCAGCCGACCCAATCGTGCTACCGGAACGGATGGGTAACGCGGCAGTTGCTTTGCAAGCTCTGCTGGCATATCGGCCAGGGGAATACCGGCCGCCGCGAGCGTGTAGTAGCCGGCGACCTTCGCTCCCGGCGCTTCGAGCGCGACATAGCATGCCGTCGCGCGACGACGAACGTCTTGAGTTGCTTGCTTCTGGAAATACCGGTCGAGCGCCTCGACCCCGCAGGAGAAACCCGTCCGGTCATGGCTGGAGCCGAGTGCTTCGATAAGGAATCGCCCAACCATCACCTTGATTCCCGGATCAGCCGGGAATGGGCTTCCCTGGCCCGCTCCAAGGCGGACGACAGCGGCGGCGGGTTGAGCAGAAGGTCTACGAAACGCTGCTGATCTTCGATCGAGAGACGGATGATATCCGTCTCTTCGATCGTCCTGTGCGCGGCTTCTTGTGCGGCGGCAACGATGAAATCGCTGACGCTGCGACCCTGTAATTCGGCGGCACGCTTCACCACAGCCAGGGCGTCGGGAGCAATACGCGCCTCGATGCGCGCAGAGCGGCCATGTTCTCTTGGCATCATGCTTCCTCTCTTTCCAAGTAATTCTTATTGTACGGCATTCCACCGGACAAAATCAAGGGGATTTGGAGGCATCCTGCGAAAGCCGTCGGCATGAAGGCTTCCGAAAGGCTTTGGCCACGCACCTTCGTCCGGGGTCAACAGGTGGGTCAGGATGTCTGCTTGCGTTTCGCAAAAACGAACCCAATTGTCCGAGGCAAGACACTACCAGGCAATTGGTTATGGAAAATGGCGGTTTAGCTTGCCGACGCACGGAGCCAGTTTTCCCCCCAGCGATAGCACTCCAGCTCAGCGTCTCGTCGGTCCTGCGGATGTCGCGATGCGGTCCTTCGGTGGCCCGTTTTCGGACTCGAGGCGGGATCGGACCGAGATGAGGTACACGGTGCCCGGCTTGGTGGCGACGGCGAGCAGTCCGCGTTCGGCGGAGAATGTGACGCCGGTGGGCCGGGTGCCTCCCAGGTTGAGCGGGCCCTTCAAAGGGAACTGGCCGAGTGTCTGGACGGGAGTGGTCTGAGCCAGCTCCAGGGCGGAATCGTCGGGGCGGGTGTAGACGAGATAGCCGACGGCAGGCGGGCTGGAGGAGTCATCGACCGATGAGGCTGACCGCTGGATTGCAACGGCTTCGGATTCCTGGGCCGTCGGCATGATGATCCAATCGCCGTCGGGGGAGAACGAGACATAAGGGGCGCCCGCCCGGGCAAGCTCGGTCCGGCCCGCGGGGCGCGGGTCCTCCGGGTCGGTGAGGTCGATCGCCACGGCCTGCTTGGCCCTGGGCAA
>JBEKTN010000266.1:0-12149 GCA_049516015.1 Isosphaeraceae bacterium | reverse complement strand
ATGGTACAACAAGCTGGTGGACATGCTGTGTCTCCAATCTGAACAGAGTAATTGACCCAACAACAGATTGGGCAAGCACGTCCACTTTTTTCAAGGCCTGTACGCTTCCCACGGATGAACCATATTCGTTTACCTTGGCCGGTAATAGCGGACGACAATCGTCTGGATGTGAACGGGGTTTTTCACCTCGTCGTTCTGAATCGCTCCTTCAGCAACATTCGAGTCGTCGACGATGAGGCCGCGTGTGCGTCTTGAGCTTCCGGCGCGTACCCCGAATGCCTGCTGAATTGCCTCCAGGGAGCGGGTCTGGCCCGACTTCTCGAGGGCCGACCGGCTCAATCCACGGAGACTGATATTCATGGACTGGCCGGTCGTATCATCGTGGGACGACCCGTCCCTTTCAGTGATACTCTGGGACCCGCCTGGGGCGCCCGAGCGGAACAGGTGGAACTGAATCAGGCCAGAGTTCTCGTTATAAGCAGTCGCTGCGGATTCCGCCGCCGACAGCACTCGGAACGGCTTGAACGTCTGGTTATCCTGCTGGTACCCCTTGATCATGTACCGGCGGGCCGGGTCAAGCACCCAGGCCAAGCAATTCGATGGCGGGCCTTGCTGCTCGTACAGGGTGCTCTTCTCGTTCACCATGAGCACCAGGCCGATTCGCTCCTGGGCCAGGGAGCGGACAAGGAACGTGACGACTTGGCTTTCGTTCGGCTCGGCGACTCGCAATTCTCCCGGGTACTTGGGATCGATCGTGACCGCTTGAGCGACGTTGTCGTAACGGATTTCGTAATCCAGCAGTTTCTCCTCGTCGGTCGAGGTGCTGTTCGCCGGCTTGTCCCGGTCGGCCGCGTCATCGGCAGCTTCTTCGTCCAGCTCGATGGCGCGGGTGTGTTTTTTCAGCACGCTGCTCTTCATCAGGAAGCTCTCGTTGAGATCGGCAAGGAGGGAGCGGTCAGTTTTGACTGGGAATTCCAGCACCTTGTCCTGCTTCGAGGATTTGAGACCGAAGGCTTCGACGACGACGGTGACCGATTTCAAGTCGGGGCGAACCCTGACGATCCCCGTCAAGAAAAGGTCGGGATGGACTGAGGTGTCGCCCCAGGCGAGTGGGTACTCCTGCTCGAAGAGAGCGCGCTGACCGTCAGGCTTGTCGTAGCGGAGTAGTCTCCTGGCAGCGGCGATGTGGCTGACGTCGTGGATGATCCCGATCGTCGGTTGCTGCAAATTGGACAGGGTCAGGGCAATCTCCAATCGCTCGGCCATGTTGTCGTTGAGGGGGCCGTCCCTGAAGCTGACTGGCTGATCGCCCTTCTTGACGCGGAACGTGAGGATGCCGACATTCCGGCAATGCTGGTCACGTAGGTAGCGCAGGATACTCTGCGAGTGGGAATTCAGGGCCGTGTCCAGGTTGTCCGCCCTGCCAACAGCGTCGGAGGCGCTGGCTGACAAAGCCGCCGTCAGCGTGAGGACCAGGGCAAGGATGCCTCCCCGGGCGATGCGCCGCACGCTTGGGTCAGGAAACGAAGAGGGCTGGTTCATAGTTGATTACTCATTCCTCAATGGAAAATAACCCTTCGTGAACTCGCATGTTGAGAAAAGAGATCAATCGGCGCCAGGCGTCGGTGCGGTGTAATAGCGAATGAACAAAGACATGGAGGGCTGAGGGTCAAGCCTGGCATCCACACGGTTGAGACTGCTTCCTGGCGCCCTCGACGAGTCCTCGACGACAAGGCCACGACCGCCCTTTTGAGGCGCTCGGCGTATGGGCACCGGGTGCCGTGTTACGTGCTCGGCCAGCAGCCGCCCGTTACTGACCCGGGTGTGCGTGGCGGTCCGGAGACTGGCCTGGACTTCGGCCCGGCCGTGCACTCCTGGCTTCATTTTCAGGGACCGGCCAAGATCGCCACCCTCCGTTGAGATATCCATCGCCACTGACGACTCGCCGCGAAAGACAAAAAGGGAGAATACACCTTTCTGCTCGGGTGCCAGCTCCACCTCGGCTGATTCCTCATCAGACAGCACTTTGAAAGGCCGCAGCGCCTTGCCATCCTCGCTCATGTAGAAACCTCTGATCGTGTACGACTGGCCCGGCCCGAGGATCCACTTGGTACATTCGCCAGTCGACCTGGTTGTGAGATCCTCCTGAAACAACGTGCTCTTGCCATTGACCGCCAGTACCACTCCGACCGTCTCCTTTGTCTTGTTGGTAACCACAAACTTGACTCTCTGGCCCTCCTTTGGGTCGACGGCCTTGTCGCGCCTGACGCGGAGTTCACCGGGGCTGTTGGGATCAGTCTCCAGACTGACCGGCGTATCGTTATAGAAGACCTCCAACTTGATGGGGTCGTCGGAGTCCTGAAGAGGATTGGATCGATTTTCGTCTCGTCGTGAGGCATCTGAAGCGGCGGCCACGTCGATATCCTCCGGGCCTTGAGGCTGGAGTGGCTGTGACAGCACGAAACTCTGGCCGATACCCACCAGAACATCGCGATCGGTGGGCACGTTGGTGATGCGCAAAACTTCATGCACCGCCTCCGGTTGCCTCCTGTCGAACTCCTGAATGACGATTGTCGATTGTTTCATGTCCTTATCGACGAGGAACTCGCCGGTCAGGAAGATATCAGGCGTTTTCCTCGGTGAGTCCCACACGATCGGATAGGCGATGTCGAACAGGTCGCTCCGTCCCTGTGCGGTCTTGAACGTTGCCCCATGATTGTGCGCCGCTGCTGTTTGACTCGCTTCATGGATCACGTCGATCGTCGTATTCTCGTCGATGAGCATGGCCAGCGCATTTTCCAGTCGCAGGGCCATCGACGTGTTCAAGGTTCCTGCGTCGAGGATCCTGGACTGGTTCCCCTTCTTGACGGTGAACTTGAGTACTCCCACAGTGTGGTAGCCGTGATCCTTGACATATTTCAGGATCTTGGGAAGTTCGGGACGGAGAGCCTTGTTGATGGGGTCGTCGGCCCTGGCCGCGGACGTTGCGAACGCCAGGATGCTAGCAACCAGGAACGGCAAGGATTCATACTTCAAGACGGCATGTGGAAACACAATCATCTCCCGTTATGTAAGGAATAAAACTACATGGGACCGTGGCAATTCCTGATGTGAAGGGCCAGAGCACATGAGTGCGTTTGACGCCGGGGGACTCCTCCCTCGATGCCACACGAAACCTGCGCATTTCTTCAGTATCGCATTCGGATCGTAAACGGATGAGAGTGGTTGACCTTTTCCCCATTCCATCCACAGCGAGAGGGCCCGAGCAGGCGCAAGTTCTGCTCATTCCCGGTCGAGATGATCGAAATTGCCTGATCTGCATTCGCGGCTGCCACGGCCGATTGCTGGCCGACAGTCGTGAACGGCTGCTAAAGGAATCCTAGGTCAAAGAATCGAGCACCGCACTCAGCAAGCAGTCACAACGAATCTCCGCGGCACTCCGTGGCGGGTTGATTTGCTTTCGCCGTGAACTTTATGTGCAAGCCGGCATTGTCGAGCACCACAACGCACGGAACCTTTGCCTTTGGCAATGCGCCGAGGAACCCCAAGAGGTCGTAGGATTTCCAGGTCCGCTCTCCCGTGAAAACCTCCAGTCACGGTGCGATTTCGTACGGCCGGTACGCCGCCATGGCGTTGACCCGTAGGCCTTGAGGACTCTCGTGGTCAATCCGCTTGCATTGTCCCAGCAGGGACCAGCAGTAGGCCGTTGGCAAGGTTCGTGCAAACCCGCTTTCGTCGAGGTAATGGAGCTTCAGGCGGCCGGCTTACGCTTTTTTTAAATTGTCCAGCACGCGCTCAGCCCTGGAGTTCCGTGGACACCAAACGCAAATCCTCCCGATTTGGGGCAAACGTAGAACCGGATGACGGGTCGCTACCCACCTGCCGTCAGGCGACGAAAACTCGGCGGAGAAGGCTTTGAAGGATGTCCGCTTCGCAACCTCGCTCCAGAGAGATAGCTATCGGAAAAGTCTGCCTATCATACTCATTCTATCCATGACTGCACTTTCCCAGAAAACACAGAACCTGCGGCGACTGGGCAAGGCGTCGTGAGCGCCGATTTTTCGACGCCGACAGGTGAGCGGCCGAGCAGGGCCAGGCGAGGATCGCCGAGGTAAACCGCCCGCCCGTTGGACCGTTTGCCTGCGCCCGAACGGAAACTCTGATTGCCCTGAGAGTTCGGAAGAGTAATTTCCACGTCTCCTACCGGACGGACCCAGGCTGAGGTAATTTCCGGCCAGGCAAGTGAGGTGGCGAGATTTCGTCAGCGGGCGCCTGTTCACCTATGGGTTTTCTGGGAAAGTGCAGGGTAAAGAAAACGAGGGTTTTTTCTTCACCGGGAGCGCGGGCTTGCTCGCCACGATTTTGAACGCGACGCCAGCCGCTGTCTGCGGTAGCATGGCTGAGAGAGGGGGCACCGATTCCGGTGATCCTTGGACAGCAGTAAAACGGCGGTGTTTACATTTGTAAAAACTGCGAGTCATGGTGCCTCTCGGAATGGCGGTTTTTGATCAATCATTTCAGGACTTACGGCGACGGCAAAGTGCCACGCCTGAAGTAGAGATCATAATTTACAGAAACCATCTCGGCTTTGCCTCTTCGTCCACCGGGAACGGATCGGTGAGATTCGGCGGGGAGGTCCTGGCGTGGGGGGAGGGGCGGACGTTGCGTTCCGGTTGGCGGTCCACGATCCAGAGCCTCTGGCCCTCCCTTTGCTACTTAGGGATCGTCATTTTCTTCCTGAATAGCGGCAGGTGGCTGTGGTTAGGTTTTCTGTTCCTGGTCGCTCTCCTGCCCATCTCGACTCGTCGAGAACGCGAACTGGCAATGAAGAAGGGGGCCTGGAACGGCTGGGCGCGTGTCCAAAGGGCTGGGCTGATTCTGCTCTGGGGTTCGGCGATTGTCGGCTTCGTCTTTACGCTCAAGGCTGAGTTGGTCCGCAGAGGATGGGTGGCCGATTGGGGACTGGCGGTAGATGTCATGCTGTTGGTCGCGATGTTCGTCCTGGTAGTCGGGGGGGGCCTCGTCATCTGCGTCGGGATCGTCGGCTCCTGGCTGCCTGGGGCCGGGACACGCAAACGGGCCAACGATTCGGCGAACTTGGAGTAACCCTTCTCGCACTCCGATTTGCTGGGTAGCCTGGTGCGAAGGCGAGGTGGCTGAAGGTGGTGTACAACACGACTCACCCCAACGTCTTGAAGGCGGGTAGCGGTCGGGACTGGTGGTTCTACACCTACTCCAAGGACGTGGCCAACAAGAAGTCGACGGACCGCCTGAACTGACCCCGCGATCGAGGCCGGGGTCCCAGGCGGCCCACGGCAAAGTCCAGAAGAGCGGCAACGCGAGCTTTAGTCCTGCCCCGATCACGGTGGCGCCGGTGCTCGCCTCCCCGGAGAGAATCCCGTCATCTGACGAGATAGAGGGAAATACACGGGACGATGTTGAACAGCAGGACCCCGGTCTTGTAGAGGGTTATCCCGGTGAGGTTGAGCATGTCGAACTGCTCCGGCGAGAGTCGGAACCACCGGCTGCTCAGGCGGTACAGCCAATCCCGCCCGAGCGTGGCGAGCCCGGCCCAGACCAGGAGAATTGCGATGTTGATGACCGAACACCATAAGAAGAAGCTGCGAGCGATCTCGATGCTCATGTTCCTTCCTCCTTCAAACCTTCAGTCCTTGATGCGACTGAACCGAGCTTAACGGTGCGATCGTGTGGTCGCAACGGCCGCGATCGAAAGTCTCGTTGACGCGACCCCAAACTGCTGGCCAAGCCTGGCCAAGTGTCCGGATCCCGCTTGGCAAACATTTCACCGCCATCACTCGAGCTGAGCAACGATCGGACCCTACTGAATGGTGATTCATTGGCCCCCCGCCTACTGGACATCCGTCCCCAAGGAATTATACTGCGCAGACATACACGCCATCCACCGTCACTCTGGATGCCACGCCATGTCGCCACTCGAGCAGCTCTTCATCTTGGAGGTCGAGTTCCGTCGCAAGCTCAGGACGGATGCACCTGGCACCGGCGACGCCGCCGCGATCCACACCAGCTATGCGCTGCAATCAGGGTACGAACAGCTACTGAAACGCGTAGGCCGCATCACAGCCACGGATATCGAGGCGTTGCGGGAACGAATGTCGCTTGCCGGTGATGCACGCGATGTGCTCAATGCCCGGGATTCGATGACAAAGATATTGGGGATTCGACCAATCGAGACTTGAGTACGGCGGAACGTGATCTCCTCGCCGGAGTCACGAGCCCGCTCCCACTCACCGGATGCCGATCGATGCTCGAGGGATGTCGGAGAGATGGCCGACGCCAAGCTTTCATGAAGGTCGTGCTCGCCGAGAAGCCACCGGTCGCCCGTGAGCTGGCTTCCTTCCTCGGCGCCACGCAGCGGCACGACGGTTACTACGAGGGCCGGGGCTACCAGGTCACTTGGGCCCTGGGCCACCTGGTCACCCTCATCGCTAGGCCCCAGACCGCTGACGTCGCGGACCGCCACACAGGCCCGCCGTGAAGCGATTGCCCCCGACCCCGACCGATCCGCCTGTCCCCGTCCCGGCGATCGCCTGAGACCGCCGATCTGCTCGAGCTCGAACCCTGCCAGCGGACCATTGTCGCCCTGGTCCAGTATCGGGGCATTGCTTTCGATGAAGAAAAGTTAGCGCCGTGAAAGAGCCATTATCAGGCGCTTCGAACCCAGCCCGAACTGATGTTCACTCCCAATCGTGGGATACAGTAAACTGATCTCAATCGGGTTGCCGACGGTCTGGCCAGGCTATCGGCACAATAGCGGACCCTGGCGGATGGTTTCTCTTGTGGCCATGCCGCCTCGGTCCGGCCCGTTCCCACAGAGAACCCGCCATGTCGCACGACCCACCCACGTCGATCGAAGACAAAAGCGTCAGCGCCTCGATTAACTTCCGATTCATCGGTCCCGTGCCTCAAGCCCTACCCACGTCGTTCGAAGATCTGATTGAAGCGTTCGTCGAAGGCACCGTCGATTTCCAATTTGCTAACGACAAAGATCCGTTCGCGCTGTTCCTGCGTGCGATGGTTGAACTGATTCGAGTGGTTCTTGGCAGAGCAATAAAGGCGATCGACACAAGGGGAGACGTGCGCTGGCCCCAGCATCCCGAGGTCTTGGCCCGGGCCTGGAAAGAGGCTCTCGGCTTACATGACTGGGCGCGAGCACACCTGCCGGACTCAAGCGGGTTGTGAACGCTGCCAAAGCGAACGCCGTCACGCCTGAGCTCATCGACGCCAGCGATGTGCGCGATGCTCAAAAGGCGTTGTCTCGACTCGCGCTGGACCCTCCTGTGAGCGCGCCGACGCTCTTGGCGGTTATCGCTTCCGGATGCGAGCGCACGACTGCCGACCAGATTCTGGACCAATGTCCGTCGCTTCTCGCCGCACAGGCGCTGCCAGGCGACGCATGGCTCCTGCCTGAAAAACCGTCCCCTGAGTCGCAAGTATTGGCGGGTCTTACCTTCCATGCCCTAGAGTTCATGGCGAACGAACTGCTCAAGCTCATGGATCGGTTTGGCGAGGTCACAATCGCCCCCTTGGCTATTCGGCTTGACGACCTATCCAGCCAACGCCTGGCCCCGCCCAAGTCTCCCGAGGGGGATGTCAAGCCGCCCGAGGCCCCGGCCGAACTGCCCGACCACGTGACGCTCGATCAGGCCCCCGGCGCGACGACCCCCGAAGCCCCGACCGCGCCGATTGCCCTGGGTGGTCCAGATGACGCCCCGATCGTGCGCGGCATCGAGAAGGACATCCTGACCCCGACCGAGTATCGAGTGGTCAAGGCGATGCTCGACGCCTTCCCCAAGCGACTGGCAGGTGACAACCTGGCACGAAAGAGCGAGGCCGAGGATCCGGTGGGAGCCATTGACCGTCTTATCCGAGACAAAGATTGGGCGAGTGTGCTTTCCAAGGCAGGCAAACCCCACGGTGGATACGGGATCGTCTCGACACCCAGAAAGACCCAGAAAAACCGGGAAACGCGACCACGAAAGCCTAGAGGCTGATCGTCTAACTTGACTCTCGGCGCGCATGAACCTGTGCCGGGAGTAATAAGTGATGCCTCCAATTTTCGTTGATGCCCGTGAACTGGCCGAACGGCTTGATGTCAGCTATGACACTGTTCTGACTTGGGTTCGCCGTGGCAAGATTCCGCACGTCCGCGATGGGCGCGGTCGGTTGCTGTTCAACCTGAACACGGTTGTGGAAACGCTGCGCCAAAAGTCCGTGTATGCCCGGCATGAGGACGCCGGAAGGGATGGCGTCCAATGAGACCAGCCCCCGGCCGCAAGCCCGCCGTAGATGGCCCTGGCCCCCTCGGGCTGGCCACTCCCCATCCTCAGGATGTGGGCCCGATCGACCCGCCCGAGGATCCGCGCCCCGAGGCCAATCGTGGCCCGACCCTGCCCGCCAGTTTCGACCACCAGCCCGAGGCCCCAGCCGTGCCCGACCCCAAGTGGGTTTCCCTCGCGGTCGAACCCTGCCCGCCAGCATCGAGCCGATGCTTCACATCGATGACCTGGCTGAACTCCTCTCCTGCTCCTGCCGGCTGTTGGAACGCATGCGATTCGCCGGCAAAGTCCCCAAGCCGGACAGCCACGTCGGCCGCTGCACGAGGTGGAAGCCCGCCACGATTCGACGTTGGATCGACAGGGGAGGCCGCCCATGACGACCGGTTATGACGATCGGCGAGAGCCCATCACAACAGACGAGGTGATCCGCGACTCCGGCCGCGAGTACTACCTAGCGGCACTGGCCTATGGCCGCCATCACCATGACGAGACCGGCGAGCCGTTCTGGACGGCCGACGAGTGGGATACCGTCGTGGGTCTCATCGAGATCGAGGGGGAGGCGAGATCATGACCAGAACCGCGACGTTCGACCCCTCCCGAGCCGTCGTGTTCGATCTGGAAGTCTGCCCTGGCCGATGGTGCGTCGGGTTTCAAGGGATCGATCATGCCGGGAGGCTGTCAACGCCGAGAATCCGGCTGCCAGGCACGCCGAAAAGTTCCACGGATCGTACCACCACACAAAGGGCAAAGCCGGCACAGCGATCGGGGCCAGACTGGGCGATCGTGGAAACCTCCATTCCCGGCGATGCCAGCTAACTCTCGCGCAGTGCTTACACCAGCGGCGCTCAAGGGGCATGGGCTGAAGTCTTCTGAATTCCTTCAAGGACGCACCAGCTTGAGCCAGGCGGGGCGACGGGCAAGGGGCCGGACGGGATTTTCCCCTGGCAGTCTGAGCGTTCGTCCTGGGACGTTCTAGGCCGATGTTGGCGTTGTCACGACCATCGGGGCCCTTGCCCGACAAGGTCGGGTTGTGCGGGCGCGGTTTCAGTGTGAGAATCAACATCGCGGCGGCACCGTTCCATACCAAGAGCTCCGAGGAGGAAGATATGGACCCGTCCACGATGTTTGCTGGCTTGAGGGAGATGGTAAAACTCTTGCCGGATAAGAAAGATGGCCAAGAAAAGGCGAAAGCCCTGATTCAACTTCTTGAGCAAGAGGTCACCGCTAAGGACAGGCGAATCCTCGATCTTCAAACACAGCTTGGCGAGGCCACCAAAGAGAGGGATAAACTCAAGGAGGATCTAGCGGCTGTGTCTCTCACCACCGAGGAGTACATGAAAGACCGTATGCTTTACAGGAAGACGCCAAGGGGTGAAGACGGGCCATTCTGTCCGAATTGCCGCACAGTTCATCTATCCCGCTTTGCTGGTGACTGGATGTGTCCCAAGTGCAGTTTCTCCCGCTGATTCGGCACTACGAATTCGGGGGTTTCCGGTTCGATCCGGCGCAGATCTCGGGGGCACTCCTCGAAACGGGCGAAACTATACGCTAGCAGACTCGAGACTCCACCCGTGGAAACCATCGTTCCAGCCGGAGCGCTTGACTGAGGCGATCGTAGGCCCGTCCAACGAAATCGGCCAGCACTCCTTGCGGGGCGCTGGCCGTTCGTCGTTTCTGTAGAACCTACCGGCCGGACATCGGCCGGACCACCCCGGGAAGCCTCCAAAACCTCCCAGGGGGCATGATGAGACTGCATGGCAAGCAAAACGGTCAGCAACCTCGATGGGAGGCAGTGAGCAATGGCGGTAACTAACCGAAGTTAACCGATCGGCAGCGGCTGCCCTTACAAAAGGTCGTTACTGTCATTGAAGACGGGACCAAGCTCCAGAGCATTAGCCCATTGGAGAAGTATTGAGTTCATGGCTAGGATCGCGTCCTTCGCGACAGACTCGTCTATCGGCCCGCGCACATGGGCTCTCTGGAACACTTCGTAAGTCTCTAGAGTGTGGTTATCAGATGCGATAAGAAGCTTCCGTTTGTCCTCATTCTTCACCCTGGTCTCGGCCGCGTATTTTAACCTCTCCTTTCTGGTGACCAGATCTGGTTTGTTGTCTTTCTTGGTTGTGAAGAACTCGGACTCTCGAACTTTGTCGTCTGGGGCCAACCTACTTATGAAATGGTCGTAGGCTTGACGCATCGTCAACATGGCAGAACGAATTGCATCAGCGTCAGTTCCGTAAAGGATCTGAAAAACCTGGTGACAGACCTTAGCAAGCACCGGATCGAATGTGCGGAACCGGTCCCCCAGGTTTTGGTTCTGGTTCAAGGGGAAGGGTGGAGCATTTCGCGACTGGATTGAATCCAGGCCGGCGGGTATGACCGTGGCTATCGTCAAAGTTGTGTTGATCGAGAGTGAGTTCACTGAGAACGCTAACGGAACGAGATTTGGAATTCTCATTTCGTTGGCGGCCACTCCGAGAGCATTCCTTATAGACGAAATCGCACCTATCCCAGTGACCCCGAGTGGGGTTTGTGTAAACCCGGGCTCCGCGCCAAGTACGGTCCAAGTGGAACGGTCCGCCTCAAGCGATTGTTCCATAAAGCCGAGAAGTCTACCGGCGGCTTGGACTTGTGGCTTCATCACGTCGATGAAATACTTGGCTTTCTCAAACTCATCTTCGAATGGATTGGGGTTCATGCTGTTTTCTCCGTTTTAGTCAGTGCAGTATTAGGCCGGTTACTCATATTGTCCGCTTGAACTCCCGATCGATGATGACCCATCGGCCCGGAATCTCTTCCTTGCCGATCCGGAGGGTCCACACCGCCAGCCCGTTCTCGTCGTGGGTTCGGCATGATGCTTCACCGATCAGCATGAACTTGTCGAGCGATTCGAGGACGCCGATTGAGCCGGGTGCGTCGGTGTGTCCCGGACTCTCCGTCTCGCCAGGAACACAGCTCCATATTTTTTGAATACGACTATCCGGTGGGCGCCCATTCGCCAATTATGACAAGAGGCTCGTAACCTGCCTGATGGCAGACATTTACATTCTGGCGGCCGCGCAATGGAAGCGTCAACCATAGCGTGACACCCGGGCCGTTTTGACTGCGTTGGGCGAAGTATCGAGTCATGCGGTTTAATCGTCGAAGCCACCTCTGACCAGATCACGCCTTGCCCGCCGATCGCACTCCGTGCAATCCCACGGATCGTACCACCACAAGGGGCAGGGCCAGCAGCGCGATCAACGCCAGACCCGGCGAACGCGGGAAAGTCCATTCCCGGCGATGCCAGGTCATTCGCGCGCAGTGCTTGCACCAGCGGCGCTCTTCGGGCATGGGTGTACCCCCCCCCGAACCCCCCGCGTGTCCCGAGGTCCCCATAACTGAACCCCCTATCACTATATTACGGACATCAGCATCCATTATTCGATCCCTTCGTGAATTTCGTCCAATTCGTCGCCATCAAAATAAAAACCGGATCGATTAGTCTTTGCATTCCAACTTGCACGCACGTAAGGTTGATGTTCTAGATGCATTGCTCACGGCGGGCGACGCATCCGAGTCATGACGGCCCTATCGTTCGGGAACCCGGGCGATGGAGCTTTTTCTTTCCCGCCAGCTCGATGCCGAGAGGAGCCTCTGATGTCGTGTTTCGAACCTAAGTGGTCCGTTTCACAAATAACGTCGCGGTAATCCTGGCCTCCGGCGTTAAGCAGCGGAAGCTGCTAAGAAGTGCGGCACCGCACGCTTTAGCCAATTCAGCAGGTCTTGTCGAGTGAACTTCCACGCAAACGGCCTTGGAGTTCGGTTGCTCAGTTGTTCGTACAACGCCAA
>JBEKTN010000265.1:0-12183 GCA_049516015.1 Isosphaeraceae bacterium | reverse complement strand
AACGCGACAAGATCCTCCCCAAGTATGAAATCCTCATCCAACCTCAATCGATCTAACGGACCTCGGATCACGGAGAACCAAGATCGCGAATCAAGATGAAATTATTATCGGGGATTTCCCCTACTCGTTGTCCGAGGCCGCCGTGCAGGTCATCCGCCAGATCCCCGCCGATGTCCTGGCCCCTCGAAGCATCGTGAACTGATAACGGTCGGTTGATGAATCCTCGTGTGGCGTGGGAACCAAGCCGATCCGGCCCAGAGAGGGTATCGACCAGATCTGTGCAATCACCGGAGCCAGAGGTCTCTGAGCAGATTGCTTGCGTCCAGAACTTCAGTTCACCTGCTCTGAAAGGCCCGCATTTGATCAGTAGATCAGTTGAGCAGGAGACCGCAGGGGAGCGAAGACGATGACCGACTCGCTTGCCCTGGATCAATGGTTCCGGTCACCTGCTCTACTGTTCACCCGCTCTCCTGCTCTATTTTTTTGGCCGGAGGCCAAAAAAATCGGGGCGAGAGGATTTGAACCTCCGACCTCACGATCCCGAACCGTGCGCTCTAGCCAAACTGAGCTACGCCCCGTCAGCGTGCAAAATTAGTATTAGCGATCGTCGAGATTCTGTCAATTCCATCAATTCTTGGTGCGATCTTGAGCTCGGCCGCGATTCTGATTCGGACCGGGTGCGGAGTCGGAGGGACTTTGGGGGCCTGGGGTGTGCCGCTCCAGGGGCGTCTGAACCGTGGCCATGTATTGGTGCCAATCGCGCTCGAGGGTCTCGAGGTCCGAGCCAAAGGCGCGGCGGAAGGCGGCCAGCGAGCGCTCGCTTGGGGAGAGATCTGCGAGTGCGGCATCGGGGCTTCGAAGCAGGTCGAGAAATGTCAGGAATTGCGGGGGATGCTGAACGCGGAGATAGTAAACCAGAGACCAGGCCTGGGCGTAAAGATCGCGCCGGTAACCGCGGCCATAACCTGAGTCGCGGACGAGTGGTTCCAGGGGCGGAGGCGGCTGAATTCGCCGCCAGTCGGGGAGGCGAGGATCATTGGCGCGGCTGATGCCTGCCCAGCGGCCGCCACGGATGACCTCGAATTGCATGGCCAAGCCCTCTTGAAGCCAGACCGGAAAGGCGTCATGACGGGGAAGAAGCCCACTGTTGGCGGCTAGCAGGTGAATGATCTCGTGTGCGGCCGTTCCTTCATTGATCGCGCGACGTTCCAGGTCCAGCAGCAACTCCTCGCGCCGGACCTCGCGCTGGAGCCGATCGATCAGAGCCAGGGCATCAGCCCGGCCGACCGTGCGGGCGGATTCGCCGGTCAACGTCACGCGTAGCCTGGCACGAGCAGGCAGCCGATCCACGGTTGTCTGAAACTGCCGTAGCTCCTCACGGCGGGCTTTTGCGGTTTCATGACCGGACTGCTGCCGATCCGAGCTCGATGCGTCATAGGCCACGACGGCATTCCAGGTGGGATGATAGTAGCCTTTGGTGGTTGCAAAGGCGTCGGCGCTCTGGGAATGGAGAAAGGCCAGGTAATCCTTCTGATCGGCGAACCAGGCGCAAATCAGGCGGCGCTCGGGTACTCTCAGGTCGATTCCTTGGGCTGCGAAAAGCAGGTAGTAGCCGGTGATCACGCGCTCCAGCAGTGCGACCCGCTCTTCGGCCTCTGCCTCGGACTGTTGATGAAGCAAGATGACATGCTGTCCGCGGGCGATGCTGGTCGAGATTCCCAGGGCCTTGCGGAACTCGAGAAGCTCAGGATCCGTACCCGGCCGTTCGAGCTTGTCCAGGGTGGCGACCATCCTGGCAGTCGGGGCATGCTTGGGGTCAGTGCCGTGTAAAGCACGCACTTCGGCGGCCGCCTCATTGCCAAGGCCATTGGTGATTGCCCACCAGACCGACTCGTACCGGGCCGTGAACCCTGCGGATAGCGCCTCCTGACGACGAGCGTCCCACTCGCGCTGCGGCGTGAAGCCGGGAACGATTTTTCGGAAGTCCTCACGAAGGAATTCGTATTTCCCCTCCGCAAGCTCGATGACGACGCGATTGCCCTCGATCGAAGCCTGGGCCTGGACCTCTCCGCCCTTCTGGAAGTAGAGCAACTCGGCGCGGGCGGCGACGCTGATCCAGCCAGGCATGAGGACGCCCGCGACCCCCAGAGCTCGCACGCGGCCCGGCAACTGTTGCAACCGGAGAGACTTCATGTCCTGTTCGATCTCCTCGATCAATGCTGCCTGATGTTCCGTGCGATCGAGGCGGGCGTGTCGCCTGGCATGCTCGGAATCCGAGAAGCTAGCAGCAGGATGTAGCAGGACCTGTCAATCGGCTTTCCGTGATGACACCGTGATGCCAGGGAGGTGAGGATGCTCGTTCTCAGTCGGAAACCACTCCAGTCAATCATGATCGGTCCAGACATCAAGATCACGATCGTGAAGGTGGAACGCAATCAGGTACGAATCGGGATCGAAGCTCCCCGCGATGTCGCAATTCTTCGGGACGAATTGATCGAGGCAGCGCATACCGCATCCAGCAGCGGGTCAGAGCAGCTCGAGCAGCTTCAAGTGCTGACGTCCTGACCCGGCCCGGCCGCTCGGGACGGCAACGGGTTTTGTCCTACGATTCGGTGTTCATCTTGAGCAGGTCCATCAGAACGTCACGGTCGGCGCCGCTTCTCCTCCGGTCCCCTCGATGTCCTCGGTCTCGCCACCGGCGAAGGCTCTCTTGGCCTTGTCGCCCACGGCGAACGACTCCAGGCAGAGCCCGATCTTGGGATTGACGGCATTATGCTCTGCCTTGGGGTACTCGAAGATCAAGGCCACTTCATGAGGGCTGTCCTTGCCACCGTAGAGATAGATCTGCACGTGCTTCACATTCAAGTCGAGCAGATTGGACTTGAACTTGTTGTTGCCCTTCGGGTCATCCTTGAATTTCGAGAGGTCAAGCTCGGCCCCGTAGACATTCTTGATCAGTTCCACGACGTCGGAGTTGAACTCCCCGCGGAAGGTCTCGGCCTTGGTGGGCGCTTTCTTGGACGGGGTCTTGGGTCGCTTGACGCGGGCCAGGATATGGAGGCTCTGCTTTTCTGGTTCGAGGAAACTGGATTGGACGTCATACTTGCCCGGCTCGACCACGGTCAACTGAAACGTCTGAGTCGGGCCCGTCATGTTCTTGGGCGGTCGGACGTAGATCTGCAACTCTTCGAGCTTTCCCTTGGTCGCCGCGGCGCCGAGGTTATCGTCGAGCCGCTTCTGATATTTCATATTATCGATCGTTTTCTCGAGTCGAGTCTCATAGCTCTGGGTTCCGCACCCGAGAATGAGCACCAGACTCACGCCCAGAACGACCGCCGCCCGTTTCATGATTCGTTCCTTCCCCAAGGTCGATCCCGGTTGCCTGGCCGCGATCTTCCTGTTCGTGCCTGCCCTGCTCTTTCGGCCTTTCTTCAACTCTTGGTAGTTTTTATCTTAGTATCAAGTGGCCAGCGGCACCAGTTGAGACAGGTCGAGGTGAACGGGCAGAGCCATGTCGAATGCCGGGGAAGGCGAGACCGAGCGCGGTGCGGGATCCAGGGAGGGGCCGGCGAGACCTGGGCGGCCGGTCAAGATCATCGCCCTCGTGAAGCCGTTCCGCGCCCAAGCGGTCCTCTCCGCGCTTGAGTCCATGGAGATTCTCGTGGGAACGGTCCGCGAAGCGATGGGATACGGGCGGCAAAAGAACCGGCTGCGTCAGTACCTGGGAAGTGAGTACAACACGTCCTTCCTTCCCAAGGTCCAGTTGACCGTCTTCGTCGAGGAAGAGCATGCCCCGGCGGTCATCAAGGCGATTGTCGGCCAGGCGCGGACGGGTCGAATTGGTGATGGCAAGGTGCTGGTCTTGCCGTGCCTGGGTGAAACCCTGAGCTGGTGACATCGTTGCCGCACTCACCAGCGGATCAGTGAGCTGTATCAATCCAGAGAACGCGCCGCACGCGGATTTTCTCGCCGGCAGCCTCGAAGTCGATGAGTTGTCGCTGCGGGACCGTTTCCGGGTTTTCGGCTCGCAGCAGCGCGTACCTGCCACAATGGCTGAACCAGCGAATCGTGGGCTGCTTCTCGAGCCATACCACGACCATTTTCCCGTCAAGCTGGCGGGGGTCTTCATCGTACTTGGAGTAAGCGATGCAAGCCCCGTCCGCCAGAATGGGCGCCATGGCGTTGCCCCTGACCCGGATACAGCGGTTTTCCTGCTGGGCCTCGAGCCATTCTTTTCTGGCGGGGGCGCCTTGAGGCGGTTCGAAGTGAGCCGAGTCCGTCGAGGGTGGTGTCTCGTCACCAGAGAGATCCGACGAGCCGTCGCTCTCGAGCAATTGGAGAGCGGTCCGCAACAGGGCACCGACGGTCATGGCCGGCTTGGTGGAAAAATCGCGCTGGTCCATTCTTGGCTGCTGGCGAAATTTCGGACCCTTGCCGTGGAGCAGCCAGCCCGGCTCAACCGAGGTCAACTCGATGATCCTCAGGACAACCTCGGCGGGGACGGTCACACCCCCTTCATAGTTGTACCATGTGCGCACCGGAATCTCGAGCCGTCGAGCCATCTCAGGGCCGCCTCGGTCTCCGAACAGTTCCAGACGCAGGCTTGTCAATCGCTCAGCAAGCGCGAGCTTGGCGCGAAGTGACTCCGGTAAGGTCTTGCGACGAGCCATGAGAAGAATCCTAAACGATGCCGAGGACCGATCAAACGCACGTCGACGCAACGGGGACGGTGGAAGCGAATGCGTCACGGCCACTATAGCTATTTAAAGCGATTCGCGGCGAAAATCAATGCGTTCTCGAAAGAAGATGCGAAAGTTCACCGATGACGAATGGAATCATCACTGAGTGGTGCTTGACTGGGTGTTCCGGTGCGCCTGCGCCCGGCCTTGATGGAAATGACGATGAACTGGGAGCAGTCTTCCAGAGCCTCACACACGAAACGCGTATGGGCGTGCTCACTTCTCCACCGTGACCAGCAAGATTCCGGCCTCAGGAGTGAGCTGATAAGATTAAGACAAGCACGACAATCAGGGCGGTCTCTGTACCAGGCGGGGACTGATCCCCAGCTATTCAGCACCCGGTTGGCCGAACACCGGGAACGACTCTGGGGCGATCACCGATCTTGTTCGCAGATGGTATCCAGGCCGCGGATCACTCGTCTTCGTCGAGCTTCAGGTCCACGAGGAACTGAGCAACGGCATCCTCCTCTGCAGCGGGCTGCGGTTTGGCCGCTGGTTCGGTGACATCGGCGGCCTTGGCCGATCCTTTGGCCTTATCCATCTGATCTTGCACAGCGGCCGCCGGCTTTGCGGCTTTGGACGTCTGACCTGGAGGTGGTTCGTCGTCGAGGGGGATGATATCCATGTGATCCGGCTCATTGTCGAGTGCAACCTCGAAATCTTCCTCATCCTCCTCGAGTTCCATCTCAAAATCATCCTCAGCAACCGGCTGTACATCCGCCAGGGCGGTGTCGTTGGCTGCCGGTTGGGGCACAGGCACGGCTGTCGCCGGCTTGGGTGCCGCGCCAAGCAGATCCACTCGCAGGGTCACTCCGCCGATGGTCAGGACGTCTCCGGGCTTGACTGTCTGCTGCCCGAGCACACGTTCGCCATTGACAAAGGTCCCGTTGGAACTGCCCACGTCCCGGAGGATGAGCTTGTTTCCCTCCTCGAAAAGCTCGCAATGACGGCGGCTGACCTGCGAGGATCGGATCCGGATCTGGCAATCGTCGTGGCGGCCAATGCTGTTGACACCATCCATCAGCCTCAGCGTGTTTGCCTCGCTGCGGCCTCGCACGACCTGGAGAGCATAATTCATGATCTGGGCCATCCCGAGTGGCTGGCTGAGGGTGACGCTCGTGGGGACGAGAACGAGCAAAAAGGAACAGGAAGTCGTCGTCAATTCAAGCTATCCGTTTGGCCCCCGACACGCAATTGAAAAGCCAGAGCCGGCTGTCATCTTCGGGCCGTTTTGGCCAGGGCATTCGGCGCCAGCGTCTTGCAATCCGGGGTGACAACTCTATACTAAGAAAGTCATCGGTGCCGGGTCCTTGCCAGGACCCCAAGGGCCGGTTCTTGACCGGCTGCATCGAGATCCGCGGGAGTAGCTCAGGGGTAGAGCACCACGTTGCCAACGTGGTTGTCGTGGGTTCAAATCCCATCTCCCGCTCTGATGTGTTGCCACTGGGCTGGCCGCTTTCGCTCGAGCGCGTTGGTTGCGTGATGGCGGATCAAGCCGTCCCAGCCAGATGTGAACCGAGGGAAAGCCCCAGATGACTCACGGCGAAGATGAACGCGATACCTCGGTCTCGGTGACCGATCAGCCCGGCGATGAACCCTCCGAGCAGGGTGCAGAAGCCAAGGCCAAGCGAAAGCTCGAGCTCGACGTCCAGATTCAAGATGTCGGTCCCTGTAAGAAGCACCTCAAGGTCACGGTCCCCAGACCCGAGATCGAGCGTCAGTTCGAGGAATCGCTGGGTAACTTTCAGCGCGACGCCCAGGTTCCAGGGTTCCGGACCGGCCGTGCTCCCAGGCAGCTTGTTGTCAAACGATTTCGCAAGCAAGTCGCCGATCAAGTCAAGTCGTCGCTCTTGATGGCCTCTCTCGAGCAGATTGACGCAGATTACCAGCTCAACCCGATTGTCCAGCCCAAGCTCGATGTCGGGGCGATCACACTTCCCGACGATGGCCCGATGACATTCGAGATGGACGTGGAGGTTCGGCCCGAGTTCGCGGTCGCCGAGTACAAGGGCCTGAAGGTCAAGCGGCCGATCAAGACGATTCGCGACCAGGATGTGGAAGCCCGACTCGGGCGATTCCTCGAGCGCTATGCCCAGATCGTTCCCAAGCTCGAGGGGGCAGCCAGGATCGGCGATTATCTCACGGCCGATCTCACGTTTCTCAAGCCCGACGGTAGCGTGCTCAAAGAGGTCAAGGAGATCCAGTTCCGGTTGCAGCCGGAACTTCGGTTCCAGGACGGTCAAATCCCGGGGATCGGCGCTGCCCTGGAAGGCATCAAGCCGGGTGAGGCCCGGGAGATCGAAGCCACGCTTGGTTCGGCCGCGGCGGAACCGGACTTGCGGGGCAAGTCGGTCAACGTCAAGATCGCGGTGAATGATCTCAAACAGGTCCGTCTGCCCGAGATCAATCCCGAGTTTCTGAAGTCGATCGGCTTCGAGAATCTGGAGGAATTGCGCGAGGCGGTCCACGAAGCGCTCAAGCGGCAGAATGTGTCGCAGCAGAAGCAGACTGTCCGCCGCCAGATCCTCGATGCCCTGATCGCGGCGACCCCCTTCGATCTGCCCGCGGATCTGGTCTCGCGCCAGGAGAAGAGCACGACGACCAGGCTCGTCATGGAGTTGCGACAAGAAGGCTTCTCGGACAGTGACATCCGTGCCCGCGAGGCCGAGATCCGCGCCAACGCCCACGAGATCACCCTCCGCTCGCTCAAGGAGTTCTTCATCCTGGCACGGATTGCCGAGGCGGAGGGCATCAAGGTCGAAACTGAGGACCTCGAGCTGGAAATCGAATCGATGGCCGCGCGTACCGACGAGAGTGTCCGGCGAATCCGGGCTCGGGTCGAGAAGGAAGGGTTGGGCGACGTCCTCGCGACCCAGATCCTGGAGCGCAAGGCGCTGGACCACATTCTCAGGTTTGTCGAGATCGAGGACGTCGTTCTCGACGAGATCGAGACCGCCGTCGAAACCGTGGACCAGTCCGCCTCACCGGCCGTGGAGCCGGATGCCGCGGAGTCGGATGCCACGGGACAGTGATCTCTCTTCGTGATACCTTGCCCGGCCGTCCCGGAACAGACCGGAGCCGACTGGTTTGGTTCCGGTGAAGTGGTACGGCGGGTGCCCCTTAGTCGTGGCCGTTCATTAGCGTTGTTGTGATAGTGAATTTTCCTCTGCCCCGGCCCTCTGCGATCGACCGCTCGATCCGGCTTCGATCGTCCGGGTATTGTTCACCCAGGACTGTTCCATGCCCCTTGACTATCCTCTCGCGGACCCTACGCTGCAGCGCTACCGCGACTACGCCCGGCAGCGGCAGATGACCTTGGGCGACCTGCTCCTCGAGAACCGGATCATCTTCCTCGAGGGGGTTATCAACGATGCCGCGGCCAATCTGGCCGTGATGAAGTTCCTGTACCTGCAGTATGAGAACCGGACGCAGGGCATCAGCTTTTACATCAATAGCCCCGGCGGCAGCGTCAGCAGCACGCTGGCCATCTACGACACGATGCAGTTCATCGAGTGCCCCGTGGCCACCTACTGCATCGGCCTGGCCGCGTCTGGCGCCGCGGTCCTGCTGGCAGGCGGCTCCAAGGGCCGCCGCTTCTCGCTGCCGCATTCCAAGATCATGATTCATCAACCCTACGGACAGGTTGGCGGGCAGGTCTCGGATATCGAGATCCAGGCCGAGGAAATCATCAAGAGCCGTCAGGTCATCAACGAGGTCCTCTCACGCCACACGGGGCAACCGATCGAGCGGATCGCCCGGGACACCGAGCGCGACCGATACCTGACCGCCATGCAGGCCAAGGAGTACGGCCTCGTTGATGAAGTGGTGGGACGGATCGCCGCCAGTGAAAAGCCACCGGGCACGAGCGTGGCATCAACCTCGCCGCCGGGAACCGAGCTCAAGTGACCTGAACCGACCAGCGTCCCGATCCCCTCCCCAGGCCGGGCGGCTTACCGGAGTTTCGGCCGGTTGGCCATCACGCCAGGGGTTTCTCGGCTGGCTGTTCACCGATCATTCCTGGACCGCCGCCGGCTGCCGGCTTTTTTTCAAGGGCTATTCACTCATGCCACTGGTTCCGATCGTCATCGAACGGAGCGGTCGTGAAGAGCGGGCGATGGATATCTACTCCCGCCTGCTGCAGGACCGCATCATCATTCTGGGCACGGCGATCGACGATACCGTCGCCAACCTGATCGTGGCCCAGATGCTCGTTCTGGCCCATCAAGACGCCAAGGCCGACATTCATCTTTACGTCAACAGCCCCGGGGGAAGCGTGACCGCGGGCCTGGCCGTCTACGACACCATGCAGTGGGTCCCGTGCGACGTGGCCACCTACTGCATCGGCCAGTGCGCCAGCATGGGCTCTCTCTTGCTGGCCGCCGGCGCCAAGGGCAAGCGGAATGCCTTGCCGCATAGCCGGATCATGATCCACCAGCCTCTTGCCGGCATGGAGGGGACCGCGACCGAGATCTTGATCCACGCGGAGGAGTTCATCCGCATGAAGAAACAGCTCAACGAGATCTACCAGCGGCACACGGGCCAGACGCTCGAGAGGTTGCAGGAAGACACCGACCGCGACCGTTTCATGGGTCCCGAAGAGGCTCGCGATTACGGCCTGATTGATAACGTCGTCGATCGCGCCCCAGTCTTTCCGGTCAATCCGGAGCGTCTCTGATCGAGAAGTGGTTGCTGGTTGCTGGTTGCTGCTTATCGGTTACTGACTACTGGCTACTGACTACTGCTTGGTCAGCTCTTCCAGCAGCGGCTCGTTGGCCTCGGGAAAGCGCAAGCTCAAGAGCTGTATGGCCGGGACCCAGCGCGAGCCCGAACTGGCTGCGGGCTCCGCGGCGGGATCGGCGGGGACGCAGTCGAAAAAGTAGAGCCTGACGGGGCCGTGGGGATAGCGGTGCTCGATGACCCGCCGCAGCCGCTCGACCACGACCTCCACCCCGGTCTCTTCCTGGCATTCCCGGGCCGTGGTCTGGGCCGGCGTCTCGCCGGGCTCACACTTGCCGCCGGGGAACTCCCAGTAGCCGGCGTAAACCGTTCCCTCCGGCCGGCGGCGGACCAGGAACTCGCCGCCTCGGCGAACCAGGCCGATGCCCACGTCGATAAGATCGGCTCCGCGATGGATCGGCTGGCTCATGAGCAAGGCCGGGTCGATTCCGTGCGTGGGGTGAGCGTGGCACGCTGCAAGATTGGCCTTGAGATGGCCAAACCGCCTCGTGAGATGTTAGCGGTTTTGTTGCGCTCGGGCGATGGGAGAGTGGTCCTGGATGATGAAAAGTTGGGGTTGCACGTTCCAGTTTCATGGCGGGTTCCGCTGTTGTTTCGTTGCGCGAAAGCGACGGAATCGCCCCAGCGCGAGGTTTCCCAGCCGCGGTGCGGCGGAAGTTCATAGCCTGGCGGCGTCAGCCCCAGGGGAGGTGTAATCGAGAGGGGACGACCAGCTTTGTTGACCTGAGCCCCCTACGGGGGCGACAGATGAACGCGAGCCGGACGATCGCCGGGTTGCGATCAGACACCGCCAGGCCTCTCCCTCTGCCGCCCCCCTCGGGGGCTCGGGGTCATCGTTGCTCAGGTCGGGATTCCTGGGGCTGACGCCGCCAAGCTATGAACTGGCGCCCCGTAAGGGGCTGGGAGTTCCGGTGACACCATACCTAACTCCGAAAAATTAAGTATGCTGTCCCCAGAACTCGCGACGCTGCCTGGGTCATTCGCACCACCGGAAAGCGAAAATGGACATCCTGAACCACCTATTTATCCAGAGCGAATGTGCATGGCCAAAGCCTTTCTACCCGACTCCGATCCTCCCCTGCCCCACCGCGCCATCCCTCCCGGCGAGCAGCCGCGCCCCCTTGAGGAGCATCTTGGCCATCGCCATCCCGTGGCTGTCGTCGGGGTGGTGGAGAACGGGGTGGGCCGCCTGCTCGACCCGCGAGTGAGGCTGCCCGAGCAGTCGCGAGTGATCGTCGTGGCAGCCGAGCCCTCCTGAGCCAACCTCAGAATCTGGATTGAGACCACCTGGCACAATCCCCCTGGGCACTCTGCCCCTGCCACCCAACGACCAGCGGGGATCCCGTCTCGTACCGTCTACGGGTTGATTGCCTATCTCTGCCAAATTGCGGAGAGAATCAGCAGTGACCCCTTTGATCCTAGCAGTGACCCCTTTGATCCGTGTTCTTGACCAGCGGAGTGTCGATCGGGTCGTTGTAGTCGAAGACGACCGTAGCCTGATTCTGGATCACCGTGCCCGAGGCGAGTCCGGCCAGCGATCTCGCCCGTAACACGATCGAGTCCAGAGTCCAGCAGCGGCGGCGGGAATCGCTCGCCGACGGGCGCCCGTTTCTGGTACAATTCCATGCAATGACGATGCGACTGTGCGTGAGCAACGCAGCGTCGGGGTTGGAGGAGGGAGCGAATCATGACTGTGCGGTCCTTGCTGGAGGAGCCGGGCCGCGTGGACGAACCCCAGGGAGCCCAGGAGTATGCCGCCGTGCTCACCCAGGTCGTCGCCGCAGGCCGCCCGGTGATCGTGCGCCGCAACGGCGAGGACCTGGCGGCCGTCGTCCCACTGGAGCACCTGGAGTTGGTCCGGGAAATCCTGGCGCACCAAGAAGTGGAGAGATCGGCGGCGGAGATCGATTGGACCCGGGCGCGCGAGACCCCCCGCCCACCGCAATCGTGGTTCGACGACAAGGACGACAACCCCTTCGAGCCGGAGGAGGAACCAGCGTCGTGAGCCCTCCCGCCCGCTGCAGCTCGGCAGCGTCGTCTGGGCGGAGCTGGAAGACCCCAACGGCTATCGCAAGGTTCGCCCGGGTGTCGTCGTCACTCCCACGGCGGACATCAATGCCGGGAAGCCGGTGCGCGTGATGGCGATCACGACCCGACTCCCCAACCCTCTGCCGGACGATTACGTCTTGCTGCCCTGGGATCGGCAAGGGAAGGCTCGCTCGGGCTTGAGGCGCCGGTGTGCGGCCGTCGCAAGCTGGCAGGCGGAAATCCCGGTCGGCGCTGTGCAACAGGATGTCGGCATCCTGCCGCCGCAGGCGATCGGCGAACTGCTGACCAAGATCTCGGCCGCCCTGCCGCCGCTCTCGGCAACACCAGCCCCGACACCTCCGCCAGGCGACCCGGCAGCCCAGCCTTCCTCAGCCCCACTGGCGCGACCCTTCCCGCCGCCGGAGATGGTCAGGGAGGGGATAGCTCAGGCCAGAGCGATTGACGAGACGGCGAACGTGATGACCGAACACTTCCCGAGGAGCCGCGCTCCTGAATTGAAGCTTTCCGGCCCCTGAAGAGGGGTGGCTGTGGTGGAGCGTAGTGTCACCCGACCTTATGGTTAGCCGCCAAATCGGACGGGGTCTTTCGCCGCGTAAGAGCCTGTGGCACAATGCATGGACATTGGGCGATCGAGGATGCCCCCTACATGGAGGTTCAT
>JBEKTN010000264.1:0-12186 GCA_049516015.1 Isosphaeraceae bacterium | reverse complement strand
GTGGGGATGTGGAAACGGATGGAGGAACACGATGCCATGACCTGGGCGGCGGCCGTTGCTTTCTACGCGATGCTCGCCACCGTCCCGTTCCTGGCCCTTGTCCTGGTCGGCGTGGTCTTGCGACTGCCAGACCTCTCGGGCGCAGGCCGCCGGACGACCGGCCTCGGTCACCTGACGGTCGACCAACTCGACGCGACCCTGAGGTCGCTTTTCCCGAACGAAGCCTACGTCCTGGTCAGGGACCAGATCGCGCGCATCCAGGGTGAGCCTCCTCTTGCTCTGCTCTCCCTGGGCGCGGTGATTGCGCTCTGGAGTGCGTCGAACCTGTTCCTGGTCGTCATCAACGCTCTGAATCGGACTTATGGGGTCAAGGAGACGCGATCGTTCGTGCAGCTCCGGCTCACGGCGATGGCCATGACGCTCCTCCAGACGGCCTGCCTGGTCGGGTCGCTCGTGGCGATCGTCGCCTGGCCGCAGGTTCTCCGGTTACTCGGCTGGGACCCCAATGGTGCGGTGGCATGGGTGGCGATGGCTGTCCGTTGGTTTGCCGTCTTCCAGATGGTACTCCTGAGCTTCGCGCTCACATTCCATGTCGGCCCCAACACCCAGCATCGCTGGACCTGGGTCACGCCGGGGAGCCTGGCGGGAACCATCGCCTTCCTGGTCTTCTGCATCCTGTTCCGCCTCTACGTTCAGAACTTCGGCAGCTACAACAAGTCGTTGGGAGCGCTCGGGGGGGTCATGGTGCTGTTATTCTGGTTCTGGGTCGTGGCCCTGGTGCTCCTGGGCGCTGCCGAAATGGATAGGACGATCGAGGCCGGCACCACGAACGGCGGGTCCCCGGCCAGATGATCGCCCCGACCGAGTGCCCCGACTGAAGGATCGTGGCTCAGGAGTCCGAGGTGAGACATCGGTCAGAAACCGAGATTCGAGGTCTCAGGACCGGCGGGGAGTCCCCGGGGATCGTCGTCCTGCTCAGCCACTCGTCGCCGCCGCCATCGTCGCAGCCGTAACCGGAACCGTCAGCGCCGTCGCCGGAACCACCGTCGCCGGCACAGCGGAAGCCGCCCTGGCCAGGATCTGGTCACGGGCATCGGCCAGCGAGAAGGCCACGTGCGTGGGCCCGACTCCCGAGAGCCCCTCGGAAGCCGCGTCGCTGCCGGCCTCCCCCCAGCGCCCGACCACGATCGGCAACGCGGCGAACCGCGCCCGGAGCCGCCGGACCTGGTAGCGGGCCTGCGCCAGGGGCTCCGGAGGCAGGTGCGACAGGATGACCATCGCCGGGGACACTTCCGCCACGCGCTCGGCGAGCTGCATCGGCGCGCCCGCGCCCTCGAGATTCACGAGTGTGCACTTCGAGGGGGCGAGGATTTGTCCCAGCATTCGCAGGGTCAAGGCGTCGGCGGTGCCGCTCGCCGCCACGCCCGCGACCTCGAACGGCGGCGCCGCCAGAGTCCCATTGACCCGCCCCGGCTCTCCTTCGCCCGACCGGGGAGCTCTCTTCAAGCTGAGATCCGCCGTCCCTTCCAGGTCGTCGAGGATCTCACCGATGACCCGCAAGATGAAGGACATGTCGCTCTCGTCCAGCTCCCCCAGCGCCGCGTCGCGCCCGGCACGCGAGAGGGCCGGGACCAGCATCTGATCGAAGACCTCGGCACCCGGGCGTTCCTTCAGGGCGGCTTCGACGACGGCGGTGGCCCCGTCCTGGTCGAGCGAGACGAGCCGCTGGTACAGCCTGATATTCTGGTCCAGCTCGGCCTCCCCGCCCAGGAGCGTCGCGAAGAAGCCCAGGCTCGGAACGTACTTGCCGAGAACCGCCAGGCAGAGCGTCATGGGCGTCGACAGCAGGGTGCCGAGCAGCCCCCAGAGCCACGTCCAGAACATCGCCGCGACCAGGAGTCCAAGGGCCGACACCCCGGTGGTCTTGCCGTAGATGATTGGCTCCAGATAGCTCAGCGCTACCTCGACCGCCCCGAAAAGCGCGACCACTTCCAGCGGCTGACTCCAGCCGGGGAACTGTGCGACCGAGAATACCAAGGGCAGCAGAAACGCCACCGCCGCCCCCACGTAGGGGATGAACCGCATCATCGCCGCGAGACAACCCCAGAGCACCGCGTACGGCACGCCGATCGCCCAGAGGCCCAGGCCGACAATCAGCCCGTACCCCGCGTTGACCAGCGTGATCATCGCCAGGTAGCGGCTGATCCGCTGGCCGATCTCGCCCATGGTCCGGGTCGTGAGGTTGATCTGGCGCTGGCCGAAGAGCTGGACGATCCGGTCTCCCACGTCCTCCCGGTTCATGAGCATGAACAGGACCAGGATGAGCACGAAAGTACCGACGCCGAGGAACTCCAGGGAGGGGCCGACGGCCGCCTGGAGACGCTGCCGAAACGTGGGCTGCTCGACGACCCGTACGTCCATCGCCTCGGGCCCCGGGACGACCGGCGTGTCGAGCGACTTGACCACTTCGCCGGCGACCTTCTGTGCCCGAGAGAACACAGTGTCGTCCGATGGCTTCAGGAAGGCCACTTTCTTCTTGATTCGCTCCTGATAGCTCGGCAGTTGGTAGGCCAGCATGGAGAGCTGCCGCACGACGACGAAGCCGATCCCGCTCAAGGACCCGAGCGCGAGCGCGACCGTGAGGAGGACCGCGATGGCCCGCGGCGCCCGACGCCGCTCGAAGAATCCCGCAAGCGGCGCCAGTGCGAAGCTGAGGAGGACCGCCAGGGCCAGGGGCTTCAGCAGCTCGGCCGCGAGCGACATCGCGCCGATGACCGCCAGGATGAGGAAGGTCACGACGACTGGATGGTCCATCGGTGACTTGCGTTGACTGGCCATGGTGGCGTTCCTGCGCGGGTGACCTGGATCTCACAGGTCGGCGAGTAGGCCGGCTTACTGTTGACACTTCCCGGCGAGACTCGCCCGGCGGATCGCTCATGAAGCGTCTGCCGGGGAGCCGTCAGGCGGGACTCAACGGGCTCGGATCGCCAGCCCGGCGATCAGGCCGGCCACCAGGCCGATGCCGAAGGCCGCTACCACCGTCTCCGTCGGGTGGCGGCGGACCAGACCCTCGGCACTGTCGTAGCGTTCCCGGATCTGGTCGCTCACCTGGTGGGCGTACTGGCCGGCGGCCCCGGCCGCATGCGCGACAGCCGATGAGCCGCGCGAGGTCATCTCGGAGAAGAATGTCTCGATCGCCTCGCGCCCCTCGCCGGTCTTCTGCTGGATCCGGCCGACGAGCTGCTCGATGTTTCCTTCTTGCACCCGGAGGTCATCCTCGGTCAACTGACTCCAGCGCTCCCTTGCCAGAGCGCAGAGGTGATTCCACTCTCGTTGAATCGTCTGCACGTTGATCGCCATGGTCGTTGGACTCCTTTGTTGCGGGATCGGCCGGAGCGATTCCGGCTCCCTTGGTGGATATCGATTCAACCTCAATGAGCCATCGGGAAATTCCGCGCCCTGCGTGCGGTTGCTGTCACAAACGACGCCGCGGGTGCAAGCGTGTGCTGGCGCTGGTGACAAGGACGGTCCGGACCCATGCCAGGTTGAGCCAGAGTTGCTTGCGCGAGCGGCGGAAGCTGTCGAAGCTGTGGCTGAGCCGCATCCCGGCCAACACCGCCACCAGTCCCCCGAGGACTATCGCCACCCCGGCCGTCAGGACCATCGCCCAACCGTGGTGGATCTTCAGTGCGGTGGCGAGCAGCCAGCCGGCGCCGAGGAGGGCCACCGGGACGCTGGCCACGATCACGGCGAGGCCCGCCACGGTCAGCACGATGGGAATCGCCGACTTCCGGGCGGCATCCCTGAAGTCGAGGGCCGCGAGCTTGGCCTGGAGTTCGGCAAGCGACGCGAGGTCGTCGACGAACTCGGCGACACCATCGAATTCCGCCGTACTGGAACCGGGCACGCGAGCCGCTCCGCGACCGTTCACGGACGCTTGATCAACCATCCCAGGACGACTCCTATGCAAAGCGCGATACCCAGAGCCTTCACGGGTTCTCTGGCCACATAGTCCCTCACCATGTCTCTCCCCTCGGCCAGCCGCTCACGAGCGACCGCCACGTCCTGGCGCGCCATCGCCCTGATTTCTTCCAGGTCGGGAGTAAACTCCGATTTCGTGCCTTGAACGCGGTCATTCATTGTCCTTGCCTCCCAAAATTTGGTTTCGATCGCAGCCGTTGTTCCGACTCAGTGTCCTACCGCTCCACCCGGCCCATCCAGCCGATCCGCTCCTCGGCCGACGGCGCCAGAGCGTTCCGGTCCACAGTCCTCGTCGCGTATTGTTGTTCGAGCCAATGCAGCATGTAATTCTGGCCAGCTCGGACGGCCACGGGCAACAAGATGCCCCAGGCGGCGAGCAGGAGATTCTGGCGGGTCCTCGATCGTCCCCGCCCCTTGGCCATGGCTCCCGCGACCGGTTCACCAGCCTGGGCCCCATCGGCCAGACATGCGGTGTCGGCCGTGACCTTCTGATGACCGCTGGTGTAGACCAGGTAGCCGACCGCCGCCGCCGCGCCCAAGGCGATCCAGGGATACGTCCACGTGTACCTTCCCCAGTCAACGACAGCCTCGGCGCCGGCGACCGATTCGCGCACGTTCGTATGAAGCTCGCGGCGAATCACGGCCATTCGATGGTAGATCTCATCTACATCATTCGATCCCGTGGCCACGGTTCTCTCCCTGCGGTTTCCCGGAACCTGCCCCGAATTTCACGCGAATTCGGAGCCATGAAGATCAAACAGCCGGCCCCCACCTCCTGCCAAAGATCAGCGAGATCACGAAGAGGGCCAGGAAAACGAACAGCAAAACCTTGTTGATCAGCGCGAGAGTACCGGCAAGGGCCACGAAGCCAAAGATGCCGGCGAGCAGGGCGAGGATCGCGAATGTGATGGCATACCCGAGCATGGGACACTCTCGTTTCATGGAAAAGACTGATGCTCACCGCGAGCTGGGGCCGCCCCAGGGCTCGCAACGAGTACGCTGTGGATTCGCGAGACAGGCATGTCGCGCCCGTTGCAGCCGCAACGGGCAGACCGGATCCAGATTCCTCAGATGCGCCCCAGGACCACGAGGATCAGGACGATCACCAACACCAACCCCAAGAGGCCACTGGGGCCGTAGCCCCAATTCTGGTTGTAGCCCCATCTTGGAAAGGCTCCCAAGAGGAGGAGGATCAAAACAATCAGCAGGATCATACCGAGACTCATGGATTACCCCTTTCTACGATGGTCTGAGACCCGTGCAGGCCGCGGCCTTGAACGCCTCGGCAAGCGCGGCTACTCTGACTCGCGGATAGGCCCCTCGGAGTCACTGTCGGGTCGGGTGACCATTCGGTGTTTCCCTCGTGACCGCGACCGTCCGGCGCCACCGCAAGCGAAATAAAGAAGCCGACGTGGCGGAACACCCAGAGATATTCGACCACGTCGGCTTACTCGTCAACGAGCCCCCCGGACCAGCCGGGTTGCCCTTTACCTAGTCATCCGACAACTTCGATTCAAATTTTCAGCGGAGCCGAATGTGAATCCACACGGGCTCCGTGACTACCTTCATTGTCCGGCGCTGGAACAGAAAAGCAAGTCAAATGTTTTGCGATTTCTGGCGCCATGGAACTGTGCGATCCTTACCCGGACGAGGCCGGCCCGCAGCGGAGGCGGGCCGCCCTCGTTGCTTCGATGCGAGGGCGTTCAGCGACCTGCGTCCTTGATCTTCTCGCCGACGTTGCGCACAACATCCTTGGTCTTCTCGGCAACGTTGTGTGCAGCATCCTTGGTCTTCTCGGCAACGTTGTGTGCAGCATCCTTGGTCTTCTCGGCAACGTTGTGTGCAGCATCCTTGGTCTTCTCGGCAACGTTGTGTGCAGCATCCTTGGTCTTCTCGGCTACATCGTGCGCGGCGTCCTTGACCTTCTCACCGACGTTGTGCGCGACGTCCTTGACTTTCTCAGCGGCATCGTGAATCCCTTCCTTCATCTTGTCACTCGTGTTCGACATGAGCTGGCTCCTGATTCGATGGTAGTAACAAACAAAAAACCCCATTCCGGCCGAATCCTCGCACGGGGGGGGGGCCATCTTGACCTTCTCCTCCCCACCTCATCGTAAGTGGGGAAGTTCTAAATTCATTTGATATCTGCCGATTCCAGATGTCAAGAGACTTCTGGTAAGTTCGCGATTCTGTCCTCCGGCTCCAAGCCGGCCTTCGGTGGTCTCCATCTTGGAGTGCGGAGGGCCCCCGCGGCCGATTGCAATCGGACGACCTTTTCAATGAATATGTCTGCCTTGTTTGTCGAATTGATAACGAGCGACGACGGCGGTCACATTGTCGGGCCCGCCTCGGCCGAGGGCCAGGTCCACCAGGGCAGCGCAGGCGTCGTCGGGGTCGGGGTGATGCTGAAGGACCTCGGCGATCGCGTCGTCGTCGACGGGCTGGGTCAGGCCGTCGGTGCAGTAGAGCAGGGTGTCGCCATCGAGCAAGGCGAGCTTGTGGATCTCGGCAAAGACGCCCTCGCCGGGGCCGCCGATGACGTTGGTCACGACGTTGCGCCGCTTGTGCCGCCTGGCGTCCTCGGGCGAGATCGCGCCGCCGTCGATCAAGGTCTGGACGACCGTGTGGTCGCTGGTCAACTGCTCGAGTTCCCCCTCGCGGAACAGGTAGGCGCGCGAGTCGCCGGCGTGGACGATGTACAGGTCGGTGGCGACGCTGTAAGCCATCGTCAGGGTAGTACCCATGCCCTGGAGGGCGGAACTGCTCCGGGCGCGTTCGATTACGGTCCGATCGGCGCGTTCGAGGCACTGGCGAAGCTCGGCCAGGAGCGCGTGCTCGTCGCGGCCGCTCAGGTGGAGGAACCATTTGAGCGTGTTCAGGACGAACGACTCGACGCTCCCGACCGCCAGGGCGCTGGCGCGTTCGCCGGCTGCGGCGCCCCCCATGCCATCGGCGACGACCATCAGGTACCCCTCTTCCTCGGAGAGCTGCGTCTTGCCTTCTCCGGGCAGGCTGGTCTTGCACACCTGCATGGACTTGGAGAGCCTGGCGACCAGGAAATGATCCTCGTTGTTGCCGCGGACTTTGCCGGTGTCGGTCAAGCCGCCGAACTTGATCCTCACCCGAGGCGGATCGCGATCGGCGATAGCTTGATGCTCACCGGTCGAGTCGTCGAGCGTGGGAAGAGGGTCTTGGAGCGGCATCGTCGTGGTCCTGTTCCTGGCACCCTGGCGCGCTTGAACGAAAAGACTCGTAACGCGCGAGTCAAGTTTCAAGCCGGCACCTTTCTTTTCTCGATCCATGGGTCGATCACTCGACCAACTTGGTCGAAGCCCCGGCGCTATTCGGAGTCGTCCCAGGCTTCCTCGGGGATGAGCAGGGGGAACCCGAGGCGCAAGATCCGGGTACAGGTGCGAGTGCAGAATAGCGCCATACGCCACCCCCTTTGAGAGCTTGCTGAACCGGGTCATCAATCCGCACTTGCGGGCGAGTTTGCCACGCGCGACCGGCCACTCCCCCCATGACTGATCCGGTCGTCATCAGGTGAACCGGGCTGAAGAGCCCGACTCTCAAACGGGGCGCAAGGCCGCTGTGACACGACCTCGTCTTCGTTCTTCAGGGCGCATCTACTTTGACACGACCCACAAGGCATGAACCATCCCCGGGAAGAACACCAACAGGCAAAGCAGGATGTTGATCAGAAGATCCTTGCCGAAGCCCCGTTTCAGAACGACGGCGACCGGCGGCAGGAAAATTGCGATCAGGATCAGGACCAACTTGTTCACGATTCTTGAACTCCGCGTCTGCGGGAACGCGACTCCTCACGGTGTGCCGTCCCGTCCCGCCCACAAGCTAAACAGAGCGGGTCGTTGAGAACAAGGCCCGACTGATCCCAAACCGACGACCGACCCACCCACCAACAGCAGAATCACGAACACAAGGGCAGAGATGTCGTTGACCATGCTGATTCATCGACTCCGGCAGATCCATGCCTCCGATCGACGCTCGTGCGGCCACCGCTCCGATACAGTGAGAGTTCCACGATTCAGGAGTTCGACTTCTTCTTGACTTCGCGGACCTGCGGTGCCTGCATCAAAGTGAAGAGCACGACCTCTTCGCCGGTCGCAGTGCTGATGTCATGGTGCAGGCTGAGCACCTTGATGCCGGTAATCTCCTGGACCATCGCCTCCATGAGCGGCCGGGCGGTTTCGAGCAAGTGGGTCCGAACTTGCTTGAGCAAGTCTCTCCCCTTCTCGGCCGGAAGCGACTTGACCAGATGCTGTTCGGCGGCTGTCAAGACGCCCTGGAGCCGGACCACGACCAGATCATCGATCAAGTGGGTGCGGATATCCTTCGGTCCGCGGCCCATGTATTCCAGCTCGAAGCGACTCATGCCCTGGCAGATGGAGGCCTCGATCCCACCCTGCGTTTTCATAGGTGACCTCGAGCGCGTGCGAAGTCGCCGAGGGGAGGCCACAGGCTCGGTGCGCGCCGCAGTGTAATTAGGCCCGGATCGCCCGTCCTCGGGCCATCTCAGAATTATCATACAAGGAAACAGGAAAAAATTCATTTGCCTTCTTCGTCTCACGCAGGAAAATGGCAGTTGAAGGGAGCCAATCTGGATTGCATTGGGGCTCCGGTCGGATCATAGACGGAAGTCGTCGGACGACTGGATGAAGGGCAACCCGGCTGGTCCGGGGGGCTCGTTGGCGAGTAAGCCGACGTGGTCGAATACCTCTGGGTTTTCCGCCACGTAGGCTTTATTGTTTCGCTTGCGGTGACGCCGTGCGGTCGCAGGCACCAGGGAGACACCATGGCTGATCAACTCCGAGTCGTGATCCTCAAGCCCAGCAACTACAGGCCGGATGGCTACGTGGAACGTTTTCGGTGGGGGTTCATGCCCAACAGCACCGTGCCGTATATGCGGAGCATGACGCCGGCCCGGCTGGGCGGCACGCAAGTGGAAGTCCACACGATCGACGAATACGTCCATACCGACCTGGAGTACCTGTCCCTGCTCAAGCGTCCCCGGAGCGGCCGGACGCTGCTGGCACTGGTGGGCGTGCAGAGCCACCAGTTCCATCGTGCGCTGGACCTCGCGGCGTATGCCCGGCGGAACGGGTGCCTGGCGGTCATCGGCGGCCCCCACGTGATGACCTGCGACACGTCGCTGCTGCACGGCCGCGGGGTGAGCTTCGCGCTGGCCGAGGCGGAGCTGGTTTGGCGGGAGATCCTGGAGGACGCGGTCGGGGGGGAGTTGCGACCGGTCTATGGCGCGGGCGCGCGATGGCAGCAGGAGCTGGAGGCGCCGGTCGTCGTGCCGCCCGGCCGGCAAGACCTGCGCCGCTACGTCATCCCGATGCTCGGCCTGTACCCGGCCCGCGGGTGCCCGTTCACGTGCAAGTTCTGCTCGGTGATCAAGATCGCCGGGCGGCGGATTCGCAGCCAGAGCGTCGCCACCACCCTGGCCAGCCTCCGCGCCGCCAAGGCGGGGGGCGTGCGGGCGATCATGTTCACCTCCGACAACTTCAACAAGTACCCCGAGGCCGAGGAGTTGCTTTCGGCCATCGTCGAGGAGCGCCTGGGGCTGGAGTTCTTCGTGCAGTGCGATACGCAGATCGCAAGACAGGAGCGCCTGGTGGCGCTTCTGGCCGAGGCCGGGTGCTTCCAGATGTTAGTCGGCGTCGAGTCGTTTAACCGCCAGAACTTGTTGGCGGTCCGGAAGGGACAGAACCGCCCGGAGATGTACCGCGACATTGTCCGACTGTGCCGCGAACACGGAATCAGCTCGAACTTTTCCAACATCATCGGCTTCCCGCAGGACACGGAGGGGGACGTGGACCGGCACCTGGAAATGCTCCGCGAGCTGGGCCCGACGTTCGCCTCCTTCTGGATCCTCTGCCCGATTCCCGGCACCGAGCAGTACGACGAGTTCGTGGCCGAGGGGCTGGTCACGGAGGACAACCTCGACCGGTTCGACTTGTCGTGCCTGACATGGCGCCACCCCCACTTCTCGCGCGAGCAGTTGGCCGGGTTGCTGTTTCGGTGTTATCGCAAGTTCTACTCGTCGGGCCACGCGGTGCGCAACTTGATGCACCTGAGCTGGCTCAGAAGTGGAGTGCTGGCGGAGTCGGTGGGGATCACGGCCATGTCGCTGTTCAATCGGTATTGTACGTGGAGGCGGACCCATCCCATGTCCGGCGGGGTCATGCCCGTGCTGCGGGACCGCGTGGACGAGTTCCTCCCGCTGCGCAAGGACGCGTTCGGCTTCGAGCTGGTTCCGCTCCCGCGCAGCCTGCAACTGGTGGCGGCGGACAGCTTGCCGAACCGGGTCGTCAATCCGCATGTGCGGGCGAATTTTCCACGCGCATCCGACCCGTCAGCCCCTCGCTGATCCGGTCGTCCTCGAGGGGACCCATCGTGCGCGAGCCCGGAATGGATTCTCGATCCAACAATAGGGCCTGGCCGCGCGACGGCCGACTCGCCCAGAGGCCCGCTTCGTGGGCCGTTCCGGCGTGGGACTGGTCCGCACTACGGGAAAACGTGTCTGTAGGTTCGATATCGCCCAAGCTTCTCGATCATTCCGCGCTCTAGACAATCGTCATCGCTCTTGTCATTCTCTGAGAGCGTTAGCTGGCGTTTCCGGTCGGCGATAACCTGATCCACCTGCTGCCAGTCCTGGTCTTGGTCGTCGTGTTGCTCGTGGGCCTGAAAGGGCGAAGTCATCCGCCCTGCTCCTCAGGTGGAGTTGAGTCTGCTCATGTCTCGGAGGCTTACCACTGGCAGCAGCGGACCCGCCCCGCCCCGGAAGCTTTGTGTAGGCTCAATACTCGGTCCTGGCGGACCGGGCCGCTGAGGTTGGAGGTTATACCCATGACAGGACCTTCACAGCGAGTTCGAGAAATCACCTTGCGATTCCTCGCCACACCGACCGACATAAATATCTACGGGAAGGTCCACGGTGGGGCGGTTATGAAGTGGATTGACGAGGCGGGGTATGTCTGTGCCGCAGGGTGGAGTGGGTATCCGTGTGCCACGGTGTATGTCGGCGGTATTCGCTTCCATAAACCCATACACATTGGGAACATTGTGGAAGTGCATGCCAAGCTGATCTATACGGGGCGAACCAGCATGCATATTGCGGTGAACGCGCGCAGTGGCGATCCGAAGACTCGTCAGTTTATCCCGACAACTCAATGTGTGATTGTGTTCGTGGCGTTGGACGAGAAAGGGGTACCTCTGGAAGTGCCCGAGTGGGTACCTCAGGCCGACGACGATAAGAGCCTACAGGCATATGCTGAACGGTTGATGGAGTTCGGGAAGCAACTTGAAGGGGAGATGCAGCCCTACTTGGATAGGACGATGAAGACGGAGCGTGAGTAGGGGGCATCATCAGCCTTTACGGCGTTCAACAACCGCATGACCGTTAGGCGCGTGGTGCCGGCTCGGCAACGCTCGCGCTGCCGATGCTGGCGCTGCGATCGAGCTTGGCCCAGACGTCCATCAGCTCGACGGGCACGGCAATCACTACGGTGTTGGAGGGCGACGCTCCCAGGCCGTCGATGGTTTGCAGGGTGCGCAACTGCATGGCCCCGTGACTTTCGGCCATGGTCCGGGCGGCGGCGGCAAGGTTGACCGACGCCTCCTTGTCGCCCTCGGCCTTGGTGATTGTGGCCCGCTTCTCGCGCTCGGCCGAGGCCTGCCGTGACATCATCTTCTTGAGCTCCTCGGGCATGTCGACGTCCTGGATTCGCAGGCCCGTGACATCCAGCCCCCATCCCTTGGTATCACGTTCGACGTGGGCTTCGATCGCCTTGGCGATCTGTTCACGTTCGGTCAAGAGCTGGTCCAGGGTCCCCTGGCCGATGACGTCGCGAAGCGAGGTCTGGGCATACTGCATGATGATGTTGCGGTAATCCTGCACCATGATGATCGCGTCGGCGGGGTTCACCACCCGGAAGAACAGGGCGGCGTCGATCGTCACCGGCACATTGTCGCGGGTAATCACCTGCTGCTTGGGAATGTGGACTGCCAGGACCCGCGTGTCGATCATCCGGACCTGCTCGATCACCGGGATGATGAAGAACAGGCCCGGCCCCCTGATGTCCTTGAACTTGCCCAGCCGGAAGACGACCGCTCTTTGCCACTGCGCGGCGAGCTGAATGGCAGAGGAGGTGATCACGTCAGCGATCAGCCAGACGATCC
>JBEKTN010000263.1:0-12204 GCA_049516015.1 Isosphaeraceae bacterium | reverse complement strand
CTCGAATCCGTGAGCTGGAAGAGCGATTGCGCCAGAATTGAGCTCAACCTGTGTGATTTGGAATGGGTGCAACCCAACGTCAAAAAAAGCTGAGGTTCCAGTTTTGTCGTAACTATGGGCACTGAGCAGAATTGCTGTCGTAAGCAGCCTGTGGTTTTGGGCTCGGACCGTTTCTGGCTGCTTGAACTCCGTGTTTCTCGGACTTTTCTAGACTTTTTACGGCTCATCTGTTCAGTCCGTTGATACCCGACACGGCGCGACATCGACGATGGACCCCGATGATTCACCGAGGTCGTGCTCGACGAACAATCTCTGCCGGTAGCTGGTTCGGGCAGTGGTCTCCTGACCCCCCCGTCCTCTGCGACCGCAGCTCTCCCAGCCCCCGACCGTCGGCGCGTCACGTGGAGACCTCCGCTCAGCCGAATGGCGGGTCCAGGAGATCCTCGCCGAACGAGTCCCCGACCGTCGGCGCGTCACCTGGAAAACCTCCGGTCGGCCGAACGGCGGGGTCGGGAGACCCTGCCCGAACCAGCGCAATACATCCGAGAGGAAAGAAAACATGCGTCAACCGCAACTTTGCAGCATGCCAGCCTCCGGCAGGTCCAGGCCTGATCGCCTCCTGATCTTCGATGGTGCAAGAGCTAACCCTACGGAAAAGTCCTCCAAAAATCCTCATGCTTGTGCTCTGAAGCTCCATGAACATCGCCCGACGAGTGCGGCGCGACGGAGGCGGCCCGGGCGAATAAGCGAGCAAATGCGACGAAGAGCTGTTAATCTCGGTGCAATCAGATCGCTTCACGAAGGACAAATCGTCGCTCGGAAGTCGTCTCAGGAGCCAAGTTATGTACGCGTTCAACGAAGAGCGCCCGGCATTACCCGGGCGAAGGCTGCCTGCCAGTCGCGGACCGAGCGGAGTGATGGTCCTTGGGGGCTTGCTCCTGCTCGGGCTGGGGCTCGTGCTGGCCGTTTACAATTCGTGCAAGATCGACGTGGGCACCGGCCAGCAGGCCGTGCTCATTCGCTACGAAGGGCTCGAGCTCGAGCCCGACATGGAGCTGGCCCCGCCCCCCAAGGACGGGCGGGCCTACTATAAGGGCGTGCAGTCGGGCGGGCCCAATAATGGGGTCCTGACCGAGGGCCGCTACTTCTACAATCCCTACTACTGGTCGTGGGAGATCAGCCCTCAATTCGTAGTGCCCGGCGACAAGATCGGCATCCGGATCGCTCTCAGTGGAGACGATCTGCCCGCCGGGCAGATCCTGGCAAAGCCAGGCCAGAAGGGGATTCTCCGCGAGGTGCTCAAACCGGGACGCTATCCGTACAACCCCTATGCCGAGGCGATCGAGCTGCATGACCCGGTGACCATCGCGGCGGGCTTTCGCGGCGTCGTGACCCTGCTCGCCGGCCCGCTGCCGAAGGCCCCCAACGTCTTCCTGGTCGAGGACGGCGAGCGCGGGGTCCAGTCGAGAACGCTCGAGCCGGGAACCTATTACCTCAATCCCTACGAGACGCGGGTCAGCATGGTCGATTGTCGTTCCCACCGGTTCAACCTGGGACAGGACGGCGAGATGAATTTCCTCTCGGCCGATGGGTTCCCGATCACCCTCGACGGCGTGGTCGAATTTCGCGTCTTACCCGCCAAGGTCGCCGAGATGTTCGTCAAGTACAACGAGGACGCCAATGGCGATGCGATCGATGAGGAGATTATCGCCAAGATCATCACGCCGGAGAGCCGTTCGCTCTGCCGCGTGGGCGGCTCCAAGCTCTCGGGCGGACAGTTCATCAGCGGCGAAGACCGCGAGAAGTTTCAGACCGACCTGGTCAAGAGCTTGACCGAGAACTGCCAGAAGCAGGGGATCGAGATCCTGGCGGTGGCGATCACCTCGATCAAGCCTCCCGACGACATCACCCAGCCGGTGCAGCAGCGGGAAGTCGCCAAGCAGAAGCTCGCCCAGTTCCGCCGCGAGAAGCTTCAGCAGCTCTCCGAGGCGAGATTGAAGGTCGAAGTCGTGCTGGCCGAGCAGAAAAAGCTCGTGGTCGAGGCCGGGCAGGAGGTCGTCGAGAAGACCACCAAGGCCGAGCAGGAGCAGCAGGTCGCCGTGACCCTTGCCGAGCAAAAGCTCAAGGTTGCCCAGACCCAGCTCGAGGCCACCAAGGACAAGGCCTCGGCGATCCTGGCCAAGGCCGAGGCCGAGGCCGAGGTCATCAAGTTTGACAACGCGGCCGAGGCGGCCGGCCTGGCCGCCCAGGTCTCGGCCTTCGACGGCGACGGCTCGGCCATGGCCAGGAACATGCTGCTGGGCAAGCTCGCTCCCTCGTTCCGCACGATCCTGGGCAACTCGGAAGGCCCGCTCATGGACCTCTTCAGCGAATTCACCAGGCGGCACGACAAGTCGCGGCCGCTGCCCTCTGCCAGCCCGTCCCCACGCACAGGCGGCAGTCACACATCCACGTCCACGTCCCCATCCCGTCCCGCCGAGCCGACCGCAGCCAGCAAGCCGGGGCAGTCGCCCTCGCGGTCAGATCAATTGCCGGTGGCCGCTTCCGAGGAGAACAAGCCGTGAATCCCTTTCGATCGCTATCCCTGAGCCGGGTCGCCGGCGCCTTGCTGGTTGTCGTCCTGCTCGTCCAGGTCGCTTACTTCGCAATCTGGCAGTGGACGTTCTGCCGCATCGAAGTCCCCGCGGGATCGAGCCTGCTGGTCCGCTACAAGGGCCCCTGGCCGTTTGGTAACAGACCCCAGGCGCCCGAGGGAACACTGGTGCAGACCGATGCCGCCGGCCGCCCGCTCCAGGTCGGCATCCTCGAGGCCATGCCCGGCAGCGGACGCCATTTCTATTCACCTCTTGAGTATGAGACCCAGCTCGTCAAGGACGAGGTGGTTCCACCCGGCAAGATCGGCGTCGTGGTCTCCAAGATCGGCAAGCCGCTGCCCGAAGGAACCTACCTGGTCGACGAGAAGGGATATCGCGGCATCCTCCGCAAGGTTCTCACCCCGGGTCGCTATCGCATCAATAAATACGGCTTCGACGTCAAGATTGTCGATGTGGACGCATGCGCCGAGCCCGGTACCCAGGTGAAGCGCAGGGCCGAGGACCCTACCCTGATCCCACCCGGTTATGTCGGCGTGGTGACCAACAAGGCCAGCGATCCGCGCACCAAAGAAGATCGCGGCATCCAGTCGCAGGTGCTGCAACCGGGAATCTACTTCCTCAATCCCGAGGAGAAGCGGATCAACATCATCAGCATCGGCTATTCCGAGACCAGCCTGACGGTGGAAGCGCTCAAGGCGGGAACCGCCAGGCCGGCTGAACCGGCTCCCGCGGAGGGGCCCTACGGGGGCGACCGGCTGGGAACAACAACGAGCGACGATCCGCTTTACACCGCGGGTAAGGGGATCGAGTTCCCCTCCAGCGACGGCTTTCCCATTCACATGGACTACACGGCGATCTGGGGCGTTCTGCCCGAGCAGGCGCCCGATGTCGTTCGCCAGTTCGGCACGCTCAAGGACGTCGAGCAGAAGGTGATCTTGCCGCAGATCGAATCGATCTGCCGCCTGCACGGATCGCGACGAGGCGCGGTGGACTTGCTGGTGGGAGATACCCGCGAGCAATTCCAGAACGAAACCTCCACCGAGCTGGAGCGGGTATTGACGGCAAAAAAGCTGTCGCTTCTCTTCGGGCTGACCCGGCACATCTACGTGCCGAAGGCCGTCCGCGAGCCGATCCAGAAGTCCAAAGTCGCCGACGAGCTGACCAAGACCCGCGACCAGGAGCAATTGACCGCCAAGGCCCAGGCCGATCTGACCGAGGCCAAGGCCAAGGTCGTCTTCGAGGAGAAGCGAACCCGGGCGGAAACCAAGAAGATGGTGGCCGAGGTCGGGGCGGAAGGCGAGAAAAAGGCCAAGGAGATCGAGGCCATGACCGAGAAGCTCAGGGCCGAGATCGACGCCAAGACCGCGGCCATCGAGGCCCAGACGACCAGGCTGCTCGGCGAGGCCAAGGCCAAGTCGGTCAAGCTGTCCAAGGAGGCCAAGGCCCAGCGCTTCCAGCTCCTGGTCAAGGCGCTGGGCAGTCCCGATGCTTACGAGCGCTACATCTTCGCCGAGGGGCTGCCGGCCGACCTCCGCGTGGGCATCTTCTACGCGGGCCCAGGCACCCTCTGGACCGACCTGAAAGGCTTCGAGCAAACCATGCTTGGCAAGCTCGTCTCCGAGACTCAGGCAAAAGAGACCACCCTCTCGAAGCGATCGTCGGAAACGGTCGGAGACGGCAAGTAAAGATCAGGTTCCGCACCCTCAAGACGAGGGTGGGAAATCCTCCGTGGTCGCGCATCGATTCCGAGGAAAAGGCCATTGTCCGCCACGTTCGCGCCGAACGGATCGCCGTCGGTCTGTGTCATCTTCAACCCGGCGGCCGGCAGGAGGAGAGCCCGGCAACGGCTCGAGGTACTCGCGGCGAGCTGGCGATCGAAAGTCGAGCTTTGGCCCACGGAACGGCCCGGACATGCCGTGGAGCTGGGGCGTTGCGCTTCGGAACGCGGGTTCGGGATCGTCGCCGCGGCGGGGGGCGATGGGACGGTCCACGAGGTCGCCAACGGGGTGCTCCAGGCCGGTCGTCCGGAGGTCTGCTTAGCCGTGCTCCCGCTCGGTTCGGCCGATGATTACGCCTATACCTTGAGGCAGGACCACGACGGTCCGGCGGGTGACCCCACGCGGGGGCGGCGGGTCGACGTCGGTGTGATACGAACCGATCAGGGCGCCGAGCGGTTCTTCGTCTGCTGCCTGGGTCTCGGTTTTGGCCCCTGTGTGACCGTCGAATCACGACGCGTTCGCTGGCTGCTAGGCCAGCTCCTCTACGGCTTCGCTGCGCTCCGCGCGATCTGGCGACACTGGGGATACCTCGACTTGACGGCGAAGCTGGACGGCGAGCCGCTCGCGGCGGGCCGAACCCTGATGATCAGCGTGATGCTCGGCCGTCGCGAGGGCGGCTTCGTGATGGCTCCGCAGGCGCGACTGGATGACGGCTGGCTCGATCTGGTTCATGCCGGACAGCTCACCCGTTGGGAAGCCATCCGCCTCATTCCCAGGCTGAGCTCGTCCGGTCCGCCGCGCGACCATCCCAAGCTCGGCTTCCACCAAGGCCGCCGGCTCGTGGTCGAATCCAAGCAACCCCTGGTGATTCACGCCGACGGCGAGATCCTCTGCCGCAAGGAAGACCAGGTCCACCGGGTCGAGGTCGAACTCTTACCCTTGCGCCTCCTTGTACGCCTCGGACTGGACGGGATCGAGGCGTGAGGCGTGAGGCGTGAGGCGTGGAGCGTGGAGCGTGAGGTGTGGGGCGTGACGAAGTCATGGCCGCGAATCGCCGCGAATGCTTGCGAGCCTCGATAAAGCGCCAGCGAGGCCCGAGGGCTGCCACCGAGCAACACGTCGTGATGCTCGCGGGTGCGGTGGATCAGTTCGACGATGTAGCGGCTGAGCTTGTCGTCCACGCGGATGCTCCGAACGACCTGCTGGCAGTGGATAATCTCGTCGGCCTGGACCACGTTCTGGATTTCGTCGATCGGGTGTTTGAGCTGGAGCCGGCCCAGCATCGACGCTTCCTCCTCAGCCGTCGGGTAGCCGAGATTGAGCCGGATCAAGAACCGGTCGAGCTGTGCTTCGGGCAAGGGGAAGGTCCCCTCATGGTCCACGGGGTTCTGGGTCGCGATGACGAGGAACGGCGGCGTCAAATCGAACGTCGTGCCGTCGACCGAGACCTTGCGCTCGCCCATTGCTTCCAGCAGCGCGGCCTGGGTGCGCGGCGTGGCCCGATTGATCTCATCCGCCAGGACGATCTGAGCGAAGATCGGGCCGGGCCGGAACTCGAACTCGGTCGTCTTCTGGTTGAAAATCGAACAACCGGTGATGTCGGTCGGGAGCAAGTCCGGTGTGCACTGCACCCGCTTGAACGTCGCCCCAACACTGCTGGCCAGGGCTCGGGCGAGCATGGTCTTGGCCACGCCTGGCACATCCTCGAGCAAGATGTGCCCCTCGGAAAAAAAGGCTGCCAGCACCAGCATGATCTCCTGGCGCTTGCCAATAATCACTCTTTCGATACTGGCGATGATTCTCTTGCTGGTTGCGTTGACGTCCGCCATGAGCTGATCCCTGTGATCGATCGTGTCCCTCACCCGGCTGGTCAACAACCGATCAGGAAGTCCGGGGCGCATTCTACAAACGTCAGAGCCAGTTGTCGAGCGCTACATCAAGTCGCAGCGGGCTGATTGGGAACGCATCAGAAAAGTTGTCGGGGTCCGAAAAACCGCGAGGAGCGCTGGCCACGCACCTTTGCCTGAGCTGACTGGGGAGTCTGGGGAAAGAAAACACTCTTGCTAGATGTCCGTTTTGTAAGTCTACCGCCAGTTCCAACCGTTACTGGGTAATGGTTTACGACGCCAAAGGCTGGTGAAGGACTTACGAAACGGACATCTAGTGAGAATCCTAATCCTCTGGCCCAATTGCGGTTGCGTGGCCTGGACCTGAGCCACCAAGTCGCCCCTGGTGTCTCATTCCCCCTGTCTGTCCCAATCGATAGTGCCTGGCCTGACCGGTTCACCGGTTCCACGTATGATTCGTTAGGGACACTCGCACAGCAGCTTCATGTCAGCGCATGGGTCATCGAGCACCAACTGGAAAACCACGGAATCGCTGCGATTGAGGCCTGATGGCGATTCGCCGAGCTTCTTGGCTTCAGACGAGGTTGTCGGGTTCTCAAGTGCCCGTATCCCGAACGCGCGTTGGTGTGTCGGACCGACGCGCCAGGAGTAACCTTGCTGGACGTCAAATGCTACGCAGTTGGCTCGTGTTGAACGCCGATATGGGGCGCGGATAGAATTCAGCGTGGGTACTTGCACCAAGTCGTTGCACCCCAAGGAAGCCCGAAGGCTTGAAGGTCGAGAGCGGAAATGCCGGTTTTTATTAGCCAGGAATCGGGTGAGTTCCAATCGATTTTCGACTGGCTGCACGGGCAACGCCAACCGACACCTGAACGGTATATGCGAGGTATGGCGTTTCTGGAGTTGCTGTGGCAGCAGACCGTTCCTGGCTTATCGTTCAAGGTCGTGCATGACGAACCGGAACAATTGCCCGGCAAGTCCACGCGGACCGCGATGGCGGTCTTCGCCGCGTTGCAGCAAAATCCTAGTGCCCAAAAGTGGTTTGTCAAACACATCCGAAACGCGGTTGTGCATTGTGCAGCGGCTGCCGACGCCATTGCCGTCGTTGGTGACAGCATTCACTTTTACCAGGCGAAAGAACTTTCGGAAGACCTCGGAACACGGCTCTTTGATCGGCTTACTCTAATGCAAAAGCAGGATTTCGCCCAACTGTACGCCGGCCGCGATGCACGACAAGAGTTCGCAGCCTTCGTGAATTCCGAAGGCATCAACCATCCAGACGAGGATCATTTTCGTGGGCTATCTGAGCAGATCAGTCAACTCCTACAGGCACATTCCTTTACACTGCTGCTGACGAAAGCGATAGAAGTAGACCAGGCCGGCAGCGGCGATGGTCCGAATGATGGCGATTGGTCGGATGAACTAAATGAACGACGTATCGAACTAATCGACAAAGATATCCAGGGGAACATCACAACAGAGGAACGTGTCGAACTGGCAGAACTGCAACGGAAAGCGGTTGCTTACCGCGATCGAGTAGCTCCATTACCGATCGAAGGAGCACGACGCTTACACCAACAGCTCCTCGAAATGAAACGCCAGCGGGAAGGCAGCTAATGGAATGGTTGCGTTCGATTATCCAGCCGTAGCACATCAGCGCCGTCATGGCCCGCAGGGCTACGAACGTGCGATTACCTACCGCCCATGGCTTCGCGACGAGTTTACCTTTCGTTGCGTCTACTGTTTGCTTCGCGAACAATGGGGAAGAGTGACCGGCGAGTTTGATGTTGAGCACTTTCGACCGCAGGTCAACAGCCCGGAACTTGGGGTAACGTACGACAATCTGCTCTATGCCTGCCATACTTGCAACTTGCTCAAAGGCGACAAGGACTTAGCTGACCCCAGTCAGGTTCTGACCGCCGAAGCGGCTCGCGTAAATCCAGACGGCAGCATTGAAGGACGAAGCCCCGATGCGCGCAGGCTTATCGCGATTCTTGGCCTTGATTCCGACTCCTATCGACGCTGGCGATCTGTCTGGATGCGGAATGTTGAACTAGCCGAAGCATACGATCAGGACCACTTCAGGCGTATGATGGGTTTTCCTGACGACCTGCCGAGGCTGGATCAATCCCCACCCGTCAACACACGGCCCGAGGGGGTGCAACAGTCTTGGTACGCGAAAAGACAGCGGGGGGAGCTGCCAGAGGTGTATTGACAAAACGCGATGTCTTGTCGCATTTCATCAGTTGCTGGCGTTATCCAATCCGCGTGCTCTTGACGAAGTCTGTCAGACTGTCAGAGCCGGTTTGTAGCGCGCGTCGGTCACATCGACCGAAGCCGTTCTCCGGAACTCTTGGAAGAATCGGGGATCGGGTACTGAATCGGAATGTTTCTCAGGCTGCTTGTCGCCGAGAGATTTGCCCGAGTCACGACCAGAACCTCGAGGAGTTTGTCCAGTTCTGACCGCTGGAATCCCATCTTGGACGCTGTCTCCAGACACGCGTCCATGAAACCCTCGATCGCTTTTTTGTTTCTCATAGGTCGGGTTACCTTTCAAGGAGTCAAGATCATGCTCTGGATCAACGCGTCCGCGACGTCGGGCGAATGTCCCAGGATGGTCGCCCACTCGTCCTTCGGCATGAGCTTGGTCTTTCTGCCGACCAGGCTGTAGGTCAAGGGCCGCAGCTCTTCGACCAGCCGGACATAGTAGTCGCCAGAGCAAAAGTAGAAATCCCGCTGGGGAATCGCTCGGGGTGGGCGGGGCCCACAGCAGGATGCTGGGGAGGGGGCCGCCGGCGCAAGGACCGGGAGGGTCGTATCCAGCCGATTGTGCAGCTTCCAGCCGGCCTCGGTGCGCAGGTTGACGTAGGAGTTTGGGTCCTGCGGCCTGCCCTCCCCGGCATAGGGAATCGCCGTCGTGATTCCATAACGCGCCAGATGGTTTGGGAAGTTGCGGCCGATCCCCAGCTTGTCGAAAGTGATCCTGTCGTGCGGTACCTGCCACTTGCTCACCAGCCGATGGATCGTCGCGGCAGCTTCCGGCAGGCCCGCGTCGTTGCTCAGCACGACCTCGAGAACGCCCCAGTCGTCGAGGACCATGATGCAGGTGCTGTCGCGGCCCACTCCCTCGGCCAGGTCGCAGGCGATCCGCCTGGTGGAGTTGACGGGATGAGTCGGCGGGACCGGCGGCCGTTGCTGCGAGCTGTGGTGATGCAGCCACTTGGGATCGATCAGTTGTTCGGCGGCCACATCGGGGATGCGGGCGTCGATGTGCGACCGCACCCAGAGAGAGCCCTTGCCGTACTTGCGGTACATCGATTCGATCCAGGTTCGATCGGCCAGCCCGAATTCGCTCTTCTCCTGGTGGGCGTGCGGTGATTCGGTGCTCGGGATCCGGATGGCGTTGACGGCCAGACGAGGGGGCACATTGTCGGCCCGGTCGCGGTCGGCCTGGCGGATCAGGTCCACGAACTTGCCTTCCGACCGGATCGGATTGCCGATGCACACCAGCCGCTCGTAGCCCAGAGAGTCGATCGCGTCGAAGACGAAATCCTCCACTCCCGAGGCTTCCTCGACCACGGCCAGGAGATGCTGGGCATGTTGCCCCGACGATCGCTCCACGTTCGTGGTGCTGAACCCCAGGGCTTGCCAGCCGGGAGCGATCTCGATCACCGCCGGGCTGGCCTTGATGCCGCTGGAAAGCTTGCCACCGAATCGGAGGACGGCCCCGTGGAGAAAGCCCTTCACTCTTTCTGTTTCCTTCGTTGTTTTCTCGATTGATGTGGATGGCTCAGTTCCTCAATAATGCGTCGTTTCTCTTCACCACTTCTTTCAGGTGCAAGGGCAAAACGGCGTCCATTCTGAATTACCCGTTCCACACCAAAATGGTCTTCACAGAAATCAATGAGTGTTCCTTTTGCCCATGCCCACAGACCACCCAAGTCGCAGAGTGGTTTGGAGATGAACCGATGATCTTGCGTGATTTCCGTTGTCACCTGAGTCTGCCTGAGAAACCCTTGGTCTTCTGCAACATTCAACAGAAGAAGGGCTTCATCATCACCACAGTTTCCGAGAGCATCAAGCATACCCTGGTCGGGCTTTCCACTGAAAACATGGAAGTATAGTAAAGGTGCAATCTTTGTATATTCTCGAAACTGGTCCATATCTGAGAAAGACCGTTGCTCAACACTTTTCATCTCCCACCCCTTGTCAGCAGTTCATCTGGGAAGTTGGGACCTCGCCGCCACAGAAAGCCACGTCAAACCCCAGAGTATACTGTGAATGTCCCTCCGTGGAAAACAGACTTTACAAGGGCAGCACAGCTACCTTGAAGGTAGTTTCGGCAGCGAATAGTCCTGTAGACTTGCTCCGCACCAAGGGCAGTAGGCGATGCGGATGTAAGAACTGGCGCCGTCATGGATCGGAATGCCGTATTGCCCATTGCGGTAGAACCTCACGATGCAATCAGGGCAGTCATCGGGATCAGCGTGCTGGTCACACTTCCACTGCAAATGGGCTTCCATGTCCGAGCAGCAAACTCGTTTCGGTTCGGTCATTCGCCATGCCCTTCTCGCCGTACCTGTTGCAGGTCCTGACCGGAAAACGCCACGTCAATCCTCGGAGTATACTGTGAATGTCCTTCCGTCGAGGCACCGTCTGATCTCCTTGAAGGTCACGCTGCCGAGCACCATCTGCGACGGCCCCGTGATGATGCACAGCGAGTCTGGCCGCGTGAGCAACCACCAGAGGATGATTCCCGCGACCCAGTAGTCCTTGCCGACCATGTTGCCGGAATACGCGACCGTGGTCCGGTACTCGACGACCGATCGGCACAGATCCATCTGCCGGGACCAGTAGGCAGGGCGGTTCAAGAACAGGTCATTGAACAGGTCCGGTTGGTCCTGACAGATCCCCAGCGCGATCGTCATCTCGTCCATTGGGTCGCAGTTGCTCATACCGTGCCCTCAAACGCTTGGCCAATTCGACCAGGGTGACTTGCGGCTGCGCTTCACTTTACCAGAGCTTGTAATGTTCGCCAAGCTTGACCAGGGCGGGCACCTTGGGTTCCAGCTCGATGTCCTGGGTTCCGTCCTTGTTGATTCGCAGTCGCTTGATGAGATGACCCAGGCCCAGTCGTTTGACCAGCTCGAGATCCACCTTGACCACGCCATCTGTGTCGGCGTCCATGAAATCCAGCAGGTCGAAGGACGCAACCTCTGCAACGCGGGCCAGAACCTCGTTGGAAGCCATGGCGGCCGTCGCCACGCGGGTATCGATGGCGGCCTGAACTCCACCATTCTTGACCAGTCGCGGCCCAAGCTTTTCAGGCCATCGATACCCAGCTCGGCGTGCGGCATCGACGGGCGACTTCGACGATTCACCGAGGTAGAATTCAACGAACAATCTCTGCCGGTAGCTTAGCGGGCGCATGATGGGATTCCTCGATGTGGAAAACTGGCGGGATGTTGGCTCAGTCTCTTCCGCTTGCTGGGCGGGCGTGCTGGGCGACCGAGCGGTCAACGTCGGTCAAAACTCGGGCCTGACAGCCAGGAATCCGTCGCTCGGTGAGGTCACCGCAATCGACCAGTCGCCGGATCACGCGCGGGGAGACGCCCAGACGCCGCGCGATCCCGGCTTGCGGAATCCACGGACGAGCAGTCTGGAAGATCATGAACCCCACAAAAGAACTGTCATCTACTATCAGCATACGAGATGTTCGGGTGGCTCGTCCTGAAAATGATATCGTGCAGCCTCATCCCTTGCGTGGGCACGGAGAGCGGAAGGGGACACCCACTTTCTCGCACCCAGGAAATCTCTTGGTCCTTCTCGCCCCACGGGTCCGAGGCCACGCGCCCGCCCAACCCACGCGACTTTTGAAAAAAAAGTTGTTGACAGCGCAATCAAGAGCCAGATCCTGGCGCATTCTAGTTCTACAGCGCCGGGTCCACCACAAAGAACGCCGTAAAGCATTAAATCTGAGTACGTTAGAACGCATCGATCATTTTGAATAACGAGCCGTCGAAATCCAGAGAAACGCCCAGTTAC
>JBEKTN010000262.1:0-12301 GCA_049516015.1 Isosphaeraceae bacterium | reverse complement strand
TCCGTGAGAACTTTCATCATCCCCTCCCTGGGACCAGTTCTCGAATCCGAAACCACAACGGAGGGGAGTAGAACAGAAAACTCGAATCATGCCGAGACTATTCTGCGGGGATTCCCTAAGTCATGTAACCACTGCCGGCGACCCGTCTATCCTGAGTTTACGATGGGAAAGTTCGCTGCTTGCAAGCGGCTGCGGAATTCGCTTATTTCTTGAGAGCAGCGACTCGATCACAGTGGGTTCGTTCCGTCGAAACGAACCCGATCAAGGCGTCCCGTCACGGCCTTTCGTTCGCTGCCCCATGCGCCTCCTGTTCGCCCCGAACCAGTCCGATCTCGCCCCCGCGGCGAACGCTCACTGAACCAAGCGCGACGGGGAGTTCCGGCCTTGGTAGAAGTAACGATGATGTGCGTGCCGTCCTTGGAACTCCTGCGAAGCTCAAGGGAGTTGTGTGGAGGAGGGAAAAGGGGTCATCACTGATATCGGGAGGGAAAAGGGGGAGGGAAAAGGGGTCATCACTGATACCGACCGTTTGAGACGGGGGAGGGAAAAGGGGTCATCACTGATACCGACCGTTTGAGACGCGAAGGAGCCTCGAGGACATGCACGTAAACGCTTGATGCAGGCGGCTCAGGGGTTAGAAAGCGCTATTCAGTGATGACCCCTTTCTCTTCCTATTCAGTGATGACCCCTTTTCCCTTCCGACTCGCAGACCCAGAGCCGGCCGGCGTACCACCGCGGCGGGTGGGGCATCGACAACCCGCGGGTGATCGGTGACCAGCAACGACGCGCCGAGCTGCCGCAACAGCGCAGGGAAGTTCGTCGTGTGAACGGCCCGCGACGGCGTCGGGGCCCCCGTCTTGGGGGGGCCCGGGTCCTGCGTCGGACTTGCGAGGGAACTTGGTGTAGCCATGATTTCCACCACGCAAGTCAAAAGGGCCGATCCGCGGGATCCGGAAACGACCAAGCTCAGCGGACCGGACCGCCGAGAGAAACCGTTGCACGACCGGAAGCCACCGTCGCGGGCCGGGGCCGCTGCAGCGCGTGGTGTCGACGTAAGCAAAAAAAGCCGACTTCGCGGAACACCCTGGGGCATTCGACCAAGTCGGCTTACGCATTAACGGGCCTCCCGGACCAGCCGGGTTGCCCTTCATCTCGTCTTCCGACAATCTGGAATCAAGCTTTGAACCGGGCGAAGAGAGAGTCTCCTTCACGACCGTTTGAACGCGCATCATACTGCGCGGGCCGGGAATAGCAAGGTTTTTTAAATTCTGTTCTCGTATGGTCGATTTTCGAAGGTGTGCGTCCTTTTTCGCTCCACGATCATCTTACCAGTCAGCCACATCCAGAGGCATCGCACGGCTTGAGTTGGGTTCCCATTCCGGCCTGGCCAAACTATTATAATCATTGGACGGCTCGTTGGAGGCGTCCATGTCGACTTGCTAAACCGGAGGTGGAAGGTGGCAGAGATTTCCAGCGGAGCGCTAACTCCGACGACAGAGGAACTCAACCAGATGCACGCCCTCTATCGACAAGGGGGTCAGGAGCGTCAGATGGCACCTCACATCGTCTACCCCGAGCCCACCTGTCCTCATGAGGGTTGCGGGGAGCCGATGCAGGCGATTGATTTCCGCCTGGAGGATCGCGGACGCGCCGTTCATGACCCATTGGTGCGAGCTTGGTGGAACGATACGGGGTTCGTCGGCCGATGTCCTCACTGCGAGGGCTGGATCCACTTTACCATCCGATCCAAGCGGGCCGTCACGGCGGACGAGGCGGCCCAGTATCCTCAACTGCCGGACGACTGGCACACCAATGCCACCATCCTGTAAGACGCAGGGGGTGCTGACGATGATGCTCATGGGCAGGTTGCAAACGATCGCGGTGGGACTCATGATAGTTTCGGGGACACCATACGTAACTCCGAAGAATCTTGTATGGTGTCCCCGGAACTGCGACCGCCATAGACATTCTACCAGTAGAAGCAAGGCGTTCAGCAGCACAAGAGACGAGAGGCAACGAAACGGCCTCGTCGGACCGCGCCCGAGAGCGGAACGTCGGGGCTTCTGTTGAGTCGATGCGGTTGCTGAGGCGTCAGGCGTTCGCCCTCGCCTTGCGACGACGCCAGGCGTAGCCGAGGGCCCAGCAGGACCGCCATGCCGCTGGGGATGAGCGTGGAGGGCTCGGGGACGGCCACGCCATCGGCCTCGATCAGGAATGCGGGAGCATATAACCCCCAGGATGCCCCTTGATCGGCCGAGGCCGCGGAATACAAGATGGACCCGGGGCCCGTGCTCGTCGCACTACCCTCGGTATAGTTCCAGTAAAACTCGCTGCCGTTTGAGTTTGTGCCGAGGATGAACCAGTAGTTGGTGTTCGGCGCCAGGGTCACCGTGGTGTCGGGCGTGAAGGTCACGTCGGTTTGCTGGCTGGAGCTGATCCCCGGTTGAGCGATCGTGAAGGTAGTAAGGACAGTGCCGCTCGGAGCGTTGTTGTTGTTGGATTCAAGCTCGGCGAACGGGTCGTAAGGCGACCCCGTGTAATGGCCCACGTAGGCCGTGATCTCGGTGAGGAGATAAGCTTGGTCGCCCGTGTTGAACTCCTGACCCCGCAGGGCGAAGTTGGCGCGTTGAGGGTTGGCCCCGATTGGTTGAGGTTGCTGACGATCAGATCGGCCCTTGCCGTCGCCGCGCCATCAGGCCCAGCACGGCCACCGCCAGCCCGAACTTCTTCGCCACGTTGCTCATTGAAGCATCTCCTAGTCCTGTCGGACCGCCTTGGCCGCTAACAAATAGTCGTCCAACGTAGACGCCTCCGGCGGCCTCGCACGGGACCGAACGAATTGAAAATGCCACAACCACATCAAAATTTCAAGACACGGTCTTCTTTTTAAACTTCTCCATGACCCATAGATACCTAGCGAGGCTTTGCCTCCAACCAACTGGCGCCTGCACAATCAACATCGTAGCCGTTCTGTTCCAGTTTACGCCATCAAGCGATAACCAATAGCGGTCCAGGACCATCTTGGTCCCAAACATCAAACCCACCGCACGCAGGCAACCAGGAACGGAAACCGGCCGCAAGGTACCCCCTTCACTTAACTGGGAGGGGGTGTTTATGTGTTTAATCGTATGTTGACCCAAAAACTTGACTCAACTGTAACGAGTTTGGGCTTATAAGGGGTCTAATCGGGCGGTCATCCGTCCGCTTCAACTTGCTGGAGGGGGCAACCCGGGGGTAGACCCCCTTTAAGAGAGATGGTGTCAGACTTGGTTCTTACGTGCTGCCTTGAAACTAAGAACAAAGCCTGACGCCGCGCACCAGACCACCCTTCCCACAGCGACTGTCTCAGAGGGACCAAACGGGACCACCCCGAACCATCGGGAGTCCAGTCCAGAACGGTCCCAGGTGGACCCATCAGGACATACAGATCGGTTTCAGCGGCTGGAGGCGGAGGCCGCCGCGGTACTGGGCGGCCCGCTCATGGGGTCGCTTGCTGCCATCTCCTGGTGGATGAGCAGTTCTCTGCCGGCGACGCGGAGCGCCGGCAGCCTCGATCCGAATGCGACGGCCCCCGCTATGCAAGCCACGCCGCCGGCTGCGACCGCCGCGGGCGCTCCCAGCCGGCCGGCAAGCAGGCCCGCAAGCAAGGCACCGAAGGGGGCCATGCCCATGAACATCATGGAATAGCTCGCCATCACCCGGCCCCTCAGCTCATCGGGAACCATCGCCTGGATCAAGGTGTTCGATGCGGCCGCTTGCACGATCATCGCAAAGCCGGCCGGTACGAGCAGAGCCGTTGACAGCCAGAACGCCCGCGAGGCGGAAAAGGCGATCAGGCTGGCTCCAAACCCCGCTGCCGCCCACGCAATCCACCGTCCCAGCCCGCGCACTTCTCGCCGGGACGCCAGTACCAAGGCGCCCAGCAGGGCGCCGAACCCAGATGCTCCCATCAACACGCCGAGTCCCCGGGCGCCGGTGTGCAGAACCTGGTCGGCGAAAATCGGCATCAATACCGCGTACGGCATACCGGCCAGGCTCACCAGGCCAAGCAAAAGAAGAAGCGCGCGAATCGGTTCCGTGCGAGCCGAGTAGCGAAGACCCTGGACGATGCGGCCCAGGGGCGTGCCTCCGTCCGGCCGCGGCGGGATGGGCCTGGGGCTCATCAAGAGCAGACCCGCCAGCACCGCAATGTAGCTGATGCCATTGAGGAAGAAGCACCAGCCCTCACCGATCGCCGCCACCAGCACTCCGGCAAGGGCAGGGCCGATGATCCTGGCCCCGTTGAACATCGATGAGTTCAAGGCGATGGCATTCATCAGGTCGGCTCGACCCACGAGCTCGACGAGGAACGCCTGGCGCGCCGGGATGTCAAACGCGTTCACCACACCCAGAAGCGCCGCCAGGGTGAAGACCTGCCAGAGCTGCACTCGCCCCGTGAGCGTTAGCCCGGCCAGCACAAGAGCCAGAACCATCGACGCGGTCTGGGTGCCAAGGATGATCTTGTGCCGGCTGCGCGTGTCAGCCAGGCTGCCGCCGGCAGGCGCCAGCAAGAAGACCGGAATCTGTCCCGCGAAGCCGACCAGCCCGAGCAGCACGGCCGAGCCGCTGAGGCGGTAGACGAGCCAGGACTGAGCAACCGATTGCATCCAGGTGCCGATCAACGAGACAAGCTGTCCGCTGAAGAAGAGGCGGTAATCACGGTGCGCGAAGGCCCGGAGCATGGGATGCCGGTCCGTGGCTGAAACCTCTGCCAATCGGCCGCCCCTGCCTTCCATATCGGGTTGGCATTCCAAGCTCGCACCTGCCGGTTCTTGTCCCGCCCCACCATCACTTGACGACATCACTTCTCCTGGGACTCGGACCACGACTGGACCATCTCGGTCAGGGAATGAACCGATGAATGCGGGCCGCAAGATCTGTGCCGGTGGATGGAGTCACCAAAGGTATCCTGCCGGCCGGAGTACCCGATTCTAGCCGCTGGAACGATGGACCTCGAGCTTCGTCCAAGGAGCGCAATTCACCTGGCCTTTCGTTTTCGAGGCGGCCGGGCCGAGGTCTGGACGCTGGCATCGGCGAACAGCCCCGCCAAGGCCAGGTCGCGGCATGCCGCGAGGATTCGCTCGGCGAGGGCCCCGTCCTGGACCGACCGCGCAACCCCGAGCCCGCCGACGCAGAGGGCGAGGACTGCGAGCGCACGATCTTCCGAGACGTCGCCGCCCGCCTGGTTTCGTAACCGGGTGGCGAGACCCCGGACGATCGCTTCAAAGCTTGCCTTGACCGGTCCGCCGGCCCGCGCGACCTCGGATACCAAGGGCGGCAGAGGACACCCGTCCTCGGTCTTGACAAGGTGCGCCGGGCTCAGGTAGCGCTCCACGAAAGCCTCGGCCCACGCGCGGCCTGTCAGATGCTCGATAGGCTCGTCGCGCAGTGCACTGGCCGCCGCGGGCGCCAGCGTCTCGGCCAGAAGCGCCTCCTTGGAGGCGAAATGGGCGTAGAACCCTCCGGCCGTCAGCCCCGCCTCCTCCATGACCTTGTCAACCCCCGCCGCGTGATACCCCTGGCGGCGGAACACCCTGCAAGCCGCCCGGAGGATCTTCGCCCGCGTCTGCTCCCTGTGACCGGCTGGGTATCGCATCAGCTAACTCCGATTGAATACGCGGAATACCCTCGTTTCGTGCGAGCCCGAATACCTCGGGGTGATTCGCGACAAAGGCACGGACACTCGTCGCGGGCCGGCCTGTGATCGTCTCGACATCGCGAGTGAGGCGATCATAGCGGTTGTCGGCATGAAGGCGGGCCATGGTCAGCAGGTGCTCGAACACATGATCCGGCAAATTGCGGCTGCGCAGTTCCTGATCCCGCCATTGGTCGAGTGGGACATCAACATAGGTGACGGTCCGACGAAGCGCGTCGGAATACTCGGCCGCGATGCAATTCATGTCCTGAGAGCGAGGTCCGGTCAATTCATAGACTTTGCCAATGTGGGCCGAGGGATTTGCCAGCACGGCCGCGACGACCTCCGCCACATCTCGAGCGTCGATTGGCGACGTCCGCCCGGTGCCGAATGGCAGTCGAATTGTGGCGTTCCTGGAGATTGATTCGGCGGCCCAGTCCGAAAAGAAGAAGTTCTGGAGGAAGACCGTGGGTCGGACATGCACCACAGGCAATCCCGACCAGTTCAGTACCTGCTCGGCAAGCCAATGCTGCCGGTGCTGGGGAGAATCGGTCATCGCGGTCAGGCTCATTTGCGACACGGTCATCTGTGAGATGTTCACGAACACCTCCAGATCAACACGCTGGCGAGCCACGGCCGCGGCGGTGACTGTCGCCTCCAGGTAAGGCGCGGAGACGCTCATGCCAAAGTACATCCGCCGACAACCCGCCAGCGCACGCGCGACATCCCCGGCACGGGTGAGGTCGCCGAGTACGACCTCGGCTCCCATCGCCCGCAACACATCGGCACGTTCGTCTTCGCGGTGAACCAGCGCGCGGACCGGCAAATTGCGGCTCCGAAGTATCCCCACCACATCCCGACCCACTCCGCCAACACGACCCGCGGCACCTGTGACCAGAATCGGAGCGTCGATAGACATGGATGCTACCCCAATTCAGCAATCGCGTCTCGCTCACCAGATTTCGCCTACGAAGCTTCCGGGAGGATCATCGATCTGCCCCGCCAAGTACAATCTCACTCTCGTAATCTTAAAGCAATGATAGAAGGTCAGCGAACCCGGTTCGTGCAAATGGACCTGGTTTTTCGACCCTGGATTTGTTGGGATACGTTAGCAGCGTCTGCGCTGGCGATCAATCAACTCTTCCGCGCGCATCGCTACCGATATGCTCTTCGTCGCCAGCCATGCCGTGAGTCCGTCGCGGAGCGTTCTTGACCGCAGGGGTGGTTTATGTGGTACCTTGAGTATCTGTTGTTGTTCGGAGTCCCCAACAACAAGTGGGAGATCCTCGACGGCCGGGTCCGTTGGGCATTTCCGTTTCTCGCTCGGGACGTCGCGCAGGCCCACTTCGCGGCCTGGAGGGATACCTTGCGCCGCTGGCGTAATGGTGGGGAACCCACGGTGCACGAGACTACGACGGCCGATGGCTCGCGAAGGTCCATCCTCCGGTTCGACGGCGTCGAAATGAGCCTGTACCCGCGACCCATCGAGCTCCGGATGCCCATGGACTTCGATGTGTTCGATGCTTTGTACCACTCCTTCTGGCGGCGGGAGTTGTGGCCGGGTCAGGTCCCCGAGGACGCGACCGGGTGGGAAAGTCCTCAGCGTCACTCCGACGTGCAGCTCAACCTCTGGAAGCTCTTCGGCGAATTCCGCCGAGTGTCCGCAGGCGAGCACTGTGGCCGGGTGGCGATCGTGCTTGATGACCGAAACGCTGTCGAGCCGGATCAATACTACTTCCAGTCCCGACCTGACGAATGCATGATCGAAGGTGACTACTTCCAGGGCGTGCCACGACTGATCGCCGAGGTCCTGTCCCCCTCGACGCGTGCCTTGGACCGTGGCCAGCGCATGGAAGTTTATCGCCGTGCCGGCGTCCCCCACCTGTGGCTGCTCGACCCGGAGACGGAAACGGTCGAGGAGTACACGCTGGCGGGGCGTACGTACTCCAGGACGGGCCGGCATGGACCGGGCGAGAGCTTTCGCCCGGCACTGTTCCCCGAGGTATCGGTCGCCGTGGACTCGCTCTTCGATACGCAGGAGAAACGACACGGACGCTTGTGGAGCTCGACAACGCCCGAACCCGTGCCCACGTGGCTGTTGTCCCCGGATCAGCGCGTGGGGCTGGAGGTCCTGTTCTTCCTCGGGCATCCCGAACGGCGCTACGAGATCTGGGACAACCGCGCGCCATGCCTTTTGGCATTCGGTTCACCCGCGGAAGCCGCGTTGCGTTTCGGTCATTTCCTCGACGACATTTGCAGATGGGAACAGGCCTCTTTGCCCAAGCCCTGCCCGATCGAGCCCGGCGTCGAGGTCGCGGAGGTCGGCCGCTTTCGGCTGACTCGCCGAGAGCGGCATGTTCGCCTCGACGTCGCCGTGGATGCTCGTAGCTACCGCGAGCTCTTGCGCGTCTGGACTCGACGCGATGCGTGGGACTGGGGCGGGGACTGAGGGCACGCCGAGCGTCGCCGCACTGTGGTTGAACCGGGAGCAGCCCGCCGCCGGCCGCACTTCCCTCTTCACGGCGCCCTCGGCCATCCAATCCACTCGCCCGAGGCTGGCCTCTCCTGCTATCCTGGAGACGGGCGGAAAGCGGTTCCCGTGTCCGGCGTATGCTCTTTGTGGACGACGTGACTCCACAGAGGGCAACACCATGGCGCGAAGGCAGACGACGTAGAAACCAGCCATGCCGGCCACCGAGGAGAAGAGTCGGCCAAGCAAGACACAAGCTTGGCGAACTTGGCCCGGGTTGCCGTGAGAGAATATCTCGCTCGAAGGAAAGGCAGTGGGAAGTGAACCCTACGACTTTGCATCAGGCGATTCACGCCGCGCCGTTTCGGCCGTTCGAGCTCGTGCTGGCGGACGGTTCCCGGGTGGCTGTTCCGCACCCGGAATGGATCGCCTTTGCCGGCGGGCGGGTTGCCCTTGTGACCGATCCGGATGACCGCGCGCATTACGTGGACGTCATGCTCGTAACGAAGCTCGAGCTCGCTCCGCCAGCTCCGGCGGGGTCGATCGCTCCGAATCCCAACGGCGGGGAATGAGCGAGAGCATTGCAATGGTGACGATCCCCTGATGCATGTATTATAAGCACGGACGGCCGAGCAAGCGGCCGGCAAGAAGACCGAAGAGCAGAGCACGGAGCTCGACCAGGTCGGCGGGGATCGACCGTCGTGATACCCCTCTTGGGCTCTGCCTCGAGGGCCGGGGATCGATCGGCCTGGACCTCGATCGCCGCACTTGCGGTCGGGCAGGGGGACGGGATGAGCGTTAACGAGGCTGGCCTCTCCTGCTATCCTGGAGACAGAAAGGAAGCGGTTCCCGTGTCCGGCGAGGAGGCAGGAGGCGTACCATGATCACGCTGACTCCCGAGCAACAACAGGACGTCGCGCGGCGATTCCAGGGCCTGGCGACCCGATGGATCGCAACGACACGTTACCGCTCGAACACGCAAGCCCTGCGAAACCACGCGGTCTATCAGGAACTGGTCGCCTTGGGGGAACCGGTCGTTCCGCTCATCCTCTTGGAACTGGAGCGGCAACCCAGAGTATCCTGGTTCATCGTGCTTACCGGGATCACGGGGGAGAATCCGGTACCGCCCGCGCATGCAGGTCAGGTCAACGCGATGGCCCGGACGTGGATCGATTGGGGGCGACAACGGGGGTATGCGGTGTGAGCGCCGAACTGGAGGGGGCCTTCCCCAGCCTCGCCGCCGACGGCTACACCCTGGCCAGCCCCAAGACGCAAGCCCACAACTGCGTTGCCTGGGCCGCCGGCGACGCGAGCCGGTGGTGGGAACCCGGGATCTTTTGGCCCGGCCCAACAGGAGACGACCTCGCCGCGCTGACGGGCCTGTTCGCGGCCCGGGGCTACGTACCTTGCGCCGGAGATGAGCTTGAGGCCGGGTACGAGAAGGTAGCCCTCTACGCGGATGACCAGGGGAATTGGACCCACGCGGCGCTTCAACTTCCCGACGGCTGGTGGACGAGCAAGCTCGGTCCCGACGAGGACATCCTCCACCGCACGCCGCACGCCGCACGCCGCACGCCGCAGGCACTGGTCGGCGAGCTCTACGGGCAAGTCCAGGAGTTCATGAAGCGTACGACGCAGCCGTCGTCAGAGCAAAGTGTCGGCGACGAGGTCATCGGGAACGGCCTGGCCGTCATTGAACCGGAGCGGCAGCAGGATCTCGTAGCGCCGGAGTGATCTGCTCATACGTCGCGGGGCCCTCGACCTGGAAAGTTATGTTCTCGGTAGCCAGGAAGCCCAGCGCCCCCTCCGGGACGAGCATCTCGCCCGTCACCCAGCTCTTGAAGGGAAATCGACCGGCGAGGCGGCCCAATGCCCGTTTCTTGGCGTCCAGGCCGGTGAAGCGGATCCGGATCATGAAATCAGTCTATCGCTGCCGAAGGCCGATGGCAATGGCCGTGCGGGACGCTCCAAATGCGGAGGCACTTACGCGACGAAGTGTACAGAGAGCGTGCACCGAAAAAGTGCAGATTTGACGTAAGTCCAATGGGCGGGGCGGGATTCGAACCTGCGACTGCCACCGTGTGAGGCTGGCCCGGAAAGCTAACATACTAGGGAAATAATGACTTACGTTTCTCAAAAATATCAGGAATCACATGGGTTTCTAGGTTAGCGTGCAGGAAGTGTGCACCGGGTCTGGGCCATCCAAACCATGTCGTTCGGCTGGCCGGAGCCATCGTAGCGACGGGCTGCGGCGATTTCATCACACTCAAGACCCTGGGCACAGGCTCGCGCAGTGGGGAGCGACCGTAGGCCAACGGTCTGTTACAATGACCCGTGGAGGCGTCCCCATGCCGATTCTAGAACTGAGCGACGCGCAAGTGGTGGAGTTGGTAAAGCAGTTGCCGCCGGAGCGTCAGCGGGCGGCACTGCTGGCGTTGGCCGCGGGTGCTACGCAGCGGCGCGAGGAGCGGATGCAGTATGCGGAAGCGCAATTGCGACGTGTCAGCGCTGAGCGCGGCCTGGAATGGGACAAGATGTCGGAGGGCCAACGCGAAGATTTCATTGACGATCTTCTGCACGAGGATCGTCTGTGCGGAAAATAGCGGTCTTCGACACCAATATCCTGTTCTCAGGAGTCGGCTGGAAGGGCAAGCCTTTCCTGTGCCTCGAATTGGCGCGCGCCGGCGTGGTCGATGGCGTGACCTGCCGCGAATTGCTCGACGAGTTGGCGGAGAAGCTTCAATCGAAGCTCTATTTCACTCCGGAGCAGACGCTCGATACGGTGGCGGATCTGCTCACGTTTCTGCGCGTTGTTCCCATCACCGGTAAGCTCAAGGCCATTCCCGCTGACCCAGACGACGACAAGGTCCTGGAATGCGCAGCGACGGTTGGGGCAACACATATCATCACAGGAGACCGCCGGCACTTGCTGCCTTTGGGGGCTTTTCAGGGGATCCCCATTCTGACTGTGGCGGATTTCCTTGCCGTGGCAACTGCCCCATGAGACGGCTGGAGCGGCCCGAGCGGTGCTGCTGCCATGCATCGAGGTCAACGGCGACGGAGAGTACTTGGTGCAGTGCAGCCAAGCGCAACAGAGCGAGGAACCGAACTGCGGCGGAATCCGTCCGGACTCGAGGCAAAACTCCCATCGAGCTCCCGGAGGCAGCATGAGCTCTCCAAGCGCGCAGTCAAACGGGTTGCACCCGTTTCATCCTGTCCTGGAAGAGCTCACAAGCTGCAGACTTGCCTTAACTTACGCCGGATAGCGTGCAGCTATCGTGCAGCGAATATGTGCTAATCTGACGTAAGTCTAATGGGCGGCGTGGGATTCGAACCTGCGACTTGCACCGTGTGAGGACGACCCTCACACGCAATCCCGTGTTTTCCAGCACTGACGACCTGCAACTTCACCAAGAAATCGTCAGTCATGCAACGAAAAACTCACGGAAAACTGACGTTCGAGACCTTCGGTGTTGGTGTTCGAATCGGTTCGTATTGCAGGCCACATCATCCCGAACCCTTACGTGAACTTGATCTCGATCTGGTACCACATCCCTGGAAGATATGAATGGGACAGAGGCCGTTGAGCGAAGGCCGGCACAGGGAGCCGGGCGCCGCCCAAGCGAAACCATGGTCTAGTCCAGTCGATGTCACGCGTGTTCGGGCCAACACCGTGGAAAGCCATGTCCTTGAACTCAAGCGTCAGCTTCCACCTCCTCACTCGGGTTCCTAGGATGGCCAGCACGTTGTGCGGCACGAAGAAAATGTGTTGTCGGGGGGTATAACCAGGGCTGGGAGGTGTCCGCACGGATGGGGCGAGGATCCCCCCTGCGACCGGGTGATGGGGGTTGGGATGGTGGCGAATCATATCCGCCAACATCGCAGTTCGGTGGTAGTTCTCGGAGGAGGGGTTCAGCAATTCATGAGAGTAGTGGTGGAAAGTTTGCCGGGCGACAAGGTCTTCCACGTCGACCATTTTCGGCGCGTTCTGGAGGGTGAAACACCACAGGAAATGCTCGGAGACCAGGGGGAGCGGCAGGGCTTACGCACCACTTTTTCCTGGGTTTTCTGGGGTTTTCATGGAAAATATAACAGAATCATATAATGTAACTTAAATAGCAATTCGCTGTATTGGTCACAACACTATTGAAAAGTCG
>JBEKTN010000261.1:0-12315 GCA_049516015.1 Isosphaeraceae bacterium | reverse complement strand
CGTGCGAGCGATACCACGGGCTGTTCTCGCCTGGCTCGCGGCCCACGGCTTCCAGCCAGACCTTGTCTGCAAGTCCCACTGGACTGCGGGCAAGGTGGGCGTGCGGGCTCATGGTGCTTGGGACCACGAAGTGTTTACATGAGACCCGGGGTGGTCGGCTTTCCAGTGCGTCGCGGTCCCCCTGATCGCTCAGAAGAGCGAAATGGTCGCTCAGAAGAGCGAAATGGTCGCTCAGAAGAGCGAAATGGTCGCTCAGAAGAGCGAAATGGTCACTCAGAAGAGCGAAATGGCCGTCAGCCCGGATCGGCTTGCCGATGGCCACAAGTCTTTCATACAAAAGCGATTAGATTGCGTCCCATGACCTTGTTCAACCCCGTTTCTAATCGCCAGACGCCTTAAGGGCATAAATCGATTAGAAACCCAGGCTGATGAGGGGCTGACTCCAGCCGACGAAGCTGGCTCTGTCGTTCTGCGTCAGCCCCCAGCCAGCAAGCTTGCGAACCTGTTCAGGATCGATGTTCGAGACCATGCTCTCGGCCTCGTCACGCAGCAGCTTGGCGGTCGCGCAAGAGAGCACCCGCCGGGTGGGTCGCTGTTGAAGCAACATCCCGGCCGCGACAGTTCGGCTATGAAACGCCGCAGTTGCGGTTGGAGCGAAGACTTCATGCTGGAAGTACCTACCGGAGCAACGATTTAGTGAGCGCTGGCCCTGGTCAGGGGACCCTTGCCCGAACCAGCGCAACAGATCCGATAGGAAAGAGAATACCCGTCAACCGCAACTTTGCAGCATGCCAGGCTCGCACCGGCTTGCCGCCTTGGCGGGCGTTCATGAGTTGTCTTGCTCCCACCTGGTTCTGGCCCAGGCGTGCTGGCCGCCCCAGTTCTTTCATTCATCAATCGCTATCGGGACGCGGGGTCACGGTGCGGACGCCGATGCGCGCGGCCAGGCGAACCTTCTGACCGGTGTTGAGACTATCGATGTAACGGGAACGAAGCGCGCTCAGCCAGCGGATTTCCCGGCCATCGTAGTTGACGATCACGTGGGTGAGAATCGGGCCCGCCAGGCCCAGCGTGCGCTGGATGCCGGGAAGGACATCGGCATTGCAGACAATCTGGTTGTAGCCCAGGCCGACCCCCCTGGCGAACGCCGCGTAGTCGATGCGGGCGATCTCGGTCGCGGTGGTGCGGCGGAAGACCGGTTCCTGGAGCATCTGCATGTAATGATAGGCACCATCGTCAAAGACGAAGACCTTGACCGGCAGGCCAGCTCGCGCGGCCGAAGAGAGCTCCATCGCGGCCATCAGGAAACAACCGTCGCCGGTCACGCAGACGACCTGGCGTTCGGGACGGACAAGCTGCGCGCCGATCGAGGCCGGGATTGCCCAGCCCATGCTCTGGTTGTCGGCCGGCGTGCAGAAACGGCGCGGGCCCTGAACCTCGATCGACTCGGCGGCCCAGTGGGTCGATGCCGTCACGTCGACGAAGATCAGCTCTTCCGGTCCCAGGGCGGAGCGCAACTGGCTGAGAAAGTACAGGGGATCGACGCACTCGGGAATTCGCACCCTCTGGGCCTCGCACCGATCGATCTGCCGGAGCCGCTGAATCTTTTGCCAGAGCGGCGGACAGGGTGCGCGGCGAATGGCCGGGGCGTCGGCCATCAGGCGGTCGAGAAAGACCCGCGCGTCCGAGCAGAGGCAGACGTGAGCGGGAACGTTCTTGCCCAGGTTCTGAGGGTTGATATCAACGTGAATCAGCGTGTCGTGCTGGGGAATCGCGTAGTTCGCCGTGGAGACCTCGCTGTACCGGACCCCGATGGCCAGGACCAGGTCAACATCCTTGAAGGCGGTCTCGGCGGCCCGTGTGCCCTGCTTGCCGTAGCCCCAGCCCACGGCCAGAGGATGACCGTCGGGAATGCAACCCTTGCCGCTGACCGAGGTGGCCACCGGAGCTTGCAACATCTCGGCGACGGCGGTCAGGGAAGGGCTGGCATCGGCGCATCCCAGCCCGGCGTAGATGCCGACGCGGCGCCGGCGGTCCTGCAAATGGCAGAGGATGCGGCGATAGGCCCCCTCGTCAAAAGGGACGGGGTAGGCGGGCGGCGCCGGCTGATCATAGTCCCAGACTTCCATATAGAAGGGGAAAGGGATCAGCACGGCGGCCGGCCCGGGCTCGCCCGCGCGGGCGATCCGGAAGGCCTCGAAGATCGCGCCTGGGATCTCTGCCTGGTGGCGAACCGTGATCACGGTCTTGGTCACCGGGTGCAGCAGGGCCTCGTTGGGCAGGCCGTGAACCTGGCCGATCGGAGCGCCCGGGGCACGATTCACATCCGTGACGATCCCGACGATCGGCACGCTGTCGAACAAGGCCTCGCCGATGCCGCTCATGGCGTTGGTGAGACCCGGGCCGGGCACGACGCAGAAGACTCCGACCTCGCCGGTCACCCGGGCGGCGGCGTCGGCCATGACGCTGCACGAGGCCTCGTGCGCAACCAGGAAGTAAGGCTGACGATAAGCCTTGAAGGCGTCCCAAAGCTCGTTGTTCTGAGCCCCGGGAACGCCGAAGACACAGCGGACCTGCTCGCACCGCAGCGCCGCGGCGGCCGCCTGGGCTCCGGTCATTCGACCGTGCACGCCCTGGCGCCTGGCGAAGCGCCCCAGCTCGACATGACTGGCCTGCGCCGGTGCCACCGCGGTCGTGACCGCGGCCGCGGCCCCGACCAGCCCCAGAGCCCCCAACGCTTCGCGGCGGTTGACCTTTGGTGTCACGGTCCGTCACCCTCCTGGCTGTTGCACGCCGGTAGGTTCCCTTACCGGCCAACGATCCCAACCACGGAAATGGAGGGATCTCTCGCCTCTCGAGTTCGTATCGGCATCCCTCCCCACGGGCCTTGGCGGCCCAGAGGCCAGATCATGCCATAACCGTGCCGGATTCCACTTATTCGCTACAACCACTGCGTTGCGCGGGCCCGGTGGAGGCAGAAAGCCGGGTGAGCGGAGCCAGCACTTCGGGGCAGAACAGCCCCGGATCCTCGCGAAGCTGGCGAATACACTCGAGCATGATCGGCCCATGATAACCGATACGATCCAGAGCGCTTGCCCAGGCGACCCAGTCGATGGTTCCCCGTCCAGGAGCGTCGTGCGTGTCTCGGCGGCCGTCATTGTCGTGGACGTGAGTCGTGGCCAGCAGGCTCCCCGCGGCCGCGGTCTCCGGGCAGAGATCGGCCGAGAGATGGGCATGACCGGTATCGAGCGCCAGGGCCAGACCGGGCCGATCGAGCTCGCCGAGTAGTTCGTACAGCTCGCCCATCAGGCTGCCGGGATGGACCCCGGGAGGCATGTTCTCGACGCAGACGACCACCCGGCTTCCCTCGGCATGGTCCGCCAGCTCGGTCAGTCCGCGCGCCAGGCAGGCGCGCCGCGCGGCTCGAGCCGCCGCCGCCGAAAGGCCTCCGGGATGAACCACGAGGAAGGTTCCTCCTGCTTCCTGAAGCCAGTCGATGCATCGTTTCAGATCGTCGGCCGACTCGCGATACACGGCGGCGTCGGTCTCGCTGAGATCGACCCGGGATGCCTTGATGGCCCGCCCGCCCCAGCAGCCGTGGGCGCTGTGGATCGACAAACCGCGATCAGTCACAGCCTGACGCACGACTCCGGCATCTGGGAAAGCCCGCCAGTCGGGCAGGATTTCCAGGACTGCCGCGCCCAGCCGCTGAGCCAGGTCAAGCTCGGCATCCAGGCAGAGGCCCTTGTAACCGTAGGTGATCATGGTGCCTAGCAGCCGTCGCGACACGTGTTTTCCCTTTGATCGTTTTGCGTTTGCGACGACGATCAGCAATGCCCGTGAAACCCCTTGTCGAAGTCGCGGTTGGTAGTCATGATAGCAGCAAATCGTCAGCGGATCACCGCTTTCCGCCGTGACGGGCACACCACCGGCCGCGGAGTTCCTCGACAAGACCCGGGAATCGACCGACGAACCCGCGAACCTCCGGTCCAGCCAGGTCGGCGCCGGAACGCTGTTCCGTTGATGATCAGAAAGGACGTTTTGCGCATGCCGCCAGTCGCCCTGGTCGACCCCTCCACGATCGACACCTCGCGTGTCCTCGCCGACCGGGAAGAAATCTATCGTCACAACCCGCAACGCTTCGAGATGGAGCAGTTGACCGCGATCGTGCTGATCGACCAGAAGCACAAGCTGATCATCGGCTACAAGGACGTCGCGGCCGACGAGTTCTGGGTCCGGGGCCACATGCCCGATTACCCGCTCATGCCCGGCGTCCTCATGTGCGAGGCCGCCGCCCAGCTCTCGAGCTATTACTGCAAGGCTACCGGACTGCTCGACGTCGGTTTTGTCGGCTTCGGGGGAATGGAGGAAGTTCGCTTTCGCGGCCAGGTTCGCCCCGGCGACCGCCTGGTGCTGGTCGGCAAGGGCCTCAGGCTGCACCGCCGCCACTCGATCTTCGAGGTCCAGGGCTTCGTGGAATCGAACATGGTATTTCACGGCAAGGTGATCGGCGTGATGATCACTAACCCAGCAGAGAGTCCGGGCTAAGAGAGCGAGCCCGTGCCTCGACCATCCCGTCCCCCCGTGAGCCCAGCGCACCAATCGACCCCAGCAGATTCCACCCACCCACGATGACCCGTTCGCGACCGACCCTCGACGTCTCGGCCTGCCTGCTCGACCCCGAGCAGCATCCCGGCTCAGAGCCTCTCTGCTGGGCCGCGTTCTTCGGTACCGAGCATCCCGTCGAGCTCGAGGTCGGCTCGGGCAAGGGACTGTTTCTGGCCAGTGCAGCCACCCGGAATCCGGCGCACAACTACCTGGGGATCGAGCTCTCGCGAAAGTACGCGCGGCTGGCCGCCGAGCGCGTTGTCCGGCTCGGCGTCAGCACCGTCAGGGTCTGGCCCGGCGATGCCCGGGCCCTGCTCGCGCGGCTCGTTCCTGATGCCAGCGTGCGGGCCGTTCACGTCTACTTCCCCGACCCTTGGTGGAAGAAACGACACAAGAAACGCAGGGTGTTCACAGCAGCTCTGCTCGCCTCGGTGGTGCGCTTGCTGGAACCCGGTGGCGAGCTCCACGTCGCCACCGATGTTGATGAGTATTTCGATGTGATCAGGACGCTCGTCGCCGCCGAACCTCGGCTCGTCGCATTGCCCGTGCCGCCCTGCAAGGAACCCGAGCACGACCTTGACTACATGACCAACTTCGAGCGCAAGTTTCGCATCGAGGGCCGGACGATCCACCGGGCCTTGTACAGGATGACTTGAACTGGCCGGGGGAATTCCGCTCATTTCCGAGAGGCGACCCGCCCAGGTCACGTCACGGCGACATGTTCATAGGCGCGTTTGTCGCCGGCACCGGTGCAGTTGCTGGCGGAGCACGACGACACCGCCGCGATCTCGTAGAGCTGCTGACCGCTCTCGGTGGGATACCTGCCCGTGATGCAGGCCCGGCAAAGCCGCTCGGGCGATAAGGTCAGCGAGCGGGCGATGGCCTCGACGGGAAGGTAGCGCAGGCTATCGGCCCCAAGTTCCCGGGCCATCTTCTGCTGGGCCTCCTGGGAGACGCCTCCACGGGGAAGATCGACGAACCGGGTGGCGAACAACTCGTCACTGCTTGACATGTCGATGCCGTAATAACACGGGGCGATGATCGGTGGACAGGCGACGCGGAGGTGGATCTCGCGGGCGCCGCCGCGGTCGCGGATTTCATGCACCAGGGCCCGCATGGTCGTGGACCGGACGATGCTGTCCTCGACGAGCAAGACCCGCTTGCCCTTGAGGACCTCGGGCAAGGGTGTGTACTTGAGCCGGGCCTTGGCGGCGCGGTCGGCCGTTCCCTCGATGAACGTCCGGCCCACATAGCGATTGCGCATCAGGCCCTCGACGGAGGGAATCTTCAGCGCGAAGGCCATCGCATCGGCCGCGGCCTTGGCGGTGTCGGGCACCGGGACGACGATCGTATCGGTGTCAAGTGGCACCGTCTCCAGCCGGGCAAGCTCTTTACCGAGCTCGGATCGGCTCAGGTAAACCGATCGATCGTCCAGAGTGCTGGCGACGTTCGCGAAGTAGATCCATTCGAAGAAGCAATGTGCCTGCCTCGGGGACGGTGCGTAGCGTTCGATCCGCACGCCTTTCTCGCTGGCCATTGCCACTGTTCCCGGCTCCAGCGAGCGGATGTTCCGGAAGCCGAGATTGGCGAGCGGCACGCTCTCGCTGGCGGCACCGAACAGCGGCCCATGCTCGGCGATGCAGAGCGGGCGGAAGCCGAGCGGATCGCGGGCCACAACCAGCTCTCCGTAGGCCGTGATCAGGACGATGTTGTAGGCCCCGTCGAACTTCTCCGCCAGCCGCCGGAATATTCCCACCCAGTCGGGCTGCTGGTCCTCGGTCTGCAGCTCGTAGGCCAGCGAGTGCATGATGATCTCGGTGTCGGTGTCGCGCTTCAGGTGATAGTCGCCCTTGGACAGAAGCTCTTCCTTCAGCTCACCATAATTGGCAAGCTGGCCGTTGAAGGCGAAGGCGAACCACTTGGTCTTGCGTCCATGATCGCGCTCGAAGGGCTGCGCGTTGTAGCGGTCGTCGCCGCCGCACGTGGCGTAACGGACGTGACCGATGGCCGCGGGGCCATCCATGCCCTGCATGATCGCCTCGAACTCGGCGCGGTGGTTCAAGCGGAAGGCCTCGGCAACGGTCCCCAGCTCCTTGTGGACCCGGAGGATCGCATTGCGATCCTTGCGATAGCTGGCCATCCCTGCCGCCAGTTGCCCGCGATTCTGCATATCCAGCAGCATCCGCGGGACCAATCGAGCCACGCTGTTGACATCGCCGGCAATCGGCGCCAGCTTGGATACGGATTGGCCCTGAGCATGAAAGACGGCCGCGACGCCGCACTCGTGGTGAAGTTCACCCATGTTTCGGGGTTCCCCTAGGTTGAGCCCCCCCGCACGGGCCGGGGAGGTGGTGAGGAGGAGCGCCCTGGTAGGCCAAGAGTCGAGTTCCTCTAGGCCCCCCCGCAGATAGAATTATAATGTCGTTGAAATCTACCTACAACCTTCATGGTTCAAACCAGCGAATTTTTTTGTGTAGCGTATTGTCACAAGATCACTAAAGCGTGCGTTGACGTAGCTTTAGGGCGGCCGCCACCTCTGATGGCAATCGCCTGTCGTGCGTGAGGTTGACTCTTGAACAACGAATCGGATGTCCGAGCGCCCACCGAGCCGGGGCCAAGGGGTTCGGGCGGTACGGCTGCACCGGGAGCGGCCGCCCCCGCTGTCCGCGATCTCGTCCGCGACGAGGTTGTTCTCTCCGCCGGGATCTGGATCGTGAAGGTGGGCACCAGCGTCTTGACCGGAAGTGAAGGGACGCTCGACCCCGCCCGCATCCACCATCTTGCCGAGCAGATCAGCGCCATGATGGACTCGGGCCGCAAGGTTGCGCTGGTCAGCTCGGGTGCCGTCGGAGCCGGGATCGGCCAGCTTAACCTCAAGCGACGGCCCGACAACCTGCGGCAGCTCCAGGCGGCCGCCGCGATCGGCCAGTCGTACCTGATCCGTGCTTACGACGAAGGCCTGCGCCAGCATGGCCGCCACGCCGCCCAGCTCTTGCTCACGCATGAGGACTTCGACAGCCGCGCGCGCTACCTCAACATGCGGAACACGCTGCACGCCTTGTTCGAATACAACGCCGTGCCGATCATCAACGAGAACGACACGATCAGCGTGGACGAGATCAAGTTCGGCGACAACGACCGCCTGGCCGCGATGGTCACCAACCTGCTGCAGGCGCCGCTCCTGGTCATCCTCAGCGTCGTCGATGGCCTCTATCAGACCGATCCGGTAACCCAGAGCCGGACCAACATGGTCTCGCTGGTCCCCCAGATCGACGACTCGGTGCTGAACCTGGCCGGCTCGAGCCGGAGCGCCCTGGGCACCGGCGGAATGCAGAGCAAGCTTGCCGCCGCCCGGCTGGTGACCCAGGCCGGCGGATCGGTCATCATCGCCTCGGGAACGCGGCCCAACCCCTTGACCCGCATCCTCGCCGGTGAGCCGGTGGGCACGCTCTTCCTGGCCCACGGCCAGGCCCACCGCGCCCGCAAGCGCTGGATCGGCCTGACGGCCCGGCCGCGCGGCCATTACATCGTCGACGCCGGCGCCCGCCGCGCGATCGAGGCGGGCAGCAAGAGCCTGCTGGCCATCGGAATCGTCGATGTCGTCGGCGAATTCGACAAAGGCGACGTCGTCGGAATTCGCGACGCCGCCGGCCAGGAGTTCGCCCGCGGCCTGAGCAATTATGCCACCGCCGACGCCCGCACCATCCGCGGCCTGCACACCGACCAGGCCCGAGCGGCCCTCGGCTCGGCACTCTATGACGAGGTCATCCATCGCGACAACCTCGTCCTGATCCTCTAACAGACTTTCGTTCGGCGAAGGTCTCCAGACCTCGCCGTTCGGCTGACTGGAGGTCTCCAGGCGACGTGCCGACGGTCGGGGACTGGGCGACCTGCGGTCGCAGTGGACGGCGGGTCGGCAGACCACTGCCCGAACCAGCTTGTAAAAGACCAATGTTTCACCGGTACTGAACGGGCGTTTGGTAGAGAAAAGTAGAGGTCGACCGCTTTTCTCGCCACGACGCCTGCGGTCGCAACCGGAAGGGGCCACCCAATTTCTGGCACCTGGGAAACGTGCATGGCCCCCAACGTCATGGGAAAGCATAGGTGGCCTGATACGACCGACCCGCAAGCGTCACCCAGGGCGCAGAGCTGGTAAAACCAGTCCAGGTAAGGGCCTCAAGAAGGTCATATCAAGCACCTCGACCCATCTTGTCCACACCTTCAGGCCGTGGGACAATCACGATCACCAGAGCGTCGAAGGAGATCCCATGGCCAGTGCAACCGCCGAGCAAGACCAGACCGTCGCCGATCTGCTTGACCGCCTGGGCGGCATCCCTGCTTCCCGGGTGCGCCTGGTCCCCACCCCCGGCACGGCCACCGAACAGGACGTCATCGACGTCCACGACCGGACAAACCGGCTCTGCGAACTGGTGGACGGAGTGCTGGTGGAGAAAGTCATGGGGTTTGATGAATCCAGGTTCTCGGTCTTGCTTGCGGCCTTCCTCGTCGCTTTCCTGAACCGGAACGACCTCGGTACCATCGTCGGCGCCGACGGCATGATGCGGCTCTTCCCCGGTCTTGTGCGAATTCCCGACGTCGCGTTCATCTCCTGGAAGCGTTACCCCAAGAGAAAGCGCAAGCGCGGCGAGATCCCCACGGTGGCACCCGACTTGGTCGTGGAAGTTCTCAGCAAGGGAAACACCCCGCGCGAGATGGCACGCAAGCTCGACGAGTACTTTCGAGCCGGGGTACTTCAAGTCTGGTACGTCGATCCGAAACGGCGGAAGGTTCGCGTCTTCACCGACCGAAATCACTCGATCGTTCTGGGGGAAGATGAGCATCTTGAAGGCGGCGAGGTTCTTCCCGGCTTCTCCCTTTCCATCCGCGACTGGTTTGGCGAGGCTGAACGAACCGCCCCGCGATGATTAGAGTGTCGAAGGAGTTCCCATGGCCACTGCAACCGCCGAGCAAGACCAGACCGTCGCCGATCTGCTCGACCGCCTGGGCGGCATCCCTGCTTCCCGGGTGCGCCTGGCCCCCACCCCCGGCACGGCCACGGAACAGGATGTCATCGACGTCCACGACCGGACGAACCGGCTCTGCGAACTGGTGGACGGCGTGCTGGTGGAGAAAGTCATGGGGTTTGACGAGTCAATCGTTTCGCTCCTCCTCGCCGGGTCCTTGCTGAACTATCTGAAGCGTCACGACCTCGGCAAGCTCATCGGCGCCGACGGCATGATGCGGCTCTTCCCCGGTCTTGTGCGCATTCCCGACGTCGCATTCATCTCCTGGAAGCGCTATCCCAAGAAATCCCGGAAGCATGGCGAGATCCCCACGGTAGCGCCCGACCTGGTCGTGGAAGTTCTCAGCAAGGGAAACACCCCGCGCGAGATGGCGCGCAAGTTCGACGAGTACTTTCGAGCCGGGGTGCTTCAGGTCTGGTACGTCGATCCCAAGCGCCGGAAGGTTCGCGTCTTCACCGATCGAAATCACTCGATCGCTCTGGGGGAAGATGAGCATCTTGACGGCGGCGACATTCTTCCCGGCTTCACCCTTTCCATCCGCGAATGGTTCGGCGAGGCCGAACGAACCGCCCCGCGATGACTCACCCGAGCCACCGAGGAGCTGCCCGGCCTCGCCCCCCGTTTAATCGTTGCCTGGGTCAAGTACCCCGACCTCACTTCTTAACTTTCTCCTGAGCGACTTGGCCCTGAGCCGCACCGCCGACCTTGATCTGCCGGGGCTTTGCCGACTCCGACTTGGGCAAGGTCAGCGTGAGAACGCCGTGCTCGAACTCGGCCTGGGCCTTGTCTGAGTCAACCGGCGCGGACAGGGACAGGGACCGCTGGAACACGCCGTGCCGCCGTTCGCGAATGTGCCAGTGCTCGCCCTTCTTTTCCTCCTCCACCTTGGATTCACCCCGAATGGTCAGGGTATCGCCGTGGACCGTGATCTGCACGTCGTCCGGCTTGATGCCCGGCAGTGACGCCTTGACCACGAACTCATTTTCCGTCTCGCTCACGTCGAGCGGGAGCGCGGTGAGACCGCTCTGTGCAGGCACCCCACCCGGCCGCACGAAGCTGTCCTGGAACAGCGAATTCATCGCGTCGCGGAGGCTGATCGCCTCATGAAATGGGTCCCAACGTTCAATAGACATGGCAAAACTCCTTTGAAAGTTAAGCGTCAGGGGTGGCGGCCCGTGGTATACGAGCCTTCACTCCGCTTCCGCCTTTGATAAGAAGCAAGGGGCGTGCCCATTTCAGCTCTCAGAATCTAAGTCATTTCCCGAATTTAGCTTGTGATAAATGGCCACGACCGCCGATCCCGCAGATTGCCGAAATGGCAGTGACAACCATGCAGACAGAATGCCAAAACGGCAGAGTCGGTGGTCTTATCGTTTCCGGCTGCCGAAAAGGCGCAAGGATGGTTAGTGGTGAGGTCCCGAGCACGTGGCGGGCCGGCCGGGGGGGCGGCCATGGTCGCAGGCCGTTCAGTGTTCGGCGAGGGTCTCCTGACCCCGCCGCAATTGCCGACCGAAGGTCTCCCGGGTGAGCACCGCAGCCGTGGCTTTGAGACCTTCTGTCGGCATCCAAGCGCCAGGCTGGAGGCAGAGGCCGGCCAGCCATGTTGGTGCGGTGCTTCTCGCCCGACGTGCGGTGCTCGTGGCGGCCGGGCCCATAGAACAGGCAGTCGTGGACGATCAGGTTCCGCGCCGGGCCGATCAGCCGGATGCCGTTGCACGAGGAGTTGATCACGCACCGGTCGATCAGCGTGTCCTGCCAGTAGCCGCCCGCGATGCAGTCGTCCCCCGTGAAGAACTCGCAATCGATGATGGGGACGCCGCGGCAGGGCTGATCCTCGCGACCCCGGAAATGCATACCGTCCCAGCCGCCGGTACACTCGATCCCGCGCACCTCGACATGGCTGGTTCTTTCCAGCAAGACCGCGTAGTTGGCCGCGTCGCTGATACGCACCTCGCGGAGGACGACGTTCCGGGAGTCGCCGAAGAGGACTGCGTGCGGGCCTCGCATGTGCTCCTCGCCCTGGGGATCGGGAACCTTGTTGCCGTCGATCACACCCGGACCCGTGATCGTCACGTTTTCGACCCCCACGCCCAGGATCAAGGCCCGGTGCTAGTGGTTGCGATCCCCCGGCCGGCTCTCCGGAGGCGCGTAGCTCTCGTACTGGTCAAGGTTCGGCGTGCCGACGAGCACCGCCCCGGCGTCGAGCACGAGCGTGATCCCGCTGCGCAGCCGTACGGTGCCAGTCAGGTAACGGCCGGGCGGCACGCGAACCTGACCACCGCCGGCCCCGGCACACGCCTCGATGGCCCGGTTCAGCGCGGCCCTGTCCAGCGTCTTGCCGTCGCCAACGGCCCCGTGCTCGGTCACGCTCACAACCGCGGCGCCTGACCCTACGTTCGGCCACCTTCTCCCTCTGGGAGAAGGTGCCGCGCAGCGGCGGATGAGGAGGGTCAGGGCCTCGGCCAGTCCCACCCCTCACCCGGCCTTCGGCTACCTTCTCCCGCCGGGAGAAGGTGCCGCGCAGCGGCGGATGAGGAGGGTCAGGGCCTCGGCCAGTCCCACCCCTCACCCGGCCTTCGGCCCGACCCCGCAAGCGGGGTTCCCCCCGCTCCCGGCGGGAGAGGGATCGCGCAGCGGCGGATGAGGGTCACTCATGCCGGAGGGATTGTTCGCTGATCCGGCT
>JBEKTN010000260.1:0-12341 GCA_049516015.1 Isosphaeraceae bacterium | reverse complement strand
TTATGGGAGGTTTCCCTGCAAATTCAAGGGGACAATCGCTCAAGACGTGGCACCATGTGTAGCGAGGGAATACAGTTGCCGCTCCATCGCGAAAGGACTTACGGCAAGAATCGCCGGACTACCGTCAAAAACCTGCAAGGGCGCCCGTTCCGTGTACCATCGGGCGCAGCAGCTTCTAGCGGCCACGTTGGCCGTATTCGAGCTTCTCCTGTCATCCGAAAACCGCTCCAATCGCCTGCTGCTCCTGATTCGGAATAAGATGCTGGTAACGGCGGCGCATCTCGTCCGTGGTATGCCCGAGCCAGCGGTCGATCAGCCTTTGGTCGATCCCCTTGGCGGCGCAATTGGAGGCGAAGCTGTGCCGGGCGATGTGCCAGCCTTTGATGACAGCCCATCGGCTGCCGCGAAGCGAGCGCCGGAGGTGATCGTGGGCCTCGTCTTTCGTGATCGGTCCGGGGGACGGCAACTCTCGCTCCTTCACGCCCGCCGTCCGGCCGCTTACAGTCGTTGCCCGGGACTTCATGTCCTTGTGGCCGGTCGTGCGGCTGCGCTTCCTGCTCCGCTCGACCAAGGCCGTGTTACAGAATAGGTAAGGCCCTCCGGGGTGTGAGGCAAGCCATTGCTTAAGTACCTCCGCGAGGAAGGCCGACAGCGGCACCCGCCGCGTCGTTCGCTTGCCCCTTGCCCGTTTCTTTTCGTGAATGAGGATGGCCTTCCCGGCGAAATCGATGTCGGCGATCTGGACGCGGAGCAATTCGCTGCGGCGGGCGCCGGTATGGGCGGCGAAGCACACCATGGGGTAAACCCAAGGCAGAGTTCCGCACTCGCGCACATGGCCCAGCAGTTCCTCGATCTCGGGCAGTGTCAGGAAGAGCGCGTTCCAGAGTTCCTTGATCTTCTCTGGTGTGAGTCTGCCGGCGGCGATGCGTCGCTCGATCTCCTCGCGGGTCATGAACGGCGGCTTCTCGTCGATTTTGGCGAAGCGCAGCCCATCATTCGGGAACCGGCCTGCGACCAGTCCCATCTTGACGCCCCAGTTCCATGCCGTGCGCAGGCTGACGATTTCCTTCCTGATCGTGGCGGCGCTGAGCCGCCTGCCATTCATTCCCTTGGCCTTCGCACGGATATCCACGTAGCCTTGCAGGTCGGCCAGCTTCAGCTCGCTGATCGGGAAGCGCTCGCCCAGCGCGCCGATTAGGTGTTTGAAATGCAGCTCAATTCCGTCGATCGTGGTTTGCTCGAGGGATGGCCTGTGCGTGTCGAGGTGGCGGTCGCGGAAGTCGGCCAGGTTCAGCGCCTTGGCAACAGTTTCGTTGCCAGTCGTTGGAACGGGGGTCCTGCCGTCGTGCCGGACGAACTCGACGATGCCGACGCCGGGGGGCAATTCGATCAGCCGCTGCTTGAGCCGCAGCAGCAGGTAATCGACCTGCGCCGACTTCGCGCGGGCCTCCTGCTCGGAGACCTTGCCGACGGTCACGAAATGATGTTTGCCGTGGTACCGGAAGTTGATCCGGTAGCTGCCGCTGCGCTCCTGGAGACCGGCCATTGGATCACTCCAATGTCACCCCAATCCTGTTGCCAAATTGTTGCCAGGCTCATGGTAACGCGGGCAGCCGATTCGACGCAAGTCGTTAGTACCGAAGGTGGGACTTGAACCCACACGGGTGTTACCCCACCGGATTTTGAGTCCGGCGCGTCTGCCATTCCGCCACTTCGGCATCCATACTCTTCCAGGATGTCCCACGAGGTGGCGGCTGTCAACCCCGCACGAGTCAGAGCCACAACCTGAAAAAGAGTGAGGAAAGCAGCGTCCGGGAGGCGCCTGAGGCACACGGGCCATCCAGGGGAGGAGAGGACGTGAGGTCAGTTCCGCCGCAACATCAACATGGCCATCACCATCACGACGGCTGCGACGGGAAGCACCATCTTTGGGTCCCAGGGCATCGAGCGAAACCAGGGCGTGATCTGGCTCCAGAAGATGTCTCTCATGTCGTTCAGGCTATCCTGGGCACCGTCCAGAACGGGAGTCTTGACGTTGCCCGAAACGCCCAAGAACTCTTTCCAGGTGCCCACACAGAGGGCGATTCCTTCGAGAGCCAGAGGACCGAGCCCGACCACCAAGATCAGGGCCATGAGCACTGAAGGCCACTTCGAGCGGCGATGCTCCACCTGGATTTCGCTGCCGAGATGGCCGGCGAGCTTACGCATCGCCTGTTCCTTTCTACTTCGCCATGATGGTGTTGGCGATCTGGATGCCGGCGGGACCGACCAGGACCACGAAGACGCCCGGGAAGATGAACAGGATCAGCGGGATCATGATTTTCACGGCGGTCTTGGCCGCGCGCTCCTCCGCATACTGCCGGCGGCGCAGCCGCATGGCGTCGGACTGAACCCGCAAGGCCGACCCGATGCTGGACCCGAACTTCTCGGCCTGGATGATCACCGCGGCCAGCGAGCGCATGTCATCGACCCCGGTCCGCAGCCCAAGATCGCGCAGCACGTCCTTGCGGGGCCGCCCCATCTGGAGCTGGAAGTTGGAGATGGCGAACTCCTCGCAGAGGACCGGGCATGATGTCGACAGCTCGGTGGCAACCCTGCGCATGGCGGCATCGAGGCCAAGGCCCGCCTCGACACAAACAACCATCAGGTCCAGCGCATCGGGCAGGCCCAGAAAGATCGACTCGGACCGCTTCTTCTTGCGGCTGCCCACGACCAGGCCCGGCAGGTAGAAACCAATTCCGCCGCTCACGACCGTGATGGTGAGCGCGTTGCGCGTCATGCCGAGCTTGAGCGCCACGATCGGAAAGGCGATCGCCAGGCCCAGGAGCGTGAGGATCAGCTTGATGCCAAAGAGAACGGCCACCGCGTTCTCGTTGCGAAAGCCCGCATTGAGCAGCTTGAGCCGGACCTTACCCAGCTCTTCCTCGTCGGAGGGACGCAGCGACTGACCCAGCTTGTTCGCGGCCTTGGTCACCTGGGCCTGGAACTTCTCCTGCCGGCCAGCCACTCGCGCTTCGGCCTCTTTCCGGCCGATTGCCGGGTTCATGATCCGGTGGAGGCGGTCCTCGGCGCCGGCCTTGCGGGCGCCCAGCGCCGACAGGAGTGCCCACACCGCCAGCGTGATCGACAGAAAAACCAGGTAGGGAAGCAAGGCTTCGAGAGTTAACGGCACGGTTATTCACACCTTGATCGCCACGATCTTGTTGATCATCCATGCGCCCAGCAGTTGCAGGACCCCGGTCGCCACCAGCATCTTGGTGCCGACCGATGTCGTGAACAGAGGACTGATATAGCCATAGTTTGAGAACGAGAGGAACGCGAGCAGGCTTGGCGGCAGGGCCAGGAGCACGATGCCCGAGAGCCGGCCCTCGGCGGTGAGCGCCTTGACGTGCCCCAGCAGTTCGTAACGCTGGCGGATCAACCGCCCGATCTTGTCGAGCACCTCGGCCAGGTCGCCGCCGGTCGCTCGCTGAATGATGACCGCGATGACGAAGAACCGCACGTCCATGACCGGGATCCGGTCGGCCATGTTGCGCAACGAGAGCTCGATCGGGATGCCCAGGTTCTGCTCCTCGAACACGCGGTTGAATTCGTCGGCAATGGGCCCGCGCATCTCTTCGGCCACGAGATGCAGCCCCGAGGCCAGACCATGCCCGGCGCGGAGGGCACGGCCGATCAGCTCGACAGCCTCGGGCATGGCCTCGACGAACTTCTTGATTCGCTTCTGCTTCCGCTTGAGCAGCCAGAGGAAAGGCAGGGCGGCGAGAAAGCCCGCGCCCAGGGGCAACGCGTAGAATGGCAACTGGAAAACCAGGCCGACCACCAATCCCACCGCACCAAGCCCGATCACGAGCGCCATGAACGAGTTGAACGTGAGGTTCACGTCCGCCTGCTCGTAGAGCAGATTGAGGTTCTCTGGGTTGGGGACGAGCTTGGCCCACAGGGACCCGCCGCCGAGATTGATGGCCGAGGGGCGCAGCAGGATGCCGCTGGCGAGCTGCTCCTTGGTCCGTTTCCCTCGTCCTCCCGTGAGGCCTTCCAGCCGCTGCTCGGCGAGCTTGACAAACGAGCCGGACATGACGAAACCCACCGCGCCGACCATGACGATCACGCCGATCCCGATCAGCAAAGACAGCAACATCGAATCGTCCATAACGGTCTTCGCTCCAGGACTCTTGCCTTGGACAAGGGAAAACGGCAGCCCCTCAATCTTTCAGTAGCACACGCTGGCGGAAAATGTCGGCGGAAAGATGGTAGCCGCCGTATTCGAGCCGGTCCATGAACGTGGGGCGGATGCCTGTCGAGATAAACTCGCCGAAAGCCCGGCCGTTGGGATCGACCCCGATTTGGCGGAAGGCGAAGATCTCCTGCATGATGATGGTGTCTCCCTCCATGCCGACCACCTCGGAGATGCTTGTCACCTTGCGCGGACCGCCCTGGAGCCGGCTCGCCTGAATGATCAGGTCGATGGCCGCGGCGAACTGTGCGCGCAGGGCGCGGAGGGGAAGCTCAAGTCCGGCCATGCTGATCATCGTTTCGAGCCGGCTCAAGGCGTCGCGGGGTGTGTTGGCATGGACCGTGGTCATCGAGCCCTCGTGGCCGGTGTTCATGGCCTGGATCATATCCAGAGTCTCGGCCCCCCGGCACTCGCCAATGATGATCCGGTCGGGCCGCATTCGCAGGGCGTTCTTCACCAGGTCGGTGGCGGTGACGGCGCCCCGGCCCTCGATGTTGGCCGGGCGCGTCTCCAGGCGCACCACGTGATCCTGCTGGAGCAGCAGCTCGGCCGCGTCCTCGATCGTGATCACCCGATGATCGGACTGAATGAAGCTCGAGAGCGTATTGAGCAGCGTGGTTTTCCCTGAGCCGGTTCCTCCCGAGATCACGATGTTCAGCCGCGCTTTCATTGCCCCTTCCATGAGCGCGAGCATCTCGGGCGTGAACGCCTTGAACCGCAACAGATCGTCCTTCGTGAGCGGGTGCGAGCCGAACATCCGGATCGTGACCACGGGGCCGTCGAGCGCCAGCGGCGGGATAATGGCATTGAACCGCGAGCCGTTGGGCAGCCGGGCGTCCACCATCGGCGAAGTCTCGTCGACCCGGCGGCCGACCCGTGAGACGATCCGATCGATGATCTGCAGCAGGTGCTCGCTGTCGCGAAAGACGACATCCGACTTCTGGATCTTGCCCTCTTTCTCGATGAAGATCTTCTTGGGACCATTGATCATGATGTCGCCGATCTTGTCATCCTTGAGCAAGAGCTCGAGCGGGCCGAAACCGAAGGTTTCGTCAAGGATCTCGTTGACCAGGCGCTGGCGTTCGTTGCGGTTCAGCAGCGGGTTCTCGGTATCGCAGAGCTGCTCGACGATGCTCCGGATCTCGTTGCGCAGGGTCTTCGGGTCCATCTCGGCGACCCGGTTCATGTCGAGCCGGTCGACGAGCTGGATGTGAATATGCCGTTTGAGCGTCTCGTACTGCTCGACGGCCTGGTCAGTCTCCTTGACCGGTTCGGACCGTCGCGCCGGCTGCGGTGGGGGTGAAGGCGGAGCGGGAATCCCTGGCAAGGGGATCTCGACTGGCTCCGAAGTCGATTCGGCGGGGTTCGGCGTCGGGCCGCCGCCAAAGGGGGCTCTTGGACCAAACGGGCTTCGTCCCAGACCTCGCAACATTGGAATCAGCTCCTCGGTCTTTTATTTCGACCTAAAAAAAAGCCGCGAACATGCCTTTTCTCGGCTTCACGGACTCATTCGACAAGGCCGGGCTGAGTGCGCGGGCGATCTCGAGAATAGCCTGATGCGCCCGGCTGCCCGAGGCGACCTCGCTGATCGGAACACCCCGGATTCGAGCGGTCTGGAACGGTTTGACGGCGACTGGCACTTGCCAGGAGACCGGCAGCTTGAGGGTTTCTTCGGCCTTCTTGAGGCTGATCTCCGTTTCCACGCAACCGGCCCGGTTCACCACCAGCTTCACCCGGTCGACCATGCCATCGAACTGCTTGAACAGGTTGAGCAGCCGGGAGGTATTGCGCAGGCAGGTGAGGTCGAGCACGATCACCATGAGAATCACGTCGGCCATCTCGAAAGCCACGAAGTCAGACGACTGGAGCCCCTTGCTGGTGTCGATGATCAGGCAAGGAAAGGCCGCCTTCAGCAGGCCCAGCAGGCGCTTCAGGGTCTCGGGATCGATCTTGGCGGCGTCTTCGAGCGCGACGGGATGGGGCAGGACGTAGAGGCCCGAGGCGTGCCGTGTCATCGACCGCTTGAGCAGGGTCAGGTCCAGGCGGTCGAAGCTCTGCACCACGTTGATCAGGGTGTTGTCCGGGATGATGTCCAGGCAGGCATCGACCGAGCCGAACATGAGGTCGAAGTCCAGGAGGATGGTCTCGAACTCGCGGCTGCCGGCCATGCTGGTGGCGAGATTCACCGCCAGCGAGGTGCAGCCGACTCCGCCGGCCGCTCCGGTGATAGTGATGATCTGCGGACCCTTGACGGCGGATGAGGGAGAATCGCCGCGGCCGCGGAAAAGCCGCGTGATGATCTCCAACAGCTCGCTGGCCTCGGTCGGCAGCGTCAGGAACTCACGGGCTCCGGCGCGGATGGACTTGAGAATCAACGTGCTGTCGCAGCTCGCGCTGGCCGGCATCACGACGGCGCTCGGGATCGCCTGCACAATGCTGACGATCAGCTCAACGGCCTGGCCCGGGTCGGAGTCGAGGGCCACAAGGCAAAGGTCCGGGGCGATCTCGACGATCCGGCTCGCCGCGACCTTATAGCTGGAAAGGACCTCGACGATCCACACAGAACCCATGGCGCCCAGGAGCTGCTGCAGCGCCTGCCGCGACTCATCGTTTGGATCAACCAGAACGACTCGTATCACATCCCTCATGTGTCATCTACCCGTGCGCTAGGGATCTCGCCTGTCCGACATCCTCGACGGATAGCGGGTCATCGTCGGTGCTGCATGTCTTGCTCCGATTGCGGGGCGGGGCGACGATCGCAAGGAGAGTCTTCCATCAGTGATCTCTGGCGAGCGTACCCTTGTCCGCGGAGTCGACCTTGGTGACGTTCGTGGTGCCGAAGCCGACGCTGCTGGGCTCATCGTCGTCAATGTCCAGTTTTTTCTGGGCGACCTTCCGGGCCGCTTCGTTGACGGCGACTTTTTGATGATCTCCGTTCTTGTCCTGGAGCGGCCGGTAGATGTGGACATAGCGCGGCTCCGGGGCCCTGGGTTCCGGCGGCTTCGGGGCCGGAGGAGGGGGCGGGGGCGGCTCGGCCGACTTCTTCGCCAGCGCGAGCTTCAGCTCTTCGAAATCCTTCTCCATCTTCGTCGCCTTCGCCTGCGCGAGCTTCAGCTCTTCCTCCATCTTGGTCCTTCGCGCCTTTTGCTCCTCGCTTTCTTCCGGCTTCGGCGTGGGGCGATCGACTATGTCGTGATCGTTGACCCCGCGGAGCGAGAGCGAAAGAGGCCCCTTCGCACGGGCGGCGACCAAGATGTGCACCTGCTGGGGAAAGACCGCCAGCGTCACGGTCCGGTTCTGGAGCGACTTCTCCTCCTGACGGGTGAACACCTGCCCGGCCGCAAGGACCAGGATGTCCTGAAGAATCGTCTCACCCCGCTGCAACTGGGACTTCTCGTTGGCCTCGTAACGCACCACGTCCACGCGGTGGTTAGGGAGGATGAACCCCGAGACGCCCGACTGCTCGGTGACATCGACCGTGTAGGCCCGCATGCCCTTGGGAATGTTTGCCACCAGTCCCGGCGGCGACCCTTTGGGGCCGAGCTTCTTGTCCACGATCGGGTCACCCTCCAGCATGGTCGTCTTGACCCACCGCTCCTCCACGTCCTTGAACGAGGAAAACGCGCCGACCGGAACGGCTGACTTGTTCGTCCGCGCCGTCTTGACCATGTCTGGCTTGAGGATCTCCTCCTCCTTGAAGTCGCGCGCGGCGACGAGGATCTCTTGTGACTCTTCCTCGGCGGCGGCCGGCTTGCTCATCAGGCGCCGGGTCACCAGCATGGCCCCCAGACCGAGGAAGACGGCAAGAACCAGCATCGTCAGCGATCTGCCGTTCATCTGTTCGTTTCACTTTCCGCCCGATCCGGGCTCTTGCGGTTTCCGGAGTCGTTGCCGGCCGCGGGCTCTGAGCCATCGCAGCCTGCCATTCAGAAGAGCAGCCCCATCCAGCCGAAGCAGGCGATGGAGCCGATCGCGATCGAGATACCGTAAGGAAGAAGCATCATGTTTTTCTTGCGCTCGCCAGCCCTTTCGGCCAGCTCGACGGGATTGCGGATTGTGAGGATCTCGTGGACGATCGTCTGTAACATCACCCAGTGGTGGATCACATTGCCCGAGGCGACAATCATCGCCACGCCCAGCACACCGCCCACCAGCGCCGTGGACACAAATGCCCAGAACGTCAGCACTGGGCCCAGCCAGGCTCCGACGCCGGCCATGAGCTTGACGTCACCCGCTCCCATGCCGCCGATCGCATAGAGAGGTAGAAGCGAGATCAGGCCTACGCCCGTTCCCGCCAGCGACGAGAAAAACATCGCGCGGCCGCCGTACCAGGCGGCAAACACCAGGCCCCCGATCACAAAATGGAACGTCAGCCAGTTGGGAACGCGAAGCTGTCTGCCATCAATCACTGCCGCCACAACCAAGACCACCGAGACCAGCCAGATTACCGCCTGGGGCACTTGTGTCATCACGAACTCCTCGAACAAGCCCGAATCCCTACCTCCGCCCGACGCGCTGGGTGGCGCCGGCTCGTTTCCGGGCCGAACCGCCCATCAGTAACTTGGGTCGCATCCCTTGGTCTGTCAAATCCGGGCAGTCGACCCCGCCGTCGCCGGGGCCCGCCTACGCCGGCGGACCGCACGCTGGCACGAAGAACAAAGAAAGGGTGAAGCGACGGGCTCCTCCCGCTGCTTCACCCGTGGTTCCTCGTAACCGAACCAAACAATAACCTGGAGACCGAGGCCTCCGATTCCCCGGCCTCTGTGAACATCACGAGGCGGTGAGTGAGCTGTTCACGTTGGTGAAGGTTGTAGAGATGCTCTTGCCGAGCGTTGTCACGATCGAGATGCACGCAACCAGGATCAGTGCCAGCATGACCGCGTACTCGACGGCCGTCGGGCCGTCCTCGCTGATCAGGAACCGCTGGGCCCTCGAAATCATACCTTGCATGGAGATCTCCTTGAACAGGTAACGAAACTCACGGTACGACAAGCTTGATGCTGCTTCATCTAGAGCGATGCAGTGCACCTGACGATGCGGTGTGGCAATTCGCCAATGCGCTGGGTTGTCACCAGCATCATTCCAAACCTAGGTCATGACCGGAAACGTTGTCAAAAGCCCGTCCTGATCACGCCGTTGCGCGTTGCCAGGACGCGACGGACCAGTCCGAAAAGTGAACGGCCCCGATGCCTCGGTGATCTACCAAAGAGTACGCAGCGACGCCGCCCACCAGCCGGCAAAACCGCGCCAGGGCTTCAAAAAAGAGAAGCCATCCGACGGATTCCGCGGCGTGTTCTAAGCTTCCGTAAGGACCAGCCGGGCGGAGCGTCGTCTGCGCACGCGCGAAGCCCAGCCGTACCGGACTGCCCGGGCCGGCGATCGAGAGCTGCAAAGGACGCCGGGCCATGAACGACTGGACGGGCAGGGCACAAGATGAACTGCTGCGACTGCGAGACCGCTCCGGGGCCTGGGGCTATCGCAATGACCGGGGCCCGAGCGCCGAACCGACGGCGCTGGCCTGCCTGGGGCTCTGGAGCTGTCGGAGTCATTCGCCGCCGGAGGCCCGGCGCGAGGCGATCCAGCGGGGGTGTGACTGGCTCCAGACGTTGCAAAAAGCCGACGGCTCGCTGGGCATCGCTCCTTCGCTACCGAGCCCCTGCTGGGCCACTTCCCATGCGATCCTGCTCTGGAACGCCCTGGAGGTGCACGCGCCAGCGCGACGGCGGGCCGCCGCCTGGCTGCTCGAGCAGAAAGGAAGCCCTGTCGCAGTCGACGCGGCCTATCTTGGTAGCGTGGTCGGGCACGACCCGACGCTGATCGGCTGGCCCTGGGTCGAGGGGACTCACTCCTGGATCGAGCCGACGGCCATGGCGATCCTGGCGCTGGACCGTGAAGGCCTGGGGAACCATCCCCGCGTCGCCGAGGGAATTCGTGTGATCCTCAACCGGGCCCTCGCTCAGGGTGGATGGAACTACGGGAACACGTCCGTCTTCGGCCGGCAGCTTCGACCCCAGCCGGGACCGACCGGCCTGGCCCTGCTGGCCCTGGCGGCTCGCGCGAGCAAGCTCCGCCCTCGATCGGTCGATCCGGCCATCGTCTATCTTTTGCGGACGCTACCCGACGTCCGGGCTCCGATCTCCCTTGCCTGGGGGGTGCTCGGCCTGCGGGCCTGGAACGCCAGCCCAGCCGCGGCCGCGGACTGGCTGAGCGAGTCGTATTCGCTGCACTCAGGCCACCGCGACGTCACCACGGGACTGAGCCTGCTGCTGCTGGCCCAGGGGGATGATCCTTTTGTTTCAAGGGAACCGCGCTCATGAGACGACGCTCCTTTCTGACGGCGGCAGGGGCCGCGGCGGCCGCCGGACTGGCGCTCAAGTCGGCTCGTGACCACGACGAGGCCGCCCTCCGCGCTGATGTCTTCGTCGCCCAGGCCGCCTCGTACACCGAGGATCTCGAGCAGATCCTGCGCAACGGCCTGCGGGAACTGGGCCTCGGCCCGGCCATCTTCAAGGGCAAGACGGTTCTGCTCAAGCCGAACCTCGTCGAGCCGACCCGCACCGACCCCCAGATCAACACCCACCCCGCGGTCGTCCGCGCCGCCGGGGAAGTGTTTCGCCGCTGGCAAGCTCGCGAGGTCATCGTGGCCGAAGGCCAGGGGCACTGCCGCGATTCGCAGTATGTTCTCGACCAGTCAGGCCTTGCGCCGGTGCTAGCCGAGTCCCGGCTGGAATTCATCGACCTGAATCATGACGACGTTGTCTCGGTGCCCAACGCCCTGGGCTGCACCCGGCTGCGCGAGTTGATGCTGCCGCTAACTCTGCGCAGGGCCGACCTGGTCGTCTCCATGCCCAAGATGAAGACGCATCACTGGGCAGGTGTCACGCTCGCACTCAAGAACCTCTTCGGCGTGATGCCCGGCATCTGCTACGGCTGGCCCAAGAACGTGCTCCACCACGCGGGAATTCCCGAGTCCATCCTCGATATCGCGGCCGCCGTCCGCCCCCACCTGGCCATCGTGGACGGCATCATCGGCATGGAAGGAGACGGCCCGATCATGGGTACGCCGAGAGCTTCAGGGGTGCTGGTCATGGGCACCAACTTGCCCGCCGTTGACGCCACCTGCGCCCGTCTGATGGACATCGACCCGTGGCGGGTTGCTTACCTCGCCGGTGCCTCGGGCCGGCTCGGTCCCATCGCCGAGGCCCATATCACTCAACGGGGCGAGGCCATCGCGCCCCTCGTCCAGCGCTATCAGCTTCTGAACCACCCCAGCCTCGCCGGCCTGCGCGGCTGAGTGAGCCTATTCCAATCGTACGGCTGGAAGACATCGCGCCGCGGATGAACGCGGATGAGCGCAGATCGATCAGAAGAAGAGGACAGGCACACCTCTCCTCACGACACGGATGCCGGTATCACCGACTGGCCGGAATCGAACATGGAACATACAAGGACAGGCACTTCCTGGTTCATCGCTATAATGGTGGTGTCCCAGAGTCATTGAAGTGGCCTGTTTTCCAGGGTTTTCTCGAGCCGCAGCCGATCTCCTCGTGTTGCCCAAACCTGCTGAAACGCTTGGGTTTAACTGCGCCGAATTTTCGGCGCCTCAGCGCTTTTCAATGAGCGTAGGACACGACCGCTAGAATTCATGGTTTTTTTCGCCATGACAATAGATGAACATGTGTGAAATTTTTATGATTTGTCTCGCCACAATCGACCGCAAGTGCAAAAGCCCCTTGGGCTTACGCTTAAGTTAATGCCATTCAGTGATGTCCCTTTTCCCCTTCGCCTGGAGTTCCGGTTTCGTCCCGGAAAATGGGTTCGTTCGTCGGCCAATACATCGAACCCATCGGACGTTATCCTTGTGATGCCAAGAAGTTCCATCCGGTTTTTCGTCTGGCATCGTCGGCATTTCTCCATCTCCTCACCCCGCCCGCGCCGGTTCAGTCGCCCCGTGCCGGTCTCCGAACATTTCATTGGTTAGCCCCAATACCGTTTAACGAATCATAACCACAGTCTCTGTAAAGGTTTTCTTCATGGGCGGAAGGTGTCGATGCTCAGGTCGTTTCTTCTTCCATTTCGACATCTTCCGTTTGATCACTCGTGG
>JBEKTN010000259.1:0-12359 GCA_049516015.1 Isosphaeraceae bacterium | reverse complement strand
ACATCCAAGTCAACCCGCGGTGAGGACCAGAGGAAGAAACCGATCCTCTATCGCGACGTCTTGAAGGTCGCCGAGTATTTTCTCTTTGATCCGACCGAAGATTACCTCAAACCGCCGTTTCAAGGGTTCCGCCTGGTTGAGGGCGAGTACGTTCCGATCGAGCCAGTGCTGGGTCGTCTCCCCAGCACTGTGGTGGGGCTGCACCTGGAACGCTCGGGAGTGGACATGAGGCTCTTTGACCCCACGACGATGAGGTGGCTGCCGACTCCACGTGAGCGCGCCGAGTCCGAACGTGAGCGCGCCGAGCGCGAAAAAGCCGAGCGGACACGAATCGAGGCCGAGGTGATTCGCCTGCGCGAGGAGAACGAATCACTCAGACGCCGGCTGGGCAAGCGGAGTTGATCGAAGAGCCGAGGACCGAGAGAACCGGCGGCTCGCCCATACCCTGCCGCCCTCTTGTGAGACCGGGCCGGACCGCGAGCTGCTCTGCAGGGTCGACGGTCCCCTCGGCGCACTTCCGCAACAGAGAGACCATCGGGGACCGAAAGGGGCCACCCACTTTCTTCCGCTCTCGAGATAATGCGGAATGCGGAACGGGGAATGGGGAATGGGGAAGGAGGAATGGCAGATGACAAATGGCGGATGGCAGATGATAAATGGCCGATGGCGGATGGGGGATGGAAACTTCTCCAGAAACCGGAAAACGTAGCATTTCGTAGCATGTTGATCCTGCCGGGTGGGGAGTACTGTACCCAGCTCGGCGCGTGGCATCGACGGCGGACCCCGATGATTCAACAGGCCAGGACGTCTATGCGGTCTTGAGGCGAGCCGGGAATCGACGATGACCGACGGTCCGACTCGATGCGGCAGAACTGAGAGGACATCGATAACCGAGGCGAACCCTCACCTTCGCGTGGTCGTTTCCGTCGAGGCCAAGGCCGAAAGGAACGCGTCGCGGTGGGAGGGATCGGGGAACCAGTAGCGCCGGCCTTCCCGGGACAGGTCGTAACGCGGGTCGCCGCGAACCAGGAGACCGTTCTGTGCCAGGCAGTGCGGGCAGAAACCACTCTCGGCCACATCGACGGCTGCGTAGCGAACGGGTTCCTGAAGGAACCGCTTGCGGTCCGCATCTGAAGCGCAGAGGAAGAGCCGGCCCTGGTAAAGCACGCCGAACTTGGGATCGCCGGGGTGCATTGTGTTGCGATCGAGCTGGGCGACCGGGCAGTTGCCGTTGTTCACCGGTACATAGCGCTGGGGGTCCTTGCTGAACAAGTTGAACGTCAGCAGGCTGGCAAAGCGATAAAGCCGGCCCTCGTGCGTCACCGTGTACTCAGCCTGTCCGGGCACCAGGCGCTTGTCGGAGACGAGAGTGACCGGACAGAACCCGGACAAGGCGACCTCGGTTTCGGTCTTCGGCTTGGTCGTGTTCCGCTTCTGGTCGTTGTCGCCGGCGTCCTTTGCCCCGGTCGTCGTATCCTTCGAGGCGAGCTGCGATTCGGAGTCATGCCGCCGCGTCGCGTTCTGGAGCAGATCGCCCAGCTCGCCGGGGCCGAGATAGCCCTGGCGGACCGAGATCACCTGACGCGACGGCGCGACGATGACCGTTGCGGGCAGCCCGGAAAGCTCGAAGCTCAGGGCGAGTTCCTCGTTGACATCGGACCGGAGCTTCACCGGCACGAACGACCGCCGGGCATGCTCGCGGATCGCGGGATGCGTGAAGGAATCTTGCTCCATCCTCGTACAGTTCGGGCACCAGGGGGCGGTGAACTGGATCCAGAGCAACTGATTTCGCGTTCTGGCTTCCTCCAGGGCACGCGCATAGTCCGTGCGCCAGGAAATGCCCTCGGAGTCACCTTCGGAAGCCTGGGTCGAGCCCAGCGAGCATCCCAGGAAGACAAGAATTATTGAGACACCGGTGCAACCCCGGTGCGCGCGGGATGGATGATACAACATCGTGCATCTCCCTCAATCGTCGGTCAACGCGTGTTGTAGTGATTGAGCGTGCGTCCGAGAACTGGACACAGTCCGTCCGTGGAGATGCCACCCGGTAAATACGAGCGGTGCCATGCCGTTGGCGTGCGCGGGAACCTTCTGGTCAAGGCAAGGTATCGGCGCGCAAGAGCGTTTTCTTCAACGGCAGCAACCCGGTTCGCGGAGTGATGGGCCGCGGGGGGCGGTTCATTGCGTGAAACCGTCTTGATCCGCGCGATCATCACGCCTGGCTCGACGTCCAGGGGGCTTGCCGGAAGGGCGCAGGATCGGGTGGGTCAACGGCCGCTCAATGGCGGATCCCGCGGGGCCGAAGTGAGACCGGCGGCTGCAAGACCTCGGTCAGTAGCGCGAACTCGCGCAGCTTGCCGGGAGACGACAGCATCTTGCGGATGTCGAGGCCGCTCAGGGTCACCGGGTTGGCGGTGCCTCGTTCCTGCTGCACCCGTGGCGCAACCGATGCTTGCGACAGCGGTAGGGAAAGCGGAGCAAGCGACGTGAAGAGCGGGGTGATCTCCAGCGGTTTGTTGCGCTGCAAGGCCATCGACTGGTTGACCTGGTCGCTGAGAGCCCGGTGCGTTTTGGGCTCTGCCCTGCCCTGGCCTGGAGCGCTGCTGGTGGTGCCTGCCCGGCCCCGGGTTCCTTTGCGTTGCTGGGCCGCGCGCGGCAGCCGTGATCCCGAAGAGGCGCCCGCCGCGGGTCCCGGGGACGAAGCGGGCCGCGTCGTGCCCCGCCTGGTGGGGTCGTTCTCGATGTAAACGATGGCGTCTTCCATATTCTGGAGCGGAGGGCGCTGAACGGCCCGTTCGCGCGCGGTGGGAGCGGAAGTGGCGCCTGGCCACATCGTCTGCTGGTCTGCCAGGGGAGATGAAGCTGGTGCTTGCACCAGACTTCCCAGGCCGGAGGAGCGGGGCTCTGGCTGGCCCGGCATGCGGTTCAGGTCAAGCGGTCGCGGACCGCCCGCGCCCGGCGGACGGCCCGGGCGCGGCGGCAACGGCTGAGCATCGCGATTCAAGAGCGAGGTCAGGGCCCAGATTGCCAGGAACATCAAGGGCACGATGAACTGGATCAGGATCTCGAATCTCATGCTTCCGCCTTCCGACGAGCAACACACGCCAACAATAGCCCCACGATCAGGCCGGCCCGCTGATCACGGTGTGACCACCGGCTCGCGCCGCGCGGCGTTGCCCCCGGTGCCCGCGATCGCGTTGCGCATCTCGGTATCGGCCTGCACATTGCGAAGCTGGTAATAGTCGGTGATGCCAAGGTTGCCCATGCGGAAGGCCTCGGCGATGGCCATGGGAACCTCGGCCTCGGCCTGCACGACCTTGGCCCGGTTCTCCTGGACGTGCGCGAGCATTTCCTGCTCCTTGGCCACGGCGAAGGCGCGCCTCTCCTCGGCCTTGGCCCGCGCCACGCGCATGTCGGCCTCGGCCTGCAAGGCCTGAAGGTTGGCGCCCACGTTGTCGCCCACGTCGATGTCGGCGATGTCGATCGACAGGATCTCGTAGGCCGTGCCCGCGTCCAGACCCTTCTCGAGCACGCGCTTGGAGATCGAGTCGGGCTTTTCGAGAACCATCAGGTGCGTGTCGGCCGAGCCGATCGCGTTGACGATGCCCTCGCCGACCCGGGCGATGATCGTCTCGTCAGTGGCGCCGCCGACCAAGCGGTCGAGGTTCGTCCGCACCGTGACCTTGGCCTTCACCTTGAGCTGGATGCCGTTCTTGGCGACGCCGTCGATCGTGAGCCGTCCCTGGGTCGGATCGGGACAGGGAATCACCTTGGGATTGACGCTGGTCTGCACGGCCTCCAGCACATTGCGGCCCGCCAGATCAATCGCGGCGGCTCGCTTGTAGGAGAGCGGAATATCCGCGCGGTTGGCGGCGATCAGGGCCCGCACCACGTTGGGCACGTTGCCGCCGGCCAGGTAGTGGGCCTCGAGGGCCCGCGTCGTGACCCCGTCCTTCTCCGACAGACCCGCCTGGTAGGCCATGATCTTCGACCGGACGATGATGTTGGGGTTCACCTTGCGGAACGTCATACCCACCAGGTCCCAGATGCTCACGTTGGCCTGAGTCATCTTGGCCTGGATCCAGAGGTTGAAATACTTGGCCAGGAAGATGCAAAACATCAGGGCGATCAGGCCGATGGCGATGATCATCATGTAAAAGATCGTTGACGACCACGACGTCGGCGGCTGGTTGACCTGGGCGAACAGCATGGCACTCATGGAGCATCCTCGTAGATGGAGACCGCCTTTGCGGTCGTGGCTCTGGGGGAAGGGTCCGTCTCGGGCCCTGAAAGATCGATTGTCCTGGTTGGTTCTTCCCGGAGATCCTCCGCGGGATCATGAATTCCTCGCACTACGACCTGGCCGGACCGGACCCGCAGAACGCGAACCGTTGCGGCCGCCGGCAAGAAGCCCTCCTCGGCGAGGGCGTCGGCCCGCTGGCCGTCGATCTCGACGTGACCGCATGGCCGCAACGGGGTCAGCGTTCGACCCAACTGGCCAACCAGGATCTCGAGATGATGATCGGCGTGCGACACCTCGATCTCCTCGGGCGCCGGGGGCTTGAGGAAAAACCTGCGGCCCAGCGGCGTTCGCGACCAGAGCGAGAATGCCAGCCCGGCAGTCAGCGGCAATGCCACAAGATCGATCACCATGAAGGTCACACCGAGGCCGAGAGACTGCGCGAACGCATACCAGAGACACAGCACCAGGCAGACGATCGAGCAAATTCCGATGAAACCGCCGGAAGGGATGAACACCTCCACAATCAGGAGCAAGAGACCCAGGACCAGGAAGACCGACGGCCAGAACAAAATGCTCATCAGACCCTCCTTTCCCGGTGGCTGATCGCTCGATCGCCCGCGGCTCGACCCCGCGCGGCCAGCCGAACCGATCCCTTGCCCCATCACATACCTAGTGTAATCGATCCCGCTTGCCAACCGCCAATACGATTCGTGAGCAAGCTTGAAATCGTCCGGAAAATCCGAGACTCCTCGCTGATCTCCACCATTCCAGAGCTGCCAGGATCCGGGTGGCTGGCGGCGGAGCCGGAGGCGACGCCCCAGACGCACAGGCTTCGGCCCTGGGGCTTCCCTACGGTCAGCCCCAGCCACCCAAGCGTCTCTCCCCATCATGGGATACAACGAATCACGGTGGAGTTCAGCGAGAAGTCTCGAAAATCCGGAACCACGTCCTGCGTGTATAGTTGCTTTCCATTATACTCAAAGTGCGGCCAACAGACGGCGACCGAACGTTCGCTGGACGCGCTGGGCAATGCCCAAGATACGCCAAACCCGACACACGATCTACACCATGAGCACGGCCATTTCTTATCCCCATCTCACCTTCGATGCTGACGGTAGAGCACGTATCGAGGGCACAAGGTACAAAGTGGAACACCTGGCGGGCGAGCATTATCATCATGGCTGGTCCGCGGAAGAGATCCTCCGGCAGCATTCCGACCTCCGACCCGAACAGGTCTATGCCGCGTTGACCTACTTTTACGATCACCACGACCTGCTCGTTCAGGAGTTGGAAGCCACGGCTTTCGCGGCCGAGCGGGAGCGTCTGAAACAACCGATCACGCGAGCGGAACTGTTGAAGCGTCGCGCCGACCAGGGGTCATGAGCATGTCGCTGGGTAGACACGTCGATCCTGGTGAACTGGCGATCAGTCCATGAGCTTGACGATGACCCGCGTACCCTGCACATCGACGACTTCGACGAGTGAGTCGGTCTCGACGTAGAAACCGTCGGCGGTGACGTCGATCAGCAGGTTGCCGAAGCGTGCCTTGCCCGTCGGTCGCAGGGGAGACGTGGTGCGACCGGTTTCGCCGACCAGGAAGGCCAGGGAGTCGTAGCCCTCCAGAGACGGCTTGGACAGCGGGTCGGAGGAGTCGGCAGACTCGACCACGGTCCAGGGCTCTGGCTTGAGGACCAGGCGGCTGAGAAAGGGGAGTGACGGCAGGTAACGTGCCAGGACCACGGCACCTCCCGCAACGGCCACGAGGGCGAGCGTGAGCTGAATCAGCGTGTAACCCATTTCGCGGTACTCGTATTCCTGGGTCGGCCAGACGAACGTGTGGCTGGCCATCACGATGCTGCAAAGCATGAGCAGGACCCCGCTCATGCCGAAAATGCCGAACCCTGGGAAGACGAAGAGCTCGAGGGCCAGGCAGACCATGCCGACAAGGAAAAGGATGATTTCAAGCTGGTCGGCGGTGCCGCTCAGGTAGTGGCTCCAGAAAAAGAGCAGGAACGCGAGGGCGGAGGTGATCGCGGGCAGGCCGATGCCGGGGAGTTTGAGCTCGATCACCAGCATGAACAGGCCGACGAACAGGAGCAGCCAGCTCACGTAGGGATCGGTCAGAACCGTGACCAGCGAATCGACCCAGCCGGGCCCGTCCACCCGGATGAGCTTGCCGCGCAGACCGTACAACCCTTTGAGTTCTTCCTCGCCGCCCACGACCTGACCCAGCCCAAACGCCGCGGCCTCATCGCCGGTCAGGACGAGATTGAGCCCCGGCTTCTTGCGGACCTCGACGCCCTGGAACCGTGCCCGGTCGGCATCGACCTCCTCACGGAGCAAGAGCCGCGTCGCGCCGGTCTGGAGGTCACGCGCCTCGACGATCTCGGTGTCGGGGTCGACCATGGCCCGCGCGACTGCCTCGGGATGGCCTTTCTTGCCTGCCAGGAACGCGACCTTCTTGGTCAGAACCTGGACTTGGGCGTCGTTCAAATCTTGCAGATGGTTGTTGCGACCCACGATGATCTGGCGGACTTCGCCCATCCGGGCCGATTTCTTGAAGACGATATCGCGGCAGGCCAGGGGCAAGAGCGCGGCGACGCCGAGCGCACGGTCCTCGATGTAGGCCACCGTCTTCATGTCCGTGATCGAGGCGATCTGGTCGGCGATGCTGTCGGCGGCGGAATCGAGTCCGCCGGGGCTATCGATTTGGAAGAAGATGAGGTTCACCTTCTCTTGCCGCGCCTGATCGATTCGCCGTGACAGGTAGCCGACCTTCACCGGGTCCAGTGACCCGTTGATCTTGATCCAGATGGGCCGCAGCGCCTGGCCCAGGGTCGGATCCTCGACCGCCGACTGACCGCCGATCTGGTAGATGTGGGCCACCTCGGCCGGGTTCTCGGCAATGGCCTTGCAAAAGCCCTCGGCGCGGGCCCGCCGGGCGGTCAAGACGCCGCGCTGGCCACCTTCCCAGGCGGCCTGCTCGTCAGTGACCTGATTGGTCTTGCGGAACTCTTCGAGGTTCTCGGCCAGGATGTAATGAAGCGCCTTATCGGCGGTGTGCACCAGCCTCAGATCGGCATCGCGATCGAGCATGCCCAGCAAGAGGTCGGGGTCACGCGTCTTGCGCAGGGCCAGAAAGCGGACCGGCTCACGAAAGGCGGGATCGAACGTCTGGTCGTCGGGGGTAATCGGGCCCAGGCTGGCACCGGCGCCCATCACGATCTCCGAGCAGGCCAGGGCCGGCAAGACAGCGTACCCGGTGAGCGGCTGGGGAACGTAGGCCACGGTCAGCCTGGCGCCTCCAAGCTCCTTGGAGATCAGGTTGGCCAGGTCGAACGAAGTGCCGATCCTGCTGGTTCCCGGCGCTGACTCTCCAGGCAGGAACTCGAACACCAGGATCGGACTTTTCCCCTTCGCCTCGCCGGCATTTTGATCGACGAGCTGCCGGGTGGCAGTCCGGATACGCTCGGTCGTCTCGTTGGTGATCGGCTCGGTGATCGTGAAGAACTGGCCAGGATTCGCCTCGGGGCCGGCAGGCGCCCGGGCATGAGCTGACCCGGCGACAATCTGGAGCCCCATGATCAGGCAGGCGGCCATTCCGGGTCGCAGAGCACTGAGGTAAGTCATGGAAGTCGGGCTCCCTCCGAGAGTCGGGCGCGGCACAGCTCCCAAGCTCCAAACCCATTCTGGACAGTGAGTCAAGCCGCCGGTTCTTTTGGAGAAAACCAATCTAAGGTGTTCGACAAGGTTCCGGTTCGGGCGAGGAATGCGCGGACGGGTGGAATCGAGCTGCCAACCACTAGTTGATTATAGACCTGCGAGAGTAGGCCGTCAAACCGCGGATGGATCGCGACCCCGGCGGCACGGCAACGAGTGCGGCTGGGCCGGCGATCGTCGACCATCGGGTCCACAAGCGATCAGGCGGAGTTGATCACTACCGCTCGATTGCGCCGGCCCTGGGACGAGCGGCGGCAGGCTCTCCCGCGGCAGGCTCTCCCTGTGCGTCGCGCGCCCGGTCCGCCCCCGCGTGAGCGCGGTCCTCGCCGGCCGGGTTGCGGACGATCTTCCAGGGCGAGCCCAGCGGCTTGCCCTCGAAGTTGTTGTCGTTGACCACGCGGTTGGGATACATCTCCCGAAGCTGGAAGTCCTTCTGGCTCTTGCCGTCGGGCGATTTCATCAGGATCCGGACCGGCAGCAGGTATTTGCGGTCGAGATTGACGAACGCAATGCTGAAGCTTTCCTTGTCCTCCGGGAGCTTGGGCTTGATGCTCACTCCATAACCTTTGGCATCCTCGCTGATCAGGCTCATCTGGTAGCGCTGCCTGGCATCCTCGGCGTGCATGTTGAACAGGAACGGCAGCGGCCCTTCCTCGATGGCCTTTTTCTTTTCGTTCTTGCCGAGCGGAAAGATGAAGATTTGTTGAGTGTCGCTCTTGTACTGCCAGACTTCCTCTCCGGTGCAGACGATTCGCTCGAAGGGCGTGGAAAGCCATTTATCCTTGTTCTGCGGGTCCCGGAGCGGTTTCTGCTTCTCATCCTGTTTGATCTTGTTGAAGTCGATGAAGGCGAAATTCGGGCTCTTGAACAGGGCGCGGCCCTCATAATATTCCAGCTCGTCCCAGGCCGGGTTTTGATCGACGCGGAGGATCTTCACGTCCAGGGTCTTGAGCAGCGAGCTCTGGTGTTCCCACTGCTTCAGCAGCCACGCCATCTTCTTGGCATTGGCAGGATTGGCATTGGCTGGATCGGCGGGCCTGGCAGGGGCGCCGGCATGCCGGGGAGCAGCGCCCTCCTGCTCTGCCCGCGCGGCAGCGGCCGGGGTCTGAGCCTGCTCCGGGGCCGCGGTCGGTGCGTCATCCCGGTCGGGAGCCTGGCCAAGACACATGGCGGAACAGACCGCCCAGAACGCCAGAAACTGGGCCGCCATCATCCTGGTTTGCCGTTGCATGGGCAATCGACCTCCGTGCTGCTTGCCCGAGCCTTGCAGGCCCTTCTTCTTCCGGACGCGCGAGATCTCTCGATGATCCCACGGACCACCCGCGGGAAACTACCAGAGTCTGGCGTTCTCCACCAGATCATCCCAGCGGCCGCCGGAAGAGGCGCGGGCAGCCGCAACGGGGCGGAGAATGCCAGTATCGTCGCCAGCCCTGTCAATTTTTCAGGCGTACTCACACCAGGAAACGGCTTCCCCGAGAGAACTTGACCCTGCCGTGCCTTGAGCCACGACAGACAATACGCGGGGAATTCTCCAGGCAAGAAGAAATAATCGGAAATGGCACGTCGTTTGCATACACTTATAGAATGGCAGGTATTGGGAGGTTCCTCCCTTGCCGACCCCGTGGTGATTCTTGACGCAATGCCTCGACAGGAGGGTTTCCCTCATGCGACCCCAGCCGATCCGCGAAATTGCTCCGCCCGCCTGGCCGTTGCCGTTGATTTCCAATCCGCCTCGTGGTCCGCGTCGATCCGCTTGACGCCGGCGTGCCGCTGGCGAAGAATGAGTTGATGACCACTCAACTTCCTCTTTCGCCCTCGGCCGCCTCGGGTTTCATGACGACCTTGGACCGTCCCAAACTGCGTACCCTCGCCGCCTCGCGATTCGACCATCAGGGTCAGCCCTACGCCCTCCTTCAAGACCCGCTCGGTGCGTTCACCAGCCCGGTTCTGGTTCCACTTGGCGCATTCATCCATGTTTGCCGTCACTTCGACGGGCTGACACCACTTGCCGAGATTCCAACGCGGGTCCAGCAAGCGACCGGACAACGTCTCGCCGCCGAGGTGCTCGAGCGCCTGGTCGAGCAGCTCGATCAGGCGATGGTCCTGGACGGTCCGACATTCGCGTCGTTTCAGGAGACGTTTCGCCAATCTCAGCACCGTCCCGCAGCGCTGGCCGGACGGTCTTATGCGGCCGAGGATGCGACCTTACGGGCTCAGCTCCAAGGATATTTCCGCGGCGATGGGGGTGCCGGCCCGCTCTCGCACGAGGGTCCCGGCCGGTCTCGGCGGCTGCGGGGAGTGCTCAGCCCGCACATCGACTTCCGCAGGGGCGGGCCCGTTTACACATGGTCGTACCGGGAGCTGGCCGAGCAGGCCGACATCGACACCTTCGTGATCCTGGGGGTCGCGCATCAACCCTGTCGGCGTCACTTTGCGCTGACCTTGAAAGACTTTGAGACCCCGCTGGGCGTCGTGCGGACCGATCGGCAATACGTGGAACGAATCGCGGCAGCCGCTGGTGAAGAGCTGTTCGATGACGAACTGGTCCACCGGGCGGAACATTCGGTCGAGTTCCAGGTGGTGTGGCTGCAGTATGTGCTTGGCAAGAATCGGCCGTTCTCGATCGTGCCGATCCTGGTCGGATCGTTCCACGATCATCTCCAGCGCGGGATCGATCCGATCGAGGATCCTCAGGTGCGGCGGTTTGTCGATGCCCTCAAGGCGGCGGAGTCAGCCAGCGGCAAGAACGTCGCGTACATCGGCGGGATCGACCTGTGCCATGTCGGGCCCGAGTTCGGCGATCCGCATCCCGTCGATGGCCAGCTTCAGGAAACGGTTCGCCGGTTCGACGGCGAGATGCTCGATCATGCGGCGGCCGCCGATCCGGCGCAGTGGTTCCAGACGGCGGCGACCGTCTCGAACCGCTGGCGGGTCTGCGGGCTTGCCGCCACCTACACCATGCTTCATGCCATAGGTCCAGCAACCGGGCTGCTGCTGCGCTACGACCAGGCCCTTGACGATCGGCGAACCTGCTGCGTGAGCTTCGCCAGCATGGTCTTTCACACCCCAGAGGACCCGCCCGGCCCGGAACGTTCTCCCATCAATGCTCAAACAATCGCCTGATGATTCGTTGCTGACGCCCGCCGCCGATTCCGGCCCCTTGCCCACCGCCGGCCGCTGCCAGCCCCCTGCCGACTTTCGCAACGAGGTGCGCCAGTACGACGACCGCGCCACGGTGGGAACCTGGTCGGGTCCTCGGTACCGGATGACCCATCGCACCCTGGGTCAGGGTCCCGCCCTGATCTGGTTGCCCGGGATCGCTTCGACGTATCGGACGTACGCCCTGGTGCTGAACCGCCTGGCGGAGAAGTTCCGGACGATTCAGTACGAGTATCCCGGCGACTGGGAGGGCGACGGCGCCCGCCTGGAACGGATCACTCACGATCACCTGGTCGATGACCTCATCGGCCTGATGGACCATCTCGACATCGACCGGGCGCACCTGGCGGGGATCTCGTTCGGATCGACGATCGCGCTGGCGGCGCTCGATCGCGCGCCGGAGCGGTTTTCCAGGGCGGTCGTGCAAGGTGCGTTTGCCCATCGCCGGTTCACGGCGGCGGAACGTCTGGCGCTGTTCCTGGGCCGGAGGGTGCCCGGAACCGCGGCCCGGCTGCCGCTGCGGCAGACGATCCTCGCCTACAATAGTAAGATGGACTTTCCCTGGATCATCGCCGATCGCTGGCCGTTTTATCTCGAGGAGAACGGGCAGACGCCGATCCGCGCGCTGGCTCATCGAAGCTCGCTGCTCGCCCGGCTCGACCTGCGGGGAAGCCTGCCACGAATCAACGCGGAACTACTGCTGGTTCAGGGACGGGACGACCGGATTGTACCGCACCGCTACTTCGAGGAGCTGAAAGCGGCGCTGCCGCGAGCCGACAGCGTGGTCATGCCCGCGGTCGGCCACATTCCCCACATCACCCACGCCGAGTCGCTGGCCAGGCTGATCGGCGACTGGCTGCTGCCCTGCGAGCCGGCAAGCTGCACGCGTGATCCAGCGGCCGGCACCGCCCCGTGCGGGACCGGCGGGCAAGACGGTGCGCCTTGCCCGGCGCGCGCCTGGGCCAACGGCACTGACACGCTGCAAGGTCGGCCTTGAAATGGCCAAACCGCCTCCTTGCCCACCTGACCAGGAGCCGCGAGCAGTGGAGGATCAGAGCCGAGAGAGCGGGCGAGCAGATCACCACCCTGGAAGCCGAGATCGCCGAACTGACTACTGTGCCTCGCCGATGGCGCGACGCAGGCTCTCGGCGGACTGCGGGACAACGATCAGGTGAACATGATTGGGCATCAAGCAATATGCCCAGATCGCGACCTGCTCTGCGCGGCAGAATCGCGA
>JBEKTN010000258.1:0-12394 GCA_049516015.1 Isosphaeraceae bacterium | reverse complement strand
TCGGGCCCCTGCAGCCCATACCTCAAGTCCTTCTCCACGTCCGGATGGTGACGATTCAGGCTGTCACTGTCAAAATGGGCGAACCAGGATGAGTGACACTCAAGTGACCGGGAATTGCTGGCACCACAAAGTGGGTGGCCCCTGCCGCGCGTACCGAAGTCGTGCCCCACGCCCCACGCCCCACGCCCCACGCCCCACACCCCACGCCCCACGCCCCACGCCCCACGCCCCACGCCCCACGCCCCACGCCTCACAAGGTTCCCGGAGGTGCAAGATCCGGCACGTCATCGTCATCCGCGGGCTTCGGTGGGAGCGGCTTGCGCTCTTGCTTGGCCCTGGAACGAGCGGGGCCCGGCATGGCTTCGGGCAGGTCTTCGTCGTTGGGGCGCTGAGGCTTGGTCTGCGGCGGCGTTTTCCTTCGGCTGGTGGGCGGTGGAATGGCGTCGAGGTCGGCGGCGGTGGAAGGCTCGGCTTGCGGCTTGACCTCGCGACGAACGGGAGCGCGCGGTTGCGGTGAGGCGGCGTCGGGAAGGGTGTCCCGGCGAATCGCTCCGTCAATCTCGATCCCGTCCTGATCATCGAAGAAGGTCGTCTCGTCGTCGACGATCACCGGTTGTTTCCTGGGCCGGCCGGCTTTGACGACGCGCTCGGGCCAGGCGGTTTTCTCGGCGAGCAGTTGCTGGAGCGAGACGGTGGAGGGCGGAACGGCCAGCGGGTTCTTGATCGCGAGGATCGCGGCGGGGGATACGGGCTGGTGGTAGTAGAGTGTGTTGGCTCTCCCGTCGATCTGGAGCGTGCCCCCCTCGGCCGAGACGCCCGCGAAGATGCCGTGGGTGTTGGAATAGGAGAGGATCTCTGCCTGAAGTCCCGCGTCGGTGCTGGCCTCGAACCGTTTGCCAACAGGCCCGGCCGCGGCCGCGGCATCCACACCCAGCGTGAGCTTGCCCTTGCCCTTGAGGAACCGATCGAGACCCTTCTGGCTCTGGAAGACCAGGACCAGGTCCGTCGACTGGGCGCCAGCCTGGGCTCCGAAGCTTCCTCCCAGGAGGTGAATGAAGACGGGGTTGCTCCAGGCGCCATCCGGCTGACGGACCACCAGTACTCCGCGGCCGAACCGGGCGCCGAAGATGAAGCTCATCTTGAACATGTCTGGAATGATCGCGATCCCCTGCGCTTTGCGCAGTACCATGCGGGGCATCCCCGTTTGGGGATTGCGGGTGATCTCGCTGAGAACCTGGAGCGATTTCCCGACAGTGGCTTCAGGGTCTTTCTGGGCTCGGGCCGGATTGGACAAACAAACTGGCAGGAGGATGGAAAGTCCGACGATCACTGACCAGGAAGACGTTCTCACGATGACCTGACTCCTTTTGGACCTGGATCCCCGGGCAGGGGCCCTGCGTCACGCGTGATCCGCGGATCAGGTACGGACGCGACCCCCTCGTCCTGGCGGCGAACGAGCCGTGCTGGCTTGCTCTTGGCCGGACCGGCGCGGAAATGGCCCCTGACCGGGGCTTGTACCGGTTTCCGAGGGATCGGTCAACGGGAGTTCGTGGTTGCTACGGAGCCAGGGAGCCAGGGAGCCGAGCTCAGATCTTAAGCCAGGGAATACCGAACAGGGTGTTGCTGGTGTGATGAGAGGCGGTGTGGCTGGTCGCCCATGTGGTATGCACGGACTGGCCAGTCCGATGCTGGTTCAAGGACTCGATGTAGTTCTTGAAGCTATTGGCATAGCTACTTATATCATTGCCCAGCTTGTGAAAATCGGCCGTGATCGATGGCGACACGTTGATTCCGAGTATGCTCGGGACCACCCGATCTTCCATAGATTCCAGCCGGGGAGTCGCAATGTGTCGCTTGCGCATGGAACGGAAACTCCTTCTCCGTGTTCCGGGACAGACCCAAGCAGGGTCCTGCTCGTCAGGGAAAGACGAGGTCCTATTACCCCGGCACGAAAGAAACGCATTGTAGGTCAGGCTTTCCAGCCTGACTTACTTCCTTGCCGGGGTAATACTGGCAAGACGTGGTGTCTTCCTCTCTTATCGGCTCCAGAAGTGGGGAAGCTCAACGAATTTAGAACCTGGACTGGTTCGTCCCGATTTACCGGATGATCCGGAGATCGGGGGGAGCCGTCTTGGCGGCGACGCGGTGGTTGCCGGGTTGCTCGGGTGGAGGCGTGAGCGCATAGCGGACGGGAGTCTGGCCTGGCGGGCGCGTGATCCGGACTGGCGGCTTCTCGCCCCGGGCCAGTGCCTGCCGCTGGAGCGCGTATTCGTTGTAGTGGACCGTGAGAATCCGCCTCATCTCCACGATGGCTGCGTCGGTCTCCTCGGCGGAGTGGTCGCTCGAAACGATTAGCTCGGAGAGCGCTCCATCGATGTGAGCGCTCGTGTAGGGGACAACGCCATCGCCCCCCGCGGGCAGCGGCTCCTTGCCGTTGTAACCGATGATCGAGTGATAGGGGACCGCCGCGCTCAACGGCAACTGGTCGATCGATTGGAGCACGGGATTGCCCGTACCCAGTTGTGCCACGCTGGTCGCGTAGCGAGTGCCCCGGAAGGCTTCCGAGTTCTTCACCTGGCCATTGTACTGGGCCAGGGTTTTGCGGATCTGCAAGATATCGTTGGGAACTCGGATCATCTTCGAGGCCAGCCGCCCCACGAGCTCGTCTCCCAGCGGGCTGCCGCGATGCGGCGTCGAGACGAAGACCACCCTGCTGACCATGGGTACCGGCTCGAATATCAAGGCCTGCATCATCAGGTCCTTCAACTGGGGATCCATCTCGATCTGCTCGGGTGGGACCTTGGAGGCAGTGTTCCAGAGAGTCTGGCCGCTGCTGGCGATCGCCAGCCGCGAGAGCAGCCCGCCCATGCTGTGACCGATCAGGACCATCCGGTCGAAGGCCGGGTCCTTGCCCTCGGGATCGAGCTGGGTACGCAGGTCGCTGAGCGACTTGCGGAATCGCGCCCCAGACGCCGGGATCGGATTACCCGTCGAGTAGAAGAACATCCAGAATTGATAGCGCTTTCGTAGCTCGGGATCTCCGCGCAGGTCGTTCATGGCGTTGTCCCAGGCCTCGGGACTGGACATGAGTCCGTGCACGAAAACCACGGGGATCTTTCCCGGCTCATAGGGGTCGAGCAGGTAGATCCCGGTCCTGCCGTCGTACTCCGAGGGGAAGAGGACACCGAGTGCACCCAGCAGATTCAAGTTGGCGACGTGGAACTGGCGGGCCAGAGGGACGGTCATGTCGTAAGCAAGTGGCAGGGCGGGGGCGTTCGATGCTGGCCGCCAGTTCATCGTGGGGTGGAGCACCGGGTCGTGCAGCTCGAGGACTGCCAGCGGTTCGCCGGGACCGGTTCCCGGCCTCAGAGTCGCCGAGGCCGCGCGGTAGAGTGTTTTCGGGAAATGGGCCTCGCAGGGCTCCGTCAGCGCTCCGGTCGTCTCGGTCGCGGGCTCACCCCACTTTCCGGATCGGGTGAGGAACACGACCACCGGCGCACCGACACCCCCCCGACCGACCTGATGGCGGAAACCCTGGACTTCGAATCGGCGGGTCGGCAAGGCCTCTTCCCACCGCGCCGCTTCATACAACCCCACCCTCCCCCGCACGCCGATCCCCGCCCGCGCCAGGAACTCGGTCCAGGAAATGCCCTCGACCATCGCCTGTCGATGGGTCGTCTCCAGCGTGTATTCGATGGCCCGCCGGTAAATTCCCTGGGCTCCCGTGGCGGCATCGATATCAAGCCGTGGCGAGAATTCCTCGCTCTGGACGTACGGCAACGCCTTCAGGGCAGCGTCGCGGTAGTACGTGATCGCCCATTCGGGATGTTTCTTGTCGAGTGCCACGCCAGCCTGGACGAGCGCAAGCGCCTCGGCGGGAGGTGGCGTGGTACTGGATGGGGATTCCAGCGAAGTTTGGTCGAAGATTGGCCGATTGTGGATCACGATCGAGGCGCAGCCACTGAGTACCACCGGCAAAGCTATGACCAGCGGCCAGACCATCCGGGCCACGGCTACTCGCGGGGAGCGGAGGTGGTGGGCTGGTTCGAGGCTCCGCATCTCCCCTCCTTGGGCGAACTTCTGCTGCGCGCGGCACCTCCCTCGGTCCCGCATTACCCCGTCGGCGGACTGGCCGCGAATCATACGGGGATTCGCCGACTTGTCACCGGCAATCTGACGGCACTGCGATTTTATCCTCGCAAAATTATCCCATGTTTAGCCCAAGTCAGGTTCACCATATTTCCTAGCTTTCTCGGTTTTCGTGCGTTGACCTGCTCTGTCCCTGGGTCAATGTCCAAAGAAATTCGGAACGGTTTTCCTCTCTCGTTACACTACCTCTTGTTCGGCAAGACGATCGGCGGAATGCGATGGGGAGGTGGAACCTTGGCGCGGCAAGCAGAGGGGCGAGCCGCCGTCTTGCGGCAGATCCATTCCCTGTTCCAGGTCGGTGCGTTCGGTGACTTGACCGATGGGCAGCTCCTGGAACGGTTTATGACTGGCCACAAGGAAAGTGCCGAGCCGGCGTTCGCGGCACTGGCGGCAACCCTGGAAAACGCCCCGAGTCTTTCGCCTGGTCCTGGCGATGCCAGGCTGCCTGAAGGCTCTCATCCCGAGGCGGTCGGGCCGCTATAATGGATAATGGTGGAATCTCGGCAACCACGCAGACGAGTACTCCGGAGAAAGGGTTGAAAATGAATCCCGAAAAGACATCGCGTCGGCGTTTCCTTGACCGGAGCCTGGTCGGGGTGGGATCGATGGCTTACCTGGGCTGGCGTCCAGCGTCTTCGTGGGGCCGGCAGGAGTCTGGGGTGGCCCTGGTCGGGCCGACAATCGACCGCGCCGTGAAGTTCCTGCGGCCGCGGCAGGACGCCAAGGGGGGCTGGTCAACCCAGCGCGAGCCGGGAATCACGGCACTGGTGGTCACGGCCTTGCTCCGCTCGGGACAGGTTCCTCCGGGCGATCCCATGGTGACCCGCGCCTTCAAGTACCTCGAAGGCTTCATCGGTGCCAAGGGAGGGCTATCCGAGGCCCCTCATGCCAATTACTCGACCTCGATCGCCCTGGTGGCGTTCCAGCAGGCCAACGTCAACGGGCGCTATAACCGGGTGATCAAGGGCGGGCAAGATTTCCTCAAGTCCATGCAGTGGGACGAAAGCGAAGGAAAGCCGCGCGACGACGCGTTTTACGGCGGGGCGGGCTACGGCGGCGGCAATAGCCGGCCGGATCTATCCAACACCGCCTTCTTCATGGAAGCCCTGCGCGACACCGGGCTGCCGGCCGATGACCCGAACTTGCAGAAGGCGCTGGTCTTCGTGTCCCGATGCCAGAATCTGAAGAGCGAGTTCAACGATCAGGCCTGGGCGGGAAAGATCAATGACGGCGGGTTCATCTACACTGCGGCACAAGGCGGCAGCAGCATCGCCGGCAAGGAGGCCAACGGCGGTCTCCGTTCCTACGCCAGCATGACCTACGCCGGGCTCAAGAGCATGATCTACGCGGGGCTCGCGCGTGAGGATCCCCGGGTCAAGGCGGCCCTCACGTACATCACCCGCCATTACTCTCTGGAGGAGAACCCGGGGCTGGGGCAACAGGGGCTGTATTACTACTATCACACGTTCGCCAAGACGATGTCGGTGCTCGAGACGCCGACGATCACGGATGCCGCGGGGGTATCGCACGACTGGCGCGGCGAACTAGTCGCGGCCCTGGCGAAACGGCAGCAGGCCGACGGCAGTTGGGTGAACCCCGCCGATCGTTTCATGGAGGGGGATCCGAATCTGGTGACCGCCTATGCGCTCTTGGCATTGGCTTACACCCGGCCCCAGACGAAAAGATCGTAATTGGGCCGACGATTTTACGCTTGCACCTCACAAATCCCCGGGCTTCAACCCCGTTCGCTTGGCGATCCTCGCCAGCATGCGGGGGCCGATCTCGTTGTTGTCGTGGAAGGCGAAGACGAAATCGGGATTGCCAGGATGAGAGAGAACTCGATGGGAGCCGCCGGTCTGGCGTTTCAGGCTCCAGCCGATTTTCAGGAGAGCGGAGAGGACCTGCCGCGCTTTGACGGCTCGCCACTGGCTCATACCGAAACCGAGAAAATCTGGTCGATGGCGGGGGCCATTTCACCATTCTCCAGCCGGTCTGCGATCACTCTCAGGGCAAGAGCCTGGACTCGGAATATCGCCTCTTCTCGAGTCTGCCCGTAAACCATCACTCCGGGGAGCTCCGGAACCTCCGCGATCCACCGGCCATCGTTCTCGCGCTCGACCTCGATGAGCAAGTTCACTGGCAGTCCTCTCATTCCGCGCGAACGGTGTTCTCGAGTTCCCGCTCGATGCGTGACTTCATCTGGCTCAACTCATCGCCGCTGTATTTTCCTTGCGGCCAGGGCCAGTGGATCGAATCGTTGGCGAAGCGGGGGACGATGTGCCAGTGGCAATGGTCGATGGTCTGACCGGCAACGGAGCTGTTGTTGATGATCACGTTGAGCCCCTCGGCGCCCGTGGCAGCCTTGACGGCGCGGCAGAGCCTGGGGAGAAGCGAGCCGGCGTGGGCGGCGATCTCCTCCGGGAGCTCTCCTAAGTGCGCGTGGTGAGAGCGTGGTACGAGGAGCGTGTGACCCGGACTGAGCGGGTTGATATCGAGGAAGACCACGGCCTGGGCCGTTTCGAGCACCCGGGCCGAGGGGATCTCGCCCCGGACGATCTTGCAGAAGACGCAGCGCGCTTCATGCACGGAATGAGACACGACGCGGGACTCCCAGAATGAGCGAACCGGCAAAACCCGGGCCGAATTCGACCCGGGTGGATTTCTTTACGGCTTAGCTTGCGCTCGGTGAGGAGACGACGGCCGGGCGTGTCGGCGCCTTGATTTGCTCCTGTTCGCCGAGGAGGCTGATGACGGCCATTGCGGCGGCATCGCCCTGGCGGACCCGGGCCAGCTTGTAAATGCGGGTATAGCCGCCCGGCCGGCTCTTGTACCGCGGCCCGATATCGTGGAAGAGCTTGTATGCGACCGATTTGCTGGTCAGCACCGCCAGGCAGCGGCGGAAGTTGTTCAAGTCCCAGCCGTCCTTGGCCAGGGTGATCAGCTTCTCGACATACGGCTGAACTTCCTTGGCTTTAGGAAGCGTGGTCTTGATCTTGCCGTGCTCCAGCAGCGCCGTGGCCAGGTTGCGCAGGAGCATCCGGCGGTGTTCGGGTGATCGTTTGAATTTTCGGCCGGCTTTCTGGTGACGCATAGTTCATTCTGTGATCAGTGGCCAGTGGCCAGTGGCCAGAAAAGCGGCCCACAAACCAAGGCTCAGGGTTCTGGAATCGACTCGTGTTGTGAGTTGCTGGCCACTGGCCGCTGGCCACGTCTCTCCAGCTCTCACCCTGTTGATGCTGGCCACTGGCCACTGGCCACTGGCCACTTCGCTGCAGTTCTTAGCCTTTGGCCGGCACGTTCATGCCCAAGTCCAGCCCGATCTCGTGGAGCTTGGCGCGAACTTCCTTGAGCGTGGTCTCGCCGAAGTTCCGGACGTTCAGGAGCTGGTCTTCCGAGCGGCTGACCAGGTGCCGGACCGTCGTGATTCCCTCGCTCTCCAGGCAGTTGGTGGCGCGGACGGAGAGCTCAAGTTCCGCCAGGCTCATGTCGAGCTTGCGTTCCAACTCGGCATCCAGTGGCGCGTGCTGATGCCCGTCGTAGGGGCTTGCCTCGGTGGAAAGGCCCGGGCCCGGCTCGTTGTACTGGACGAACGGATTCAAGTGCTTGCGGAGGATCTTGGCGGCCTCGACGAGAGCCATCTCCGGGCCGAGGACACCCGTCGTCCAGATTCGCAGGATCAGCTTGTCGTAGTTGGTTCGCTGGCCGACGCGGGTGTTCTCGACGTGGTACTCGACGCGCTGCACCGGGCTGAAGCTGGCGTCGATCGGGATGACGCCAATTTCGAGGTCGTCGGTGTGGCCCTCGGCTGCCGTCCGGTAACCGCGGCCGTTCTCGATCGTCATTTCCAGGTGGAACGGCACGTCATCGGTCAGCGTGCAGAGAATATGGTCGGGATTGATGATCTCGACCGACTCGTCGTGCAAGATATCGGCGGCCGTGACAACGCCCCGGCGATCCCGATCGATGCGGATGGTCCTGGGGTGTTCGGAGTGATTCTTCACCACCAGGAGCTTGACGTTGAGCACCAGGTCAGTGATGTCGTCAACCATGCCGGGGATCGACGAAAACTCGTGCTGCACGCCCTGGATCTTGATCTTGGTGATCGCGCTGCCCTCCAGGCTGGAGAGCAAAATGCGCCGCAGGCTGTTGCCGACGGTGTGACCGAAGCCGCGTTCGAAGGGCTCAACGTGGAACTCGCCGAAGGTGTCGGTCAAGGTGTCGCGGCTGCAGATCACCCGGCTGGGTAGTTCGAGGCCACGCCAACGAATACGCATCACTATGTCCCCCCAATAAGCGCTCGACCGAGCTCGATCAGCGGCTCAACAACTCGATGATCAACTGCGGTGTCACGGGTAGCGAGATATCCTGTGTGGACGGCATGCGGGTGACCCGTCCCTCGGGAGGATCGACGCTGAGCCGGTCCAGCCATTCGGGAACCGGGGGAGCCCCCCCGGCCATGTTGCCGGAGACCAGCTTGCGGGAGTGGTCGCGGTTCTTGACCTGGACCTGGTCGCCAGGGCAAACCAGGTAACTGGGGATGTCCAGTTTCCGGCCGTTGACCAGGATATGTCCGTGGCGGATGATCTGCCTGGCCTGGGGCCTACTGGCGGCGAAGCCCAGCCGGGTGACCACGTTGTCGAGCCGGCGCTCGAGCAGGGACATCAGGGCGTCGCCCGTATTGCCGGCCCGGCGGTTGGCCTCCGCATAGTACTTGCGGAACTGCCGCTCGAAGATCCCGTAGTAGCGCTTGACTTTCTGCTTCTCGCGGAGGCGGACGGCGTACTCGCTGGCCTTGCCCCGGCGATACTGATGCATGCCCGGCACCCCTTCGCGACGGTCCACGGCGCACTTTGGGGTATCGCACCGCGTTCCCTTGAGGAACAGTTTGGTTCCTTCGCGGCGGCAGAGCCGGCAAACCGGTCCAGTATTACGTCCCATGGTTAATCAGCATTCCTCGGTCGGATCGAATTCGTGAATTTACGCTCAAGCATTCGTTGCGTTTGCATGCCGGCACGGTCGTTTCCGAGCCGGCTGCTGGATCAAGGTCGAATCAGGTCGAGCTGGGCTCGCCAGCCCGCCGCGGCGGGATCGCCCGCCAGCGAGCCAGCCCTTGCCCGGGACAATGGGTCCGGAGCTCAGACGCGGCGCTTCTTGGGCGGCCGGCAGCCGTTGTGTGGCAGCGGTGTGACGTCCTCGATGGCTTTGATCGAGAGCCCGGAGGCCTGGATGGCCGTGATGGCGCTTTCGCGCCCCGATCCGGGCCCCTTGACCTTGACCTCGACCTCCTTGACTCCATACTTCGTCGCGGTCGCCGCCGCGGTCTCCGCCGCCCGCTGCGCCGCGAACGGCGTGCTCTTGCGGCTGCCTTTGAATCCGACGGTCCCGGACGAGGCCCAGCACAACGCATCGCCATTGGGGTCGGTGATCGTCACCGTCGTGTTGTTGAACGTCGCCTTGATGTGCACGACCGCCCGGCTGACGTTGCGTCGTGTCTTCCGCTTCTTGGCCTTGGCCACGGCTCCGGTGCTCCTGAATCAATCTGATCCGATCAATACTCTGGTCGTTCTTGGTTCGTTCACGATCATGCCGCGAGTCTCCGGAACCAGCCCCCGCAAGGGGCCGGGCGGCGCTCGCCGTGCCCGGACCCTCGGATCTGCCCCTGCTGGTCCCGGCGGACTGGAAATACCCGTGCCTGCTCCGGGGAACTGTCGGGTGTGGCGACACCCGACGGCCACGGCCCCGGGGTCGCTCGAGAGCGTCCACCCAAGCTGGAGGCGACTAGCGCAACTCCTTGACGCCCTTCTTTCCGGCCACAGTCTTGCGTGGGCCCTTCCGGGTCCGCGCGTTGGTGCGCGTGCGCTGGCCCCGTACCGGCAGACCTTTGCGGTGCCGAAGGCCCCGATAGCAGCCGATATCGCGAAGCCGGGCGATGCTCTGCTGGACCTGGCGACGGAGCTGGCCCTCCACCACGTACTCGTTGTCCAGCAGCGAGGCGAGTTTGGCCAGGTCGTCCTCTGTGAGGTCGCGGGCTCGCTTGTCGGGATCGATCCCGGTCCGAACGCAAAGCTGCTCGGAGAGGAAGGGACCAATCCCGTAAATGTAGCGCAACGAGATCACCGTGCGCTTGTCGTTGGGAATATCGACACCCAGAATACGAGGCATCCCTTGCGGTCTCCGTCGATCGATACCTTGGCGATTGTAAGCTGATGAACCGGGTGGTAAGACAACCTGGACAGCACGCCGATTCGGGCCCGCGGGGAACCCGTGACCGTCTAGCCTTGTCTCTGCTTGTGGCGCGGATTGGTGCAAATCACATAGACCTTACCCGCCCGGCGAACGATCTTGCAGTTCTCGCAAATTCGCTTGACACTTGATCGAACTTTCATGGCACTGACAGCTTTCCTCAAATCTTCGGCCGGCCTTGATGGAAACCCCGGCCTCCCCCCTGCCGTCGGGCCGGCGTGAGCCGAAAGGTTCGGAAACACAACCGCGCTCCAGGGTCGACTGGCATGACGCGTCGGTGCCCGGGCCTCTTCTGATCGTCTCGGATTCCATTTCGGCTCCGGCGCGGGGCCGAAAAGTCTACTCTAGAGGGGTGATGACGAGTCGTCACATCCCGGGCCGAATTGAGCTAATATACTCACCCGCCCGAACGTCCGCAAGAGCGCATCCGCCGTTTCGAGGGCGCTTTTCCTATTTCTGAGCGGCCTCGGCGGCATCTCGTGAGACCCTCGGTGTTGACGTAAAGGCTTCTGCCCGAAACACTTGGTGAGAGGCTGCCGGCAACTGGGTGATCGGCCGGTTCACATCGGGAAGTCCAAATGGACAATCCCCCCTGGACGTGGTAGCATGACCAGAGTCACCTTCGATGGAGGACACCATGCCCCACCTCACCGTTCCGGAAGACACCTTTCGGCGGCTCGCCGCAAAAGCGGCCGCCCTCAACATCTCCGTTGACGACCTCGTCCAGCCGGCTCTTGACCGGCTTGCTGAGACCGGCACCTCTGCACCGGAGCCGCCGCTCCCGCTGACTGGCGACGCATGGCACGCCGAGCTCAAAGCCTGGAAGCGGGACGCTGAGAGCCGGGCCGGTCGATACCCCCCGGGGTTCGGTCTCGACGACAGCCGGGAAACCATCTACCGCGAGCGGGAAGACGCCCAACTTTGATCCTCCTGGACACCAACATCCTACTTCGGTACGCCAGCACCACGGACCCAGCCTTCGCCACGGTGGACACAGCGATCAACACCTTGCACGCCAGCGGCGAGGTGCTCTGCGTGGTCCCTCAGAACGTCTACGAGTTCTGGGCCACTGCCACTCGGCCGGTCGCCTCTAACGGGCTCGGCCTGTCAGTCCCTGAGTGTCAGGTTCAGGTCGCTCGGATTAAGCGCTTGTTCTGCCTCATCCCCGACCAGCCGACGCTCTTCGTCGAGTGGGAAGTGCTGGTCGGAGCCCGCACTTGTCACGGCCGCGTGTCATACGACGCCCGGCTCGTTGCCGCCATGAGGACTCACGGCGTCACCCGGCTGCTCACCTTCAACGGGGCCGACTTCGCTCGGTTCCCGGGCCTCACCATCCTCGACCCGGCCACCTTCGCAGCCCCAGCCGCCCCGACGAGCACAACCCCATGACCGGGTCCCGTTATGATGGACCCCAAATACGGGACAGCTAGGGCGATTTGGATTTGTTATGGTTCTCCCCCGGTCCACCTCTACTTTGCCCGGCTGCGATAGCAACTCGTTATGCCGCGCGGCGTGATCGTAAAGCTCGTCATTTATCCATAGTAATCGAGTCGACCACGTCGCAGACAATTGGCTCGAAGCTCGCCAGCGCCGCTGCCGCTTCCATATGAGGTCGCGCCTTCGGGTTGTCTTTCAGTGCGTCAAAATCGGCTTGGCTGCGCCACTGGGCGTAATTGATCACCTTCGTGCCGTCTGCGCTCCGATGGATACTGGCGGATATAAATCCTGGTAAATGCCGCATGGTCTCTTCCGTTGCATGAACTAGCCTGGATTCCCATGCAGAAAAAAAAGGCTAACATTTAGCCAATAAGATTAAAAATGCCAGCATTCAGCGATGTTAGTTTTTCACTTTACACCACGCTCATCCGGGGCGACGGCATGGGCTACCCGAAGACGAGCTGCAATCGCTTACCGCCCAGCCATGGGATGACCGTGTCTGTCCTATCGAATCCGGCCGCGACGAGCAAGGGGTTATGAGCACGCTTCTGATAGCGCACCACGA
>JBEKTN010000257.1:0-12426 GCA_049516015.1 Isosphaeraceae bacterium | reverse complement strand
CACTCAGGGAGCCGTCCCGTAGCGAGTTCATGATATGAAGAGCCGTATGCCTGAAAGGGCACGTACGGATCCGTGGGAGCCCCAGGGGAGCAATCCCCTGGGGCCACCCGGCCCGGAACTCCACTCTCCCATCGCCCGAGCGCAACAAAACCGATAACATCTCACGAGGCGGTTTGGCCATTTCAAGGCCAACCTTGCAGCGTGCCAGGGAGAGGCCGCCGCGCCCGTCAAATCGGTGGTTCCAACAGCCGTCCAGAGGACCCAGCCCAGGGCCAGGAAGAGTCCCAGCAGCGCGGCCGACACGATCACCCGGGCCGACCGCGGCCGGGATTGACGGCTCTGCTGCTCCGTGGAGCGAGTTGGTAGGTCAGGTGCCATCGGATTCGCCGATCAGATTCGTCGCCTCCCTACGGGCCTTGCCGCTGGAAGACAGAGTGGGCACGGTCTGCTCATCCTTCTCTCCGCTCGTCCCTTCACCAGAGAAGCCGGAAGCGGCGAGTCCGCGCAGGATCGGCGGCCGATTTGAGGGGCAGGACCAGACAGGTGCTGGTCTTCAGGTCGGGACCCGTGCCGGTGGAGAACGATCGCTGGGGGATGCGCACTTCCGTGCCGTCGAGGTCCTCGTCGAGGGCACAGAGCGGCAGATGCATCTGGAGGATCAGCCGCTCCGCCCCCAGGAAGAAGATCATATACGGGAACGGGGCATCCTCCTCGATCCGGCAACTCAGGCCGGCCCATGCCGCCCCGTAGGGAACATGTGCCTGGTAGACCAGGCAGCCCGCGCTGTCGAAAAGGCTGCGGTCGAACTCATGGTCCGGATTGCTCACCCATTCGATCGCGTCGGTGAAGCTGGAAAGCTCTTGCTCGGGCATGAGAGAGAGGGCCATGCGACTCAGGCACTTGTAAGCGGCGATGGGGATGGCCATCGGGGCCCGGATTTCGCGGAATGACGCAGTGCCGGCTCTCAAGGCTTCCAGAGACTCCCAGAACCGGGCGAATTCGGCGTCGATCGTGTCGGCGAACTGCTGGGCGCATTCGTCGCAGAGTTCGCCGGTGAAAAGCGAAGAGTTGCCGACCAGTTCCGGAACGGCAGGTCGGACGCAGGAGAAAGCGGCCCGGGGGGGCGCCTGCTCGCAGAACCGGCAACGCGGACGCCGAACATCACCGATCACCCGCCGATCCGGTTCCGCGAGCCAGAACTCGGCGACTGTCTGGTAGTTGAGCTCGAAGACCGTGTCCATCTCGGCCGCGACCCAGTCCTCTCGGTCGGCTCCGTGGAAACGGCCCCGGCGCTCCCAGCGCTCGTAAGCCGCTCGCTCGATCTGTTCCCGGGAAGGGAGCATCATTACTGTCCTGAGATCCCTGGAGATCACGATCCGCCCGCGGCGGAGTCGCATGGCTCCGAATGAACGCAATCTTAATCGAGCGGTGTCTCACGAGGAAGATCGTGCCCGCCCGCAAGACAGGCGACCGCGTCAGATCGTGACCCGGGCGAAGGAATCCCGCGAGGGCGGGACACTGCGGCCTTGACTCGCCGGATGTGTCCCGCTTAGACTGAATTCTTCACAATTTGGTGCGCATCTTATCCAGAGTGGCTGAGGGAAGGGCCCTGTGACGCCACAGCAACCGGTCTGTCATCAAGGCAGATGCTGGTGCTAATTCCTGCCCAGTGTGGGTTTGCCGGTCAGCGGTCGTTTCCGACCCGACGTCCGGTCGATCACGCCGTGGGACAGATAAGATGGTCGATGGTGAACCGCCCTCCGGCCTTCACCTCGAGCCCTTCTTATCCCGCCCCGAGTACCCTTCCGCTTACCACCACCCTGGCTACCGGCGCACCCGGCCGATTTCTCTGGTCGCTCCCTGCGTTCGGGGATGATCAGGGGGGTTACCGCAACGCAGGACCTCATCGATCTCGCAGGCCGCCTGGAATGGACGCCCAGGATTCGCGGCGGCCGGCGGGATGAGCACAAACGGGAGTCATGCCGGTGTCTGGAGAACTGGTGACGGGTCTACAATGTCGCTTGTGCGGCAAGCGCTATCCCAAGGAAGCCTTGAACTTCTGCACCGAGGATTTCGGCCCTCTGGAAGTCACCTATGATTACGAGGCCGCCGCCCGGACGCTGACTCGTTCGGCGCTTGTCGCGCGGCCGCGAACCATGTGGCGCTACAAGGAGTTGCTGCCCATTGACGGTGAGCCCACGGTGGGCCAGCACGTGGGAGGCACTCCGCTGATCCGGGCCGACCGCCTGGCCCGCGTGCTGGGATTGAGAGAGCTCTATCTCAAGAATGACGCCGTCAACCATCCGTCGCTCTCGTTCAAGGATCGCGTGGTGGCTGTGGCCCTGTCCAAGGCGGTCGAGCTCGGGTTCCAGACCGTTGGCTGCGCATCGACCGGGAACCTTGCGGGAAGCGTCGCGGCCAACGCCGCGGCCGCGGGCCTGGAGGCCTACGTACTCATCCCCGACGGTCTGGAACAGGGCAAGGTTCTGGGGGCGACCATCTATGGTGCCAGGGTCATCGCCGTGCAGGGCAACTATGACCACGTCAATCGCCTTTGCTCGCAGATCGCCTTTCGCTATGGGTGGGGCTTCGTCAACGTCAACCTCCGACCGTATTACGCCGAGGGCTCGAAATCGATGGGATTCGAGATCGCCGAGGACCTGGGCTGGCGAGCCCCCGATCAAGTCGTCGCGCCCATGGCCGGCGGCAGCCTGATCGGCAAGCTCTACAAGGCATTCCGAGAATTCGAGCGGCTCGACCTGCTGGAGGCGCCCGTTCGCACGCGGATGTTCGGCGCCCAGGCAACCGGCTGCAACCCCATCTCGGCCACCGTGAAATCCGGCTCCAGTAGGGTCAAACCGATCCGCCATCCCGACACGATCGCGAAGAGCCTGGCGATCGGCGACCCCGCCGACGGCTACTTCGCCTCGAAGCTGATCGGCGAGACCGGCGGCTGGAGCGAGGACGTCGACGACGAGGCCATCGTCGATGCCATGACCCTGCTCGCCGAAACCGAGGGGATCTGGGCCGAGACCGCCGGCGGCGTGACCCTCGCCGTGGCGATGAAGCTGATCGAACAAGGCAAGATCGACCGCGACGGCTCCACGGTCCTCTGCATCACCGGCAACGGCCTGAAAACCCAGGAGGCTCTCATCGGCAGGCTCGCCCGTCCGGTGGTCATCGAGCCCACCCTCGAAGCCTTCGAGAACGTGGTCGAATCGTACGCCCCTTCGCCCCTGGCCAGCGCTGGCGGGGTCCTGGTCGGCAGCAGCGCGTGAGCGGCCGGCCAGGCCGCCCGGCTTTCATGTTCAAGGGCCCAAACCGCTCTCGATGGAGAATGACACCATGGCAACGGTACGAATACCCACTCCCCTGCGCCCCCACGCCGGAGGCCAGGATAAGGTCGACACGGCGGGCGCGACCGTGGGCGAGATCCTCGCGAACCTGGGAATCGCATTTCCCGCCCTCCGCGAGCGACTCTTCGACGGCGCGGAACTGCGCCGGTTCGTCAATGTCTACCTCAACAACGAGGACATTCGCTACCTCGACGACCTGGCCACTCCGGCGGCCGAGAACGACGAGGTCAGCATCATTCCCGCCGTCGCGGGAGGCTGATCCGATCTGATCTCGAGGACCATTGATCGGATTGAACCTTGATCGATGCCGATTCTGATCTGATCGGCCGCGCGATCGCACGGGAGACGAAACATGCCCCCACCGCCCCACGACCCGCTCGAGCGTTACTCGCGACAGGTCCGTTTCCCCTCCCTGGGCCAGGCCGGCCAGCGTGCCCTGCTCGCGAGCAAGGTCACGCTCTGTGGCTGCGGTGCGCTCGGGACCGTGCTGGCCAACCACCTGGCGCGGGCCGGAGTGGGCAGCCTGCGAATCATCGACCGTGATTTCATCGAGACCCACAACCTGCAACGGCAGATCCTCTTCGACGAGCAAGACGTCCGGGACAATCTCCCCAAGGCAGAGGCCGCGGCGCGGAAGCTCCGGTTGATCAACAGCACGATCCAGATCGAGCCCGTGGTCACGGACATCGATCACACCAACGTGCTGGATCTGGTGGGCGATGCCGACCTGATCCTGGACGGCACCGACAACTTCGAGACCCGCTACCTGATCAACGATGCCGCGATCAAGCTCGGCAAGCCCTGGGTTTACGGCGGCGTCATCGGCAGCGAGGGGCAGACGATGACCATCGTCCCGGGCAAGACCCCATGCCTGCGCTGCCTGATCGAGATGGCCCCTCCGCCCGGCATGACGCCGACCTGCGAGACGGCCGGCGTGCTCGGACCCGCAGTCGCGGTGATCGCCTCGCTCGAGGCCGTGGAGGCCATCAAGCTGCTCACCGGCGCGAACGATGCCCTGAACCGCGACCTGATCGTGATCGACATCTGGGACTGGACCTTCCGCCAGCTCAAGGTCGCCGGCCTGCTCGGCAAGGTCGATTGCCCGTGCTGCAAGCATCGCCGGTTCGAGTGGCTCGAAGGCGGGATGGGCTCGCATACGACCACCCTGTGCGGCCGCAATGCCGTTCAGGTGGCCGCTCGCCGTCCCGAGCCCTTGAACTTCGCGGAACTGTCCCAGCGGCTGGAGCCTCTGGGCGAGGTCCGGCACAACGCATTCATGCTCCGGTTCGCCACCGAGGGCTATGAATTCACCGTCTTCCCCGACGGCCGGGCGATCATCAAGGGAACCAATGACATCGCCAAGGCGAGAACGCTGTATGCGCAGTTTGTGGGGAGCTGAGTCGGGAATTGGGTAGTTGTGAATGGCGGATGGCAAATGGCGGATGGCAAATGGCAAATGGCAAATGGCAAATGGCAAATGGCAAATGGCAAGATGGCAAGATGACAAATGGCAAGATGACAAATGGCAAGATGGCAAATGGCAAGATGGCAAATGGCAAACGGGGAACGACGAATGATTGATGGCGGTTGCTGGTGGGGGTGACGAAGAAAAAATATCCCTGTGGGACGAACGGGGCAGGGTCATGAGATACAAGCATTTCGAGGACTTACCGGTCTGGCGCAAGGCAATCGATCTGGCTTTTCGCGTTCACGCTCTCGGTGTCTCCGGCGAGTTGAGAGCATACGGCGGCCTTCGCGATCAAATCGAAAGGGCTGCGCTCTCGGTCTCCAACAATATCGCAGAGGGGTTCGAGCGTGGCACGCGCGATGAGTTGATCTCGTTCCTTTACATCGCGCGAGGCTCCGCGGGAGAGGTCAGGTCAATGATCCACCTCGGCCAACGTCTTCTGAAGGAAGAGCCAGCCGTCAGTGAGCTCCGCGAAATCCACGAGGTCGTGCTTGACATCTCACGCCAGCTAGGCGGTTGGATCGAGTCTCTGAAGAACACCGAGACAGCCGATCCGCGCGACCGCAACGATGCCGCAAGGCAGTCTGCAAGCGAAGCCAGGCGTCGGAGCGCATTCGTCCAACAACTCCAGCGCATCGCCAAGGGAGAACTCGATTCTTACACCGAGGAAAATGCGCAGTGACATCCTCGACCAACCACCACCGCCATGCCCCATCTGTCATCCGCCATCCGCCATCCGCCATTTGCCATCCGCCATCCGCCATCCGCCATTTGCCATCCGCCATTTGCCATCCGCCATCGTCCCTCTCGCTGCCCCTTGACCGAAACCAAACTTCCCGCTCCCGCTGATCACTGGAATGGACCATGATTTATCTCGACAACGCCGCCACCAGCTTTCCCAAACCAGAACCGGTTTATCAGGCAATGGATCGATTCGCGCGAACGAGTCTGGCCAACCCCGGGCGTGCGGGGCATCGGATGGCTCTGGCGGCCGAAAAGATGCTCGATGACACGAGACATCGGCTCAATCAGCTCTTTGGTGGGAGAGCGCCCGAGCGGTGGATCCTCACTCACAACTGCACCGATGGGCTGAACCTGGCGCTCAAGGGGCTGATCCAGCCCGGCGACCACGTCGTCACCACCGACCTTGAGCACAACTCGGTGAGTCGACCTCTGCGGGCGCTCGAGAAGACCGGGGTCATCTCGCTGACCCGGGTTGCTTCCACTCAGGGATACGTCGATGCCGGGTCGATCCGCTCAGCGCTCGGGCCGAAAACGACGCTCGTCGTGATGACCCACGCCTCCAACGTCCTGGGAACGGTGCAGCCGATCGAGACGATCGCTCCCCTCGTCCGAGAGGCAGGCGCTTTCTTCCTGGTAGACGCGGCCCAGTCGGCGGGCGTGGTTCCCATCAACCTGGATGCGACGCCGATCGATCTGCTCGCCTTCCCCGGTCATAAGTCCCTCTATGGACCGACCGGCACGGGTGCCCTTTATGTCGGACCAAGAACTGACGGCAAGATCCGTCCCTGGCGGGAGGGGGGAACCGGCGGCGATTCGTCGAGCGAGACCCAGCCGTCCCTGTTGCCCTACTTGCTGGAAGGCGGAACGCCCAACGTACTGGGCGCTTCGGGTCTCGCCGCCGGAATCGACTGGGTCATGGAACGAGGCCAGGACAACTTGCGGAACCACGAGGTCAGTTTATTGCAGCAGGTCGTGGACTGGGCGGAGAGGACCGAAGCCTGGCGCATCGCCGGGCGCTGGGATCCGGCAACCCACGTCGGCGCGCTCTCCCTGGTCGTGCCCGAGGGACTCACGCCCCAGGATCTGGGCTCGATCCTCGATGTCAGCTTCGAGATCGCCGTCCGTCCGGGACTGCATTGTGCCCCGTATATTCATCGCGCACTGTGCACGTTCCCCGATGGAACGCTCCGGCTCAGTCCCGGACCATTCACCACGCCCCAGCAGATCGACCGCTTCGTCGAGGCCTTGGCCGAGATCACCGCCGGCGTTCTGTGATTGGTACGAGATCCAATGACCCTACCCATCGGCTTCGCGGACTTACCACATCTTGACTCGCCTAAGCAATCACACGACTCGCTGCCACATCATGTGACGGCCATGGTGCGACACTGCGCGCAATCTCAAGAGCCATTGGCCAGTTGTGTCCTAGATTTTTCATGGTCACACAAGCATCGACAGCGGTGAGCGGCGGATCTTTCCCGACCCTCCGCCGGAAGAAGGACCACCTTGTTGAGCTTTTTTGTGCGGCCAGTCACGCCTTTTGTCCAGAAATCGGAGACTGTAGCATCGCTACCGGGGCCGATTCGAAGATCGCTCGGCAGGAACAGGGAGAATCGACTTGGGACCCGCTCAATGCCTCCGAGTCGGCCCCCAACTCGGCGAACGGCTTGATCCCAAGCCTAATTGCGTGGGCCAAGTCCCAACTGCCCGGTAACGTTGCTATAGTCTCGAAAAATGGGGATAAACGAAATGATCAGTGAAGCTGGATAGGACTTCTAACAGCGTGGAGCATGGTATATTGATAAACCCAAAAAACTGCGGTGGATAGGCGATTATAGCGGAAATAAGGCAGAAAGTCAGGGGAATTGTTAGGCTTTTTTTCTGTATGGGGATCCAGGCTAGCCGTCACGAAGCCGGGCCGCTCGTGTTGACCACGAGATTCGGGCTTCAGGAAACAGCCGGATACCCCTGATAGAGCCGGAACAATTGGTGTCGGTTCTGTTTTCAACGAAGACAGAACCGACACCAATTATCGCGGATTGCTCGGTGGGCGTGGTTGAAGAACGATTATCCCATGGACTCCATGGCCCGCTCAGAACTTGCCAAGCATCATCATGAAAGACTCGATTTGCTCATTGACCAGCGCGCGCCTGCGCAGGTAGGCACGGGCGGACTTTCGAAGCTTCTTGAGCAAGGACCAGTGATCCCGGTCGGGCTCGTACCACTGTGGATGCGCGATGAAGGTGAAGGGAAGCAGTCCCACTTGCTCGATCTTCAGGCCCAGCGACTGGACCTTTTTCGAGAAGGCGATCTCGCAGGCGACGGCCTCATCCCAGTCGCCTCCCAGGTTGAACCCGTCGACCGCCTCCAGGACATCCCTGGTCGTGCAGAGGATCAACGATTGGAGATGATCCGCCCTCGGGCCGTGGGGAATCCCATGCCGCTTCAGGTAATCGAGGAAGAACGTGGCGAAATCAACTCTCCGGCCATCGTCCAGCGTGCGCCACAGATTCTGGGTTCGGGCGCAGGAACGCTGATAGAAACTCCATCGGACATTCCAGGCGATCGACTCGCCGGCCAGACCGATTCCAGGCCGCTTGAGCCGCTCGAGGAACGGAAGCAGCCACTGAGTTCTCAGGATCCGACACTCTTCCTGGAGAAAAAAATAAACATCGTAAGCCGGTTCCGCGCGCCATCCGGCGTCCCACGCGCCGAGGTTGTAGCCTGTGTTCTCCCTGGAGAGTACCTCTGTCGCGGAATGACGCTCCGGCAGGACGAGACGATGCGGCTGGGCCTGGTTGACGACGATCCGGGTCTGGAATGGATAGCCGGAAGGCGTGTCCGAGAGCTGGTCGAGCAGGCGAAAGAGCTGGTCGGGCTCCCACGCATTGTAATGGGATAGGACGACGAGCACCCTGGGACGCGTCTTCATGCGGGAAGGGATCCTGGTCATGGCCTCCGGCTCTCAATGCCGCGGTCGTCCGGCTGGACTCCATTGCTTCACGACCTTTTCCGAGACTGTAGCATCGCTACCGGGGCCGATTCGAAGATCGCTCGCCAGGAACAGGGAGAATCGACTTGGGACCCGCTCAATGCCTCCGAGTTGGCCCCCAACTCGGCGAACGGCTTGATCCCAAGCCTAATTGCGTGGGCCAAGTCCCAACCGCCCGGTAACGTTGCTATAGTCTCAGAAATCGTAACTTTTTGGATCCCGTCTTGGCCACGATTATTCATGGATGGCTGCATGCCACCTGTCGCCTTGCTGTGAGCATGAAGTCGGTGTGCCATCCTTCGGTTTTGTCGACCCTCGCATTGCAACCCGCATTCAAACAGCTTAACATCGTTAAGGTTTCTAATACACCTGGTTCTGGCTTTAGATCGCCTGATCGTTGGGCCTCGCTCGCCGGAGGTTCTCATAAAAACAGTGACATTTGCCAATATCCCGATATACAATAGTCGTTTGTTGTTGACGGCCCGTAACGACCTGGTTTGATCGCGACTGGTCATTGGCTCGAGGCGCTGAACACGGGCGGATGCGCCTAGCACCTTCAGTACGCCAGGGAAGTGAAGAGCAAGGAACCGCTGCAGGAGCGATCTCATGTCTCCGATCAAAGAACCTTATCTGCTTTGCGTGTGCGTGCCTGTTTCAATCGACGGCGAAGGCCGACGGTGGACCGACGAGCTCTGGGCCAAAGACCTTGAACTGCATCTTGAGTATCTCGATGATCTGACGGTTGCTTGCCCTGTCGTTGAGAGGCAGCCCCAGGACAGGGAAATCTGCTTGAATCAACCGCCTTTCGACCGTCTCAAGTTCATCGACCTGCCCTACCCAAGAAGCCACGGCGCAGCGATCAGGTGTTTACCCCAATTCGTTGGCAAGCTCTGGAGTGGCGCCCGGAACGCATCGATCGTGCATTCGGGGTTCGGGGGCTGGCCCATCGCCGAGGGCTGGTTCCTCACACCTATTGGCAAGCTCCAGAAGAAACTCGTCGTGACCAATGTGGAGAGTTCGTTCTGGCGGCGTAGTGGCCCTCACGTTTCCTGGCGCAAGAAGATTCTTTCCTCCGTGATGGAACAGCTCACGCGGTTCGCGGTGAGAATCGCCGACCTGCGGTTCTTCACCTCCAAGGCCTATGCCGCGGAGTTCCTCCCTGAGAATGCCCCTCGTTCCTTTGTAGTACCGGCAACTTGGGTCAACGAAGAATGGATCCTCAGCGAGGAGCAAGCTGCTGCTGCCTGGGATGCCAAGGAAGGTGCGACGCGGCTTATCTTTGCGGGACGTCTGGTCGCGGAAAAGGGCGTGGAAGTCTTGCTCAAGGCCATCGATGAAGCCAGGGACGCAAGGGTCGAGATCACGATCATTGGAGAGGGCCCGATGCGTGATCAGTGCGTCCGCGCGGCTCATGAAAACCATGGTTCCGTCTCCGTGCAATTCCTTGATCCTGTGCAGTATGGCGAGCCTTTCCTGGCAACCCTTCGGAATCACGACGCTGTTCTGCTCCCTTCTCTGTCGTCGGAACAGCCAAGGATACTGTTCGATGCCTTTTCTCAGGCTGTTCCGGTGATCGGATCAGCAACCGGTGGCATTTGTGAAGTCGTGGAAGCGGGAGTCACCGGTCGACTTGTACCGCCCGGCGACGCTGGCGCTCTGGCCCAGGCTCTCATCTGGGCGAGTCGTTATCGGACGGAGTTACGCAGAATGGGACTCGCCTCACTCGATAAAAGTCGCCACGCCACTCATCGAGCAATGCACAGACGCCGTCAGGAGATCCTTCTCCAGGCGCTTTCCGAGCGCGCCACGCCCAAAGCAAGCAAGGGCGGCGGCAATGCGGTTCCGCCGGAATCTGGTTTCCGGGCGAACTGTGCGCCGGCTCCTTCCCCGACCGGAAGCTGGCTGGGCCAAGGGCACCTGATGGGTGGCGCCGGGAGAGCAGCAATGCAGAACACTCGATCGTCGATACATTCTCCCCAGATGCCGATTGGCTCGGCGCCAACCTCGCCCTCCCACGGAAAATGAAACAGCCCTGCTGCTCTTGATCCCTCGTGTGTTCCAGCTCTTGGCGGATTCATACACTACTCTCAAGCTGGCGAACCGTGGTGCTCTCAATCGCAGCGACGATCAAGGTTCCGTTATCCCCTGGCTCTCCGGCAACGCGCGTAACGCTAATCAACCTGCCACACGCCAGTCCAGGTTCGCCGGTGATGACTCTGCGGGGGAGCATCGCCTGGTAATAATTCCTCGCTCTGCACGATTGGACTCCTATGGTCTTACCGTTCTAGCTCGTGGCGTTCGTGGTCGGTATCAACTTGCTGCTTTTGCCGTATCTCGGTCTGATCCTGTTGACAGCCCTGGCCGCGCTTTACTCCCGCCGGGTCTCCCGCAAGCCGGACGCTCCGAGGACGCGATTTCTGGTCGTGATTCCCGCACATGACGAGGAATCGGGAATCCGCGAGTTCCGCGACGCGAGTTCCGGGGACACCATACCTAAACTCCGAAAAATTAAGTATGCTGTTCCTGGAACTCCCTTCAGCGCATTCTGGGCGACCGGCACCATCCGAACATAAGCAGAAAGCATGCCGATCGTGGATGCGACGGCCCCACTGCTTACACTCTGGTGGCGGACAATGAACTTGCCGCATCCACAGCTCAACGAGGATCACGAAGGCGAACCAAAGGAGATTCGAAGGGTTGACGGGCGGCGAATTCGATTGCATGATCGCAGGCCGGAACTGGCGCGGATGCAGCAGCGATTCTTCCCTGAGAAGCACACCATGGCGCGTTTGCAAGGAGACGTTCTGGTCGTCGTTTCCCACTACAATGGCTGGCCAACGGATCAACTGTTTTCGCTGCTTGACCAGATCTCGAACGTTCGATCGGGCTGTCCATTCGGGGTTCGGATCGTGGTCAATCAGGCAAGGCCGGTCCGGCTGAACTTGCCTGAACGGTATGCCGGAACCGACGTGATCCATCGCGAGAACACGGGATTCAACATCGGGGCGTGGGAAGCAGGCTGGCGCGCGGAGCCTCGCCGTGAGTTCTACCTGTTTCTTCAGGAAGAGTGTCGGATAGTCAGGCCAGGGTGGCTTCAGCCCTTCGTTACCCTCGCCCGAAACCCGCGTGTCGGACTGGTTGGCGAACTCAGTAACCAGCACTGGGATGCTCGGTGGTCGTTCTTGACGTATCACAGCCGTTACTACAGGCAGGAAACAGTGAATTCCGCCGATGACAGGGCGTTCGACGAGGTTTCCTACAATCTCAATTACCTGGAGCGAAAGGGCATTCCCCGCGGTCCCAGGGGAGATCATCTTCAGTCGCTGGTTCTCTGCTCCAGGAGGTCTGTCCTGGAGGCGGTCGGAGGCTTTGAGCTTGGCAGGAATTACGAAGAAGCGGTGGCCATCGAGGTTGCCATGTCCAAGAAGATCCAGGCCCTTGGTCTGGCGGTCAAGCAAGTAGATCTCCATCCGTTTACTTATATTGAACACCCTCAGTGGAACGACCTTGCCCCGAGCAGTTGGTCCCGGGCGAAGAGGATTCGAAAGACCATTCGGGCGTGCTTGCGACGGCTGACGCCAACCCGTGTTGAAGAGCAGTATCGGTACCTCATGATGTCAATGGGAAAGTACTGGCCCAGGTGATCAGGGTGCTCTTGCCAATCGAAAGATGTTACCGGCTCGAGATTCCGGGAAACCACTGCGGCTTCGCTTGACCCGACCCCAAGCATGAGGCAGGCTCATTCGTGGGAAACATCCGGACCAGGTCACTCGCCGGGAAGATTGCAGAAATGAGTTCCGTAAGGTCAGACCGCGGTGTCCTCGTGACGGGGGCGACCGGGCTGCTGGGCAGCCATCTTGCCGAGA
>JBEKTN010000256.1:0-12445 GCA_049516015.1 Isosphaeraceae bacterium | reverse complement strand
GCCTGGGTTTTTAATCGTCTTATGACTATAGGCGTCTGGCATTAAAAACGGGGTTGAACAAGGTCATGGGACGCAATCTAATCGCTTGGGTATGAAAGACTTGTGGCCATCGGCAAGCCGATCTGGCACCTGATCAAGCCAGGGTCAGAAACGGTCAAAAACCCAGATCCTGACTCTTTCCGACCCCAAAATCAGAGGTCAAGAACCCAAAACCCTCAGCAAACGCGCCCACAACCCCCTGTTGAAAGAGGCTGGGCTGACAAGAGCCGACAGCCGCCCACCCCTCCGGGGGCCCGGTGGCTGGGGGGGCGACTGGTACGTCTGGCATGCCCCTGACGGTCTCAGGGCGAGAGCGGCCACCGGACTCGGATGCGTGCAAGCAGGCGCCGAGAAGTTGGGTGTCATAGAGGCAAGTTACTTTGTAGTACAGAGTACACGTGGCTGGCCGATTTCGCCCAGGTGGTTCTTGGCGGGGCAGCGCTGGGAGTGGGGGCGTGCTTCCATGATGCCGGACCCGGTTCGGGCGCAAAGACTTCGGCTCACCGTAATGCCGTCAAAGCGACTGGTCGCCTGCGACGAGCGGCGGCGGACGTCGACCAAGCGAGCGTCATGATGGTCAAACGAACTGAGGATAGGGTCGTTTGTCCAGTATCCGGAGGAAATCGTGGACGGCCCTGAATGTCCCGTTTCGGAGTTAGGTGGGGCGTCCCCGAAAGTACCTGTCTAGCTTGGGTTTGCCGGGGCAGGTATCGGGGCGTCGTTCTATGCAGGCCGTTTCTCGCTGATGAGCTTGACGATCGCCGGAACCAACTCGGTAGGCACGACCATGACGGTTTGGCCCTCGGCGAGAAAAGCCGCTTCGTGCTCCGCGACCTGTTCGTCTTCGGCTTGATTGTCGTAGTGCTCGGCAAGCTTGCGAATTCGATCTTCATTCCATCCCGCGGGATATGCCTGCTTTCTTCTCTTGGTCATTTCTTCTTGCTCGGTGACGCGATGATCGAAAATGTGCGGCAGACCGGTTTCTGGATCGATCCAGAAGCGCAGCTCCATTCCGTCGTCCTTTCCGCTTGGCCTATTCGCATTTTACTTCGAACCGAACGATCGCGAAAGCCGTGCGCGCCGAGCCTGTTGCCGGCGAATTCTGCGACCGCAAGGTTCATTCGACCACCAGTCCATCTTGCTCGGACTTGGACGTTGTTCTATAATTCAACAGACGCGCCAATAGATCAGGGCGTGAGAAAGGAATGATTCATGCCCAGCCAAACTCCTACAAACTCTGACGGGCGCCGCCGCCGACTGAGTGACGCCGAGCTGACCTCCGAGCAGCGAGCCGCCGTCGAGGCGCGTCGAGCCGAGCGCCAGACTCCCCAGGATCAGGACGAACTGGCCCGAGACATCGAAGCCTATCGACAGGAATACCCGCCTGTCGGAGATCCGGAATTGATCGAGGCCTTGGCGGGCCTGCGCCGCGAACGCGAGCGACAAGGGTTGAGCCTCACGGATATGGCCGAACGGACGGGGATCGACCGCGCGACGATCAGTAAGCTGGAGACGGGCAAGCTTGCCAACCCGACGATCGGCACCCTGAGGACCTATGCCAAGGCTCTCGGACGGAGGCTGGCATGGACTCTCGAAGTGGTCGCAAAGCCCGACATGGCGAGCCAATGACAGCGACCCGTAAATGCGCTACGTCCCCTCCGCGGGGCACGAAACGGAGCTTGACTGGACGGGAGTTGACTCTATAGCAAATTTCCTATATCATGGGGGCGTGGACCTTTGGAAGAAGAACAAGAAGAACCTGAAGCGCCGGTCATGCGGCCCGTCGTATGGCTGGGAAACTCAAGGAGAAATATTCAGGCATTCCCACCGGACGCCCGGAGGATCATCGGCGGCGAGCTCCAGCTTATGCAGTATGGCGGCATGCCGAAGGATGCCAAGCCGTTCAGGGGAATCGGCAGCGGTGTCATTGAAATCGCCATTGGGCATGACGGCGAGGCTTACCGCACGGTGGTGGCCCTCCAGCTCGGCAGGAACATCTATGTGCGGCATGCCTTCCAGAAGAAATCGAAGAAAGGCATCGCCACGCCAAAGCAGGATGTGGATTTGATCAAGCAGCGATACAAAGAGGCAAAGGAGTTGGCGGAAGATGAGCAAGAATAAACACGCGAACATCGAGTTTGAGGAAAGCTCAGTCAATGTCTTCGCGGACTTGGGCCTTGAGGATGCCGACGAGCTTTTCACGCGGTCGCGATTGGGCTTTCATGTCTATAATCTTTTGACAGACCGGAAGCTCAAGCAGCGTGAGATCGCGACGCTGCTCGGCATCAAACAGCCGGAAGTCTCGCACCTGATGAACGGGCACTTCAGCCGCTTCACCACCGACAAGCTGCTCGATTTCCTCAGACGCCTTGACCGGAAAGTGACCATCCGCATTAGCCCGCACCGGCCGGGCGAGCCGTATCAGGAAATCGGTGTTGCCTCTGAATGATGATCGTCTGATTCCTGCGTAGTCTAGAGACCCTCGCCGAACGAAACAGATTCGCAACGAAAGCAGCCGGGATCAGAAGGCGGTCAAGGCCAACTTTGCAGCATGCCAGTCCCACCCGGACCTCGGATCCGAAGCAGGCGATGAAGGATTCACGATCATCGTGATCTATGAGCGCCACAAGGATGCCGGGATTCTCGTCGTTCGCCCTGTCTCTGCCTACGAGATCGAGGAATGATTCATCCGCAGCCAAACTCCTACGAATTCTGACGGGCGCCGCCGCCGACTGAGTGACGCCGAGTTGACCCCCGAGCAGCGAGCCGCCGTCGAGGCGCGTCGAGCCGAGCGCCAGACTCCCCAGTATCAGGACGAGCTGGACAGAGACATCGAAGCCTATCGACAGGAATACCCGCCTGTCGGAGATCCGGAATTGATCGCGGCCTTGGCGGGCCTGCGCCGCGAACGCGAGCGACAAGGGTTGAGCCTCACGGATATGGCCGAACGGACTGGGATCGACCGCGCGACGATCAGTAAGCTGGAAACGGGCAAGATTGCCAACCCGACGATCGGCACCCTCAGGACCTATGCCAAAGCTCTGGGACGGAGGCTGGCATGGACTCTCGAAGTGGTCGCAAAACCTGACATGGCCAGCCAATGACGGGGACCCGTAAATGCGCTACGTCCCCCTTTTTGATCCCTGCTCTGCGTGAGCCGTTCGATAAGGGGACGACCTAGTTGAAATCCGTGCGAGGCTGCATAATGCTTGAAGATGGCGAGGGTTTGCCAGAAGATAGCCACGTAACGGGTTATGTAATTAGCATCGAATCGTGAGACCAGATGGCAACGAGTCTGACTATTCAGCGGCTCAGGTTGTGCGGGAGCGATAGAGATGAGAAAAAGCAGATCGAGGCGACCTTCGTCGAATTCGGGTCCGGGAAGGACATCCGTCGAGATCCCCATCACAGACCTACGAAGGTACTTTGAGTACATTTCCGGCAGACGAGAGGACGAGGACTATCAAATTCCTGATGACGCCGATTCTTCATTAGGCTTCGCACGAATGTTCGTAAGGTCAAAAGAGCATTTCGGTCGCTTTCCAAATCTTGAGGAAGATTTCTTTGATCCACATTCTCCAAGAAAGCGTCAAGGCGTGAATAGTGGTGTTATCTCACTATTCGAGGAAGTGCATGGAAAAGCCGCACAGATTCGAGTCAGAGAGAATGGCAACGATCTTCTTCTTAATGATATCCCATATTACTTTCGCTATATAAACCGGGAACTGAACCCGATGAGGACAACCAACAAGAATCTATGTGCGACAACTAGCGACGGTCGGCCCTCTCGATCCACTGGCTTGGGAGGGATGGATTACATTGCAAAGACTACGAGCGGCTCACCTCATCCCATTCTTGGCGAAATAAAATCTAAGGAGACCGAATTACACAATGGTTTTATCCAACTGGCGATGTATCTATCTGAGATGGCTACGGTCACTCAGATAGATCGAGCCAACAATCATAAGACGTTCAAGACCAAACTGAGTTATCAGCCGGGCTTCGAGCTTCATGTCTTAGTCACGAAGCTTGATTTGGATGACAACGACGAGATAAGAGACCTGAAGAACTTCGCCTATGGGTTTAAGAGAGCATTGGACAGCCTGGAACCGGGAGTCATCAGGAGTATCTTTTGTCTGGGAATTGATACGGCCTCGTTTCAAGGCACACTCAAATCTTACTGGCATGTTTAATTGACAACACCGGTCACCGGTGACATTCTTACCGAACTACCATTCCACCTGTCCGAAACCTCTGCTCTCAAATCGGTGAGATCAAGGACTTGCTCCTCGCCTTGATCGCCGCTCTTGGGGGCGGTCTGCTTTCACGAGGGAGCGATCCGAAAGAATCGGTGCCTTGGAGTGGGTTTCTCTTCTCCCACGCGCCCGCTGATAATCGTCGTTTTCCGACACTCCCGTCGCAAGGGGAACGACCATGCCCAAGCGCAAATCCAGCCAACGGCGACATCCAGAGAAGACCCCACAGCAACCGCGGGATCGCCTCGCGGAGATCTGGGCCGAGATCCAGGACGTCCAGCAGCAGATCGAAACCAAACGCCGCGATGGGCGCGTGATCCGCACCGCCGAAGACCTCAAGTCCTTGGAGCGCGCGATCGCGGCACTGACCAACCGACTGTCAGCCCTCCTGATGGCCGAGGCGACGCAAGTCGCTCTCGGAGCAGATTATTGGTATCAGTTCTTTTTTCGCCGAAAAAAGAACTGATACCAATAATCCTGACACCAATAATCCACCTTCCAAAGTCGAGCGTCACAAGAGTAGAATCTTGACAGGAGCGGGGCGTGCGCTTGATAATCAGGAAGTAGCAACAATTCTGGATGTTCTTCGACGTACAACAGTGAAGCGAGGCGGACCAATGTCTGGAAATATCGAGCAGATCAAACAAAACATCAGGAATGTAAGAGACCAACTGAGCCAGATACTCAAGACGCCTGGTGGAGTTCCCACACCTCAGCATTTGGGTGAAGCCATGATAGAACTGAGCATCTCTTTGCTAGATCTCTGTGATCGGGTCAAGATGCTCGAGGCGGAGGGAAAAAAGGACGTCACTGATATCGCCCGTTCGAGAGCGGAAGGAGCCTGAGGGACATGCACGTAAACGCTTGGAGCAAGCGGCCTTGGGGTTAAGCAAGTGCTATTCAGTGACGTCCCTTTTTCTCTCCCCCTACTGATGTCGACCGTTTGAGAGAGGCGAAGGAGCCTCCAGGACATGCACGTACACGCTTGATGCAGGCGACTTAGGGGTTAAGGAGGTGCTATTCAGTGATGACCCCTTTCCCCTCCTCTGCCTGGAAGCTCAGCCTCCGGGCTGGACTCGGGCCAGGCGGAACCCCAGGCTGACGTTCCGGCTGACGGGCGTGCCCCCGTCACGGTTCGCCGACCGGCAGCTGCGCGGGTAGAGGTCCCAGCTCCCGCCCCGGATCACCCGGCCCGAGCCCCGTGAGGGGCCGCGCGGGTCGTCCACAGGCGGCTCCTTGTAATAATCGGCAGAATACCAGTCCCAACACCACTCCCAGACGTTCCCATGCATGTCGTGCAGGCCAATATCATTGGCGCGCTTCTGGCCCACCTCATGGGTTCCCGAACCCGAGTTACCACCGAACCAGGAGAACTCACCCAGGCTCGCTTCGTCATCGCCGAAGGAGTAACGCATCATTGGCGTCCCCGCGCGACAGGCGTATTCCCACTCCGCCTCCGTCGGCAAGCGATACCCCGTACCGTTCCAGTCCGGAACTCGCACGGCCTCGCCTGAAATCCCATAGAACGGCTTCAACCCTTCCCGCTCACTCAACTGATTACAGAATCGTACCGCGTCAAGCCAGGAAACTCTCTCAACGGGGCTCGCGTTCCCCTGGAAACCGCTCGGATTCTGTCCCATCACCGCCTCGTATTCTGCCTGCGTTACCTCGTACTTCCCCAGGTAGAACGGTCGTGTGATCCGCACCCGGTGGGGCGGTTTCTCGTCAGCACGGGCATCCTTGTCGGAATCAGGAGAACCCATCAGGAACTCGCCCGGTTCGATACGCACCAGGACCATGCCCGTCGATGGGCTCGTGAGCTCCCGCGATGGGATCACTGTCTTCGTGGCCGGGACGTCCGCTGCCTCCCGCGGCGAGGGCGCAACCGGCTGGCTTGCTGATGCTGGCGGGGCAATGGGTGAGAACGCGTCAGTCTTCGACGACGAGTCCGTCCCTGGGCTCGCAATCTCTACTCCCCCGGGTCTTTCGGGCCTGGCCACGCGGAATCCCAAGTTGCCGCTCCGAATGCCCGGCGCGTCCCAGAGGCGATTCGCCGACCGGACGAAGCGGGGGTCGTCGTACCAGCTCCCGCCGCGGACCACCCGGTCCGAGGCCTGCGAGGGACCGCGCGGGTCGTCCACCGGCGGCTCCTTGTAATAATCGGCAGAATACCAGTCCCAACACCACTCCCAGACGTTGCCATGCATATCATACATGCCGAAGGCGTTCGCGCGGAACTTCCCCACCGGCGCCGTATAGACAAATCCGTCAAACCCCGAAATCGTCTCCCACTGCGGGAACTTCGCCTTCGCCGTCCCATCCGCCACGTTCGCAACCGCCGCCAGTGTCTCGGCATCGTCTCCACTCCAGTACCGCGTTGTCGTCCCCGCACGGCAGGCATATTCCCACTCGGCCTCGGTGGGCAGCCGGTAGGTCTTGCCCTCCTTCTTCCCCAGCCACTCGGCGAAGGCCACGGCGTCGTTCCAGCTCACGTTGACCACCGGGTGAAGATCGGTCTGCTCGAAGCCGGCCTCACGCCAGGTGTAGCGAGGGGCTTGCTCGAATCTGTTGGCGGCCTCGTTCAACCCGTAACCCCCCTTGCCGTCCTTCTCGGCCTCGGTCTGGTATCCCGAGTCGTCCACGAACCGGCGGAACTGGCCGACGGTGACCTCGTATTTCCCCAGGTAGAACGGTCGCGTGATCCGCATCCGATGGGGCGGCTTCTCGTCGGCTTTGGCGTACAGGTCCGAATCGGGCGACCCCATCAGGAACTCACCAGGCTCTATCCGCACAAGTTCCATGCCGATCGAGTTGGTGATCGATTGGGGGGCCGTCACGGGGAGCGTGGTGGGCGAGGAGGTCAGCCCGGGTGTCTTCGGCGACGACGCAATGGCAACCCGCTCACCCAGTCGATCAGGTTGCTCCCCTGTAACACTCCCCCGTCCGCGTTCTGGGGACGATACGGACTTCTGGGCTCCAGCAGCCTCCGTTTGCCCCGATGCTTGAAGAGTGGCTCGGTCGGATACGAACGATCTGGTTCTCTCTGGAGCCAAGGCGAGCTTGGTCACGCCGAACAAGCACGAGCACAACACAGCCAGTGTGAAAACGAGATGCGGGAGCCGACGACCGGCCGTGGGGGACGTCCCTTTCCCCGAAGCCATGGCGGAGGCGTACCTTTCCTCGGCATTCTCCTCGCGATACCAGAAAGCGAGCAGGTCGTACCCCATCAAAATCGACAGGGGAAGCACTATGAACAGAAAGAGAGCTGTCGGGTCGCGTCCGAAAAAGGGGATGGGTAACGCCAACTCTTGCAGCAACGGGAAACCAAATAACGCAACTAAAGCCGGCACGAGCATACCGAGCAGGAGGCTGACCCACTTCGTCGTCTCCGCGATACCGGACAAGTGCTTGCGCTGGGCGAGAAGTCTCAATGCGGTGGGGACAGGGGGGCCAGAATCGAGGACGGCCAGGCAGCAGAGGTCTGCTTGCCCCATCTCCAATACCCTGCTCAGTCGGAACGCCGCGGCGAACCGACGTTTCTCGGCCCAGAGGTAGACGGCCTGGCCAAGTAAGCTGTTCGCAAACTCGGTGATCGGGCTGGGAAGTGCGTACACGCGCCTCCTGTTTCCGACCATCCAGAACGCGAACATTCTGTTCTCGTGGAGGTAATCGGCCTTCACGAGGCTCGTGCCGAAAACCTGTAGATTCTGCTTGATGATCCGGCTACTGACGCTGCCGGTCCCCGCTCTCGCCTTTTGCAGTGACCCACGGACCGCGTCCGTCAAGGCTTTCGAGTTTGCTGGGAGGGCGGGAGCGGTGACGAACTCAGTCTCTGTGTGATCGGCAAGTGGTCTGTAATCGATCGGGTGCTCCAGCAAGGCGACGACCTCGCTCGGGCACGGAGAATCGGTCACGTTGATCGCGTCTGCCGTAGGGCTGAACGACTGCTTGATTGCGATGAAGAAGACGACCCTCTTAGCTCCGTCACACACGGGGCAAGTGACGAGGCCCTTGCCGTAGCAATCGCGGCATCTGATCAGACCCTGCCCGCCGCACTCCCGGCAGGTGATGTCGCCATGTCCGCCGCATCCTGAGCAAGGAACCCGATCGTATACGGTCTTGGTTTCGGCAACCCAACCTCTGCCGTTGCATATTGAGCAGACATGGTCTCCAGACCGGCCCCCCGAGCACATGCAATTCCTTGTTGTTTGCTCAGTTCGGGGCTGGCTTACCTGACCGGCTCCATGACAAACGCCACAGCGTTCTCTCCGGCTCCCGTAGCATCTCGGACAGTTGATCCGCCCTCGGCCACCGCATCCGGTGCACTCGACCTCCCCGCTGCAACCGCACCTCTCGCAAGGGGCGATCACCTGGGAGTCATCGACGACATACTCACGGGAAGCAGCACTGAAGGTATCGATGAGCGGGAGCCGGAAGCCGAAGACCTGGATAGTCTGCATCGTCGTCCCCTGCGGTGGGATGGTCTCCCCCCTGTAGGGCCTAACCTTGTGGACGGGCTCGCGCATCTCGTGGAGCGTCCGAATCATGACGCAGTATGCAGGGATTTCATCGACCTGGGTCAGGTCGATGATGTCACCAAAGTCATGAATCCCATGGTGAGGAATTGCCCAAGCGTAAGCAGAGGCTCTCTCCCGAACCTGCCCTTCCAACCCACAAGGATCGACGGTTCTCCGCTCCCCTTCCGGATTCATCGGATCTGGCGCACTGGCCGTCCCGCAACCGCCCGCGTTTGGCGAAGACGAGGATGTCATACCACTGGCCGGGAAAAGCCCTCTTACCTGTCGTGCCGGGACCGGTTTCGGCATCCCGGCTTTCCAGATCAGGTCCGTGGGGCGGAGCCTTCCCCGAGCCGCAAGTTCTTTGAGCACTAACGCTGAAAACGGTCCGTTTTGGTCGATTCCATCTCGGCTGTAAAACCACTCTCTGGCCATCGGTGCATCCCTCCCCTTCGAGGTGCTGCGGTACCAATCACGTGGGATGGTGTTCGGGCAGTCAGCGCAGGAAAGAACCCCGTCGGCGCGGGGACGCACCGGGGGGCCACCTTAGCCAGGCTTACCGACCCGTCTTGAGCCGAAAGTAACCTCCATCATGGATGACATGGCTCTATAGAGTCAACCAATGAGTTCGCCACGTCGATGTTTTGTGGCTCCATTGCGTAGTTCACTCGATCCATCTACAGGTTTCGTTCGACGACTTGGCTTTGAACCAGGTCAATTCGCGACCGCGAGCGAACCGGTCCGGGATAGGACAATGACACAAGGACACTGGCAGCGCACTTTCGTCCTGGATAAATCACAAATGCCTGGGACGCTGCCAAGACGCCTGCAGATACCTCAGATCCCTGATCTTTCTCGATCCTGAGTGCCTGGGCAAATCCTTCCGGAGCTCTCGGCCCCCAAGGGCATCCCGTGGCTGATAGCGACTCTCTCAGCTAGATCGACCCGCCCAGTTGCCTGAGCGATCCGGCTCTGGCGGTAGACGTCGGGTTGAGCCCTCCTCTCACTGGCCTTTCAATTTTTCAACCGTGCCCGCCGTCTCGATCGTCGCCCCAGTGGTCTTGTTGAACTCGCGGCTGATGAACTGGTCTATGGCCAACCTGATCATGTGGGCCACGGGGATAGCGGTCTCCCGGTTCCGGGTCTGGAGTGCTGCAAGCACCGGCTTGTCGATGTAAAAGGTCGTACGGACCCGGTTCGCATCCGACTCTGTGGCCGACTTCAGGGACGCCTTCTTCGCCATCGCTGGACCTCCGGGGAATGGGATTCGGCTTGTACTGGCCTTGTCTGACACGGTCATACCTGTCATAATACGTATGAACGTGATCCGTGGCAAGCCTATCGGTCCACTCTGCCCAGCATCGTTCTCGTCGAGGTGCCCGATCGCACATGCTTGGCATGAGGTCAGAAAGGGCCATCGACACAAACCGGTCAGGCCAGGCACCATCGATTGCTCCTTCGAGCCCGCGATCGAGTCCGGTGTTCCCGGAACGCATTGGAGCGACAAGCCTACATCACCTGTAATTCGCTTTGACAGGGGACAGGCAAAGTGGATATTCGTAATTGTTTTGGTGAGTTGAACGATCCAGGCAAACCGGCTCCCCGCAGACCGGGCATCCTGTCGCAACAATCAAGAACGTCTCCTTTGATTCCTACGAGCTTTTTATGCTAGGATACCCTACTGGAGTCGCCCCGATCAGACCGCTTGGAGCGAGGGGCCGGTGACAGGCCGTGAGTTCGACCCGACGCAGGCTGGTGGCCCGATTCGCCAGCTATCGACAGGGCGAATCAGGGTGACCCACCGAGGCATTGACGCCGTGGGGCGCCACATTGGCCGATTCGGTGATGACGAGGCGAATCAGGTCATGCTCAACCGGCTACGTGACATTGCGAGAGGCGAGATCGAGCCGACGCAGTACGACCTGAACTACTACTCCCATGAACTTCGGGAGTCCGTCAGATACCGCCGACAAGGATTTCCGACGGGAGCCGGGGACGATTACGAACTTTGGAACAACGCCCATACAGCCACCTTGCAAGACTACGGACTGAGAGAACTGGACGCCGACAGGAACCGGAACCTGTTCCATCCCGACGCATGGCCTTTCCTCCCACGATGACGAAGCAGAACGGCAAAAGGAGATCGAGGATGGCAAGTCAAGACGCAAGGCTGACTTTTCTCCGGCTGATCGACGAGCACGACGGCGAGTGGGGCTGGTATCAGTTTGAACGGGCATTCCCACCTGGCTGGTTCAACGATGAGCCGCCCACCACAAGAGCAAAGGACATCCTTGATCGACTTGAGATGGATGGTCTGGTGACGACCACCCCGGGCGAACCACAGCGGAAGTATCGGCTGACAGACCAAGGAATGGGCCGGCTTCGGGAAGCCGCTAGTTCAACTTCCGCCTGATCGCTCTGCGGGTAGGCAAAGGGCACATTCGTAATTGTTTTGGTAAGTTGGACGATTCAGGCAAACCGGCTCTCCGCAGACTGGGTATCTTGCCGCAACAATATAAGATTGTCCCCTTTGATTCCCGAAAACTGAACGGACACCGATTATCCCCGTTGCGTTCAGAGCCGGGAGGGCAGCGACTGCTCGAACTCAAGGTTCATCAATGTTTGACTGTTGAATGTCCTCTGTTCGCTCGGAGCGAGCGTCAGAAGAAGCAGGACATCGTCTCGCGTCTTCTTGGGCAGCTTCTTGAGCAGAGGCAGCACCATGGCTTCCCGCTCGGCTATCGATTTTCCCTCGAACCGATCGTCGATCACCCGCACTCGGATGGATGCCGAATTGAAACGATAAGCATCTGTGTGGGGAAATTCGGTGCGGAAGAGGGACTCGATCTTGCGAGTTTCCTCGGTCTTCTTCTCCTCCCATTCCGCCATCACGTGCTCCTTTCGGCCCATTGATAGATCAATGTGACGTGTTCGATAAAAAACTCGGCTTCTTTGAAGGGGATCAAGGCCCCAACGTAGCGCAGATTTGTTATCCATTCGCGCTTGATGACCTCCAAGCTCACTGCTGTCTCGTCGGGGATCGAGCATTGCCTTCGATTCAAGATGCCTTTCAAGAAATCCACGCTGTGGGCTTTGGCCCCAGAGCTGATCTCTTCGCAGACAGCGGCCCATTTCGATTTCGGAGTCCATTCCAGGATGAGCGCTTTCAAGGAACACTCGGCCGCATATCCCGCGAGGTAGAGGGCGTCCAGGTAGTAGCTGGAATTCTTGAGCAGGAACTTTGCAGCACCAAGGCGCTGAGTCGCCGCCCGCCGGTATGATTTTGGAGAGCAATCGATTCCCGTTTGCACAATCTTTTCGAATGGCCTTGACCGGCTCTCGGCTCATCGACTCACCGTCGGGCGGCCATCACCCCGCGGTTCGAAGGCGGACTGCGGCCACCCGTCCCGATATTGATCTGATCCCGCACGTTCTCGCCATTGTGGAACCGCTTCTGGGCTTGGTGCACATCTTGGGCGATGAACGACAATCCCGATCGTTGCAGCTCACCTAAGCCCAATACCGTTGAAATAGGCGCAAGTCACGGCCTCCTGTAACCTTGGGTTTACTGAGAACCCAGGTTGCAAGGAGGCAATGACTCGCATGCCACAGGGACAGTGCACGCTGCCGCCC
>JBEKTN010000255.1:0-12449 GCA_049516015.1 Isosphaeraceae bacterium | reverse complement strand
ATCCATGCGTCACTCCTGTTGCCGCGTCCTTGGGAACACCCTAAACCCGCACTAGCGCAACAAAAGACGGAGAATCGGGCAAGGTGACTTTGGCAGGTCAAGACCAACTTTTCATCAGGTCAAGAAGATGCCCTCTCCACTCCGTCTCACGCTGACTGACTATCTGGACGCCACCCGCTGGCGCTGGGTATTGAGCGACAGTCGCGGGCGCTTCCTCGCGGACCACGTCGTCCAGCTCGACCCCACCACCCGTGAGTACAGCGGGTTCCTCGACCTGAGGACCTACCTGGACTACTACCAGCCGATTCATCCGCCAGCAAAGCAACTGGAGGAACTGGGGACGTGGATCGGCGAGAAGGTCTTCGGCGGGCTGCGCAAGGCGCTCTGGGCGCGGCGGGCGTTGCCGGCGGTGGCGGTGCAGGTGGTCGTGCCCGAGGCTGCGCAGGACCTGCTGTTCCGGCCCTTCGAGCTGGCCTGCTTCGCCAACGGCAAGAGCTTCCGCGAGGCGGGCGTGCGGTTCGTCTACGGGCTCGAGGGGACGGCCGCCGGGGCGGGGGCCAAGGAGCCGGTGGAGAAGGCGCTGCGCATCCTGGCGGCCTTCAGCCTGCCGGTGCTCGCCAACCCGCTCAACCTGCGCCGCGAGCGCTACGGTCTGCAGCGCCTGGTCCGCGACCTGAACCAGACCCAGAACCTGGCGGTGGAGCTGCGGGTCCTGCAGTACGGCGCCGCCCGCGGCACCCTGCGGGAGGCGCTCCACGGCATGCCCGGGGCGGGCAAGACCGCCTGCGCGCTGGAACTGACCTACCGCCACGAGCATGGCCGCTTCCAGGGCTACGTCTGGCACCGCGCGCCCGAGGCCGGCAGCGACATCAGCAGCGCTCTGTTCAACCTGATGCAGGACATCCAGACCCAGCTCAACGCGCCCACTCTGGGGCTGACCACGGCACTGGACGATCCCCAGCACTTCCGGCAATACACGTTGCCACGCCTCCGCGCGCTGCTAAAGCAGAACTCGCTCCTGCTGGTGCTGGACAACCTGGAGACGCTGCTGACGGACAGCGACGGCTGGCGCGATCCGCTGTGGGGCGAGGTCGTGGCCGCGCTGCTGGCGCACGACGGCCCGTCGCGGGTCGTGCTCACGTCCCGGCGCGTGCCCGCCGGTCTGGCGAACCACGCGAAGGTGCAAGTCGAACCGATCCACGCCCTGAGCTTTGCCGAGAGCGTCCTGCTGGCTCGCGAGCTGCCGAACCTGAAGCGGCTGTTCGACGACGAGGCAGGGCGGGCGCTGGTGCAGCAGACGCTACGCGTGGTGCAGGGGCACCCCAAGCTGCTGGAGCTGGCGGACGGCCTGGCCGCCGACCGGCCGGCGCTGGCGGCGCGGGTAGCCGCGGCGGCGAACGAGCTGGCGGACCGGGCCGATGTGCTGGACGCCTTCTTCGCCGTGGGCGTGGCGCGTGAGGGCGAGACGCGGCAGCAGGACGCCGACTTCGTGCGGGCGCTGCAGGGGTGGACGGCCGGCGTCGCCGGCGCCCTGACGCCCACGGCCGGGCTACTCTTCGCCTTCCTCTGCCGCCTGGAGCCGGACGATCGGCGGCAGGACATCCTGGAAATCACCTGGAAGCACTTCCTGGCCAGGCTGGGGGAGGGGCATGCCGTCGCGGTGACGGCGCTGGCCGAGCCGGAGCAGGGGTTGCCGGCGGCGCTGGCGGGGCTGGCAGCCGTCGGGCTGGTCGGCGTGGAGCGCCCCCCGGCCATCGATCCGGAGCAAATCGAGAAACTGAAAGCGATGCTGGCTGACCATGCAGAGCTGGGCAGCCTCGACCCGGCGGCGCTCCACAGGCTGCTGGACCACCTGGCGGCCCAGGCCACGACCTACACCATCCACCCCGGCGTGGCCGAGACGGTGCGAGCGGTGGCTGAGCCGGCCGTGCTCGCCGCGGTCGACGTCGAGCTGGGGAACTACCTCATCGTCATAGTCCAGCACGGGGAGAAAACCGAGATGGAGGGCGGCGGCAGCGGAGTGGTCGAGGGCGCCCGCCGCGCCGCGCCCTATCTGCTACGCCAGGCGCGCAGGGGTGAGGCATCCATCCTGATAGAACCAATGGTGGTGCGGGACCAAAGCCCCGACAGCTTGGCCTTCGCCCTGCCGCTGCTGCGCCGGATCGTCGAGGCCACCACCGGCACTGAGCGGGAGTTGATCGATGCCGGCCAGCTGGCCAGCACGCTGTCGCGGGCCGGACGCACCGCCGAGGCAGAGCCGATACTGCGCGACGTGATCGCGCGCGGCGCCGCCCAGGGCGACTACCGGGTGGCGTCGTGCGTCCCTGGCGAGCTGTGCAACCTGCTTCAGAGCAGCGGCCGCCTGGAGGAGGCGTTAAGAGTGGCCGAAGAGATGGCCGGGTACACGCGGCAGGCCGGGCTGGGGCCGTGGACGCAACTGAGCGACGAAGGCAGACGCCTTCAGGTGCTGGCCGACATGGGCCGCTATGACGAGGTGCTGGTCGCGGTGGAGGCGCTGCGCCCTCAGATGGAGGGGCTGCCCCTGACGAGCGAGGCCGAGGAAGCGGCCAACCCTTGGAACGTGCGCGAGGCGTTGCTCGACACCGGCCACACGGCTGCCCTGCACTCCGGACGCTGGGAGACCGCGCTGGCGCTCAATGCGGAGGTCGCGAAGGACATGAAGGCGCGCGGCGCCGATGCGCTGATGGTGGCCCGCAGCCGCTTCAATGATTACCGTCCCCTGCTAGCCCTGCGCCGCTACGACGACGCCCGCAACCTGCTGCTGAGCCGCCGGCCCGTCTTCGAGGCCGAGCGCGACATCCCCGGGCTGGGCAAGGTCTACATCGCCCTGGCCGACCTGGAAGACAAGACCGGTGGCCGGGCCGAAGCCGTGCGCTTTGGGGAGGTCGGCCTGGGCTACACGTACCAGTCCGGCGAGCCAGAGGACTGCGCCATCAGCCACCACAACCTGGCCATCTCCCTGAATCGCCAGGGCGCCGACCCGGCCACGGTCCTGGCCCACCGCCTGGCCGCGGCCACCATCCGCCTGCAGATGCAGTCCGGCCTGCTGCCCACCACGCTGCGCGATCTGGCCAAATCCGACCCGCCGCCCACCCCACCCTCCTTCTCCACCGTGGCTGAGCGCGTCGAGGCCGTCGAGGGCGTGCGCTTCCAGGCGCTGTTCAAGCGCCTTCCCCGCACCGCCCCCGACGGCGACGCCGCCCTCGCCGCCGTCTGGCAGATGGTGGCGGACGAGAAGAGACGCCAGGACGAAGAGAGGCAGAGACAAGACGGGGTGCTGGCCGCGGCCCCCGCGGCCGTCCGGGCGGCGTTCGAGCGGGAGGGCGACGAGTTCGCCGCCGCCCTGCGCGCGGCGCTGGCGGCGATGCCCGAGGCGGAAGCCACCGCCCTGAAGCAGCGCCTGCGGGAAGCCGGTTTGATCAGTGGCTCAGCCGGGCCGGACATGACGCAGGTGCTGCAGAAGTTTGAGCCGTTGCTGCAAGGCATCGCCGCCGCGGTGAAAGACGAGGGATTACGCGCCCAGATCGAGCCGGTACTCGCTCTGCACAGTTCCCGAGCGCGCTGATCGTCGCTGCCGCCGGCAACGAAAGCAGGCGCCACATCCGGCCCGATTACGCGATCGAGGTCTCGCCGCCGGCCGCCGACGACGGGATCATCGCCGTCGCCGCAGTGCAGACCGCCGGCGCACCCCATAGCGCGCTCACGGTCGCACCGTTCTCCAACATCCGCGCGGCTGTCGCCGGACCGGGCCTGGGCATCTACTCAGCCCGGAAGGGCGGCGGCTACACTTATCTGAGCGGCACCAGCATGGCCAGCCCGCATGTGGCCGGCGTGGCCGCGCGCTGGGCGGAGCGGCAACTGAAGCGCAACGGCCTGGTTAAGCCCGGCTCGCTCGAGGCCCAGTTGCGGGTTCAGTCCCGCCGAGACCGGCTCCCGTCCGCAAACTACCTGGACGTGGATGAAGGGCTAGCCACCGCGCCTCTGGACTGAAGTGACGGTCGCGAGCCGACCTGGCCGAGACGCATGACGAGACAGCCCGAGGAGTGGCGTGTTTCTGGACTCGCTGGGGCTGCCGGCGCTCCGGAACTTTTCGGACCAAGGGAAGACGCGAGACACAAGAAGGAAGCGTGAACGATGGCGGGAATCTGGCGAACCGGTACGAGACACGTTGATCGAGATCCGCCAGCCGGTTTCCTGAAGAGCGCTCTCCATCAATGAGTCTTATCAGCGTTTCTTCCCTCCTGTTCCTCCTGTACCTCCTTGTGAAATCGAATTCGTCCAACAAGGTGGCACAGGAGGAAGGAGACTGGTCCGATCGAACGATCGATGAATCTGCGGCCCCTGGACTTGTGTTTTCTCATCGTCGGACGCGTGCCCAGTATTAGATCGCTCTCTCCAGAATCTCAAGAAGCTCCTGGTCCGAAAGTTTCACCGGATTGCCCTGCATGCTGCTGGCCCGCTGGGCGGTGGGAATGATGCGGGAGCATTCGGATACGGTCAATCCGGCGCCGCGCAACGGCGGGATCTTCAGCTCGGTGCACAGGGCCTGGACCCACTCGACCCCATCGGCAGCCCTGGCCGATGGGCTGCCGGTCAGGATTCGAGCAACCTCGGCGTAGCGCGGCAACGTGGCGGCACGAGCGCGGTCGTCTTGCAGGGCCCGGATATTGGCCTCCATCACGAAGGGAAGCAGCCGGGCACAGATGGCGCCATGGGGATGGCCAGTGGTCCCGCCCAGAACACCGGCCAGGCCGTGCACGGCGCCGAGTTTGGCGTTGGCCAGGGCGATGCCGCTGAACAGGGCCGCGGCGCACATGTCCTGACGAGCCGCGAGGTCCGAACCATCGTGAAAGGCGACTGCCAGTGATCGCGCCGCAAGCGCCAGGCCCTCGCGGCAGACGCCGTCGGTGAGCGGGTTGGCGGCGTGGCTGACAAAGGGCTCGATCAGTTGCGTGAGCGCGTCCATACCGGTATAGGCGGTGACCTCCGGCGGCAATGAACGGCTCAGCTCGGGATCGATCACGGCCATGCGGGGCAGGAGATGATAGCTCCGCAGACTGGCTTTCACCTGATGCTCGGGTACTCCCAGCACGGCGTTCCGCGTGACCTCGGTTCCTGTCCCGGCCGTTGTGGGTACGGCGATACAGGGTACACCCGGACGCACGAGCGGCTTTCCCCCTCCCACCAGCTCCAGGTAGTCGAGGACGGCTCCTGGATGTGTCAGCATTGCCGCCACGGCCTTGCCCGTGTCGATCACGCTGCCACCTCCGACGGCGATCACCAGGTCGCAGCCCTGGCCTCGGGCCATCGCGGCGGCCTCGTCGACCAGGTGAGTGGTGGGCTCTGCGTCGACACTGAAGATCAAGGAGCGAACCCCGGCGGTGGCGAGCCGCGCACTCAGTGCCTCGCCATGGCGGCGGCTGCGACCCAGGAGAAGCAGGGCCGCGCCTCCCAGGCCCTGCGCCAGGCTGGGAAGCTGCTCTGAACTGCCGGAGCCAAAAAGGATACGCCCGGCGGTGGCGAACTCGAACTTCATGAAAGGCCGTCTTCCGGGTAAATCTTCGTGAACTTCACGCTGGAGCGCGGGGCCGCCATCATGCCGGATACGATCTCGGCCCACTTCTGGTAGTGGTGCGTCTGCTTGTGAGCGGCGGGAGCTTCGGCAGTGCGGTAGATCTCGACCAGCAGGAAGCGCGTCGGATCGTCATTCTGTTGCAAGACATCGAAGCGGGCGATGCCCGGCTCCAGCAGGCTGTTCCGCGAGTTCTCCACGCAAGCCGCCTTGAAAGCCTCGACCTGATCGGCCTTCACCTGGATATGGACGTGAACTATAAGCATGTACTGATGAATCCATCAAGGAAAAGGGTGGCGTTGGATGACGATGAGCAAAACAAGCGCTGGGAGGCGCGGGGCGGCCGAGGTAATGGGCCGGATTGGATGGGAGCGATCAGCCGTAAAACTCCTTGTCACTCACGCCGTCGGACGGCAAGAGCCGAAATCGCCTCCGGCATCCTTTCACATAGCAAACCTTGACGTCCGTGTCGTGCTTGGGAACAGGATAGGTGAATCGCCCTCCCGGGAGATCTCGGTAAAACATAATGTGAGACCCTTTTCCCCGGCTGACATCCCACCCCACGCCGTAGCGACTCAGGATGGACTGAAGGCGGTGCATGGGAAGGGGGCGGTCCATGGCGCCTTTCAGGCTGGAACAAGACCCGGGGAATCCTCATATTCTCTCGCCTCGACGTCCTCAATGATAGGCGACGATGAACGGAGATCTTTGATTGAGAGCATCAAAACGCCATCGACGATATCTGCACCCGCCGCATACTTCTGGAACAATTCTCCATCGGCCGGAGTGAATAGGTTCGCCGGATTCTGGCATTCCAGAGACGCCTGCGCCTGCAACGCTATCGCATCGGACAAGACGGCGAGCGCGTCTTCCTTCGTCATGCCATCGCCTGCCAGATCAAACTCGAGACAATGGGCAATCCAGGACTCCCCCTCTCGGTAGAAGACCACGCGCAATACAATCCTGAGCTTCCTGGACTCGCTCATTCAAGTTCTCCCGCCGACGTGCCTGGCTCGGGTCTTCCCCAGGAGAGAGCCTGAGAACCACTGAAACCGATTGCAGCATGCACTCATTGCTTCAGTTAGTACTCCATAGCAATTCCTGCCAGCGTGCTCCAGGTTATTTTACGTTGCACCGGCAATCTTTGCCTATAGCGAGCGCGCAACGACAGGTTCGGACAATTCGGCATCGAGGTCACTAAAAGCACGATCGGCCCTGGCACTCGTTGTGAGTTGCCAGGACCGATCGAGAGAACCAGGTTTACCTTGCAGCCACGGCTCGGCGCGTTCAACGGCCGCCGGGCGTCGGTGCTGCTCCCCCTGCCCCTCCCCCCGCGGCACCAGGGGTGGGCGTTTTCCCTGAGGTGTCGGGGTTCACGCCGAGCATCTCCATCGCATCGAAGGGGTCAACTGTTGTGTCGGCTTTGGCCGCGGCCAGCAACTCCTTGAAAGGAAGGTCATCGGGCAACTTCTCGCCCTGCTGCTGGAGCACGCGCTCATAGCGCTTGACGATCAGACCAGTGTCTTTCCTGTTCATGTCGTCGTCCCGGAAGACCTGGAAGTCCTTCAGGTTGTCTTTCCAGGTGAGCAGCCCTTCCTTGAACTTGGCGGCGGCCTGGGCGAAGTCGCCTGTCTTGTAGGCCTTGGTACCCTCGTAGAAGAGCTGCCGAGCCTGAGTGCCCTTCTTGGTCATCTCGGCCTGGCACCGCTCTTTCCAGTAGCGGTAATTCATTTGGTCGGCCCAGCGATCGGCCCAGTACTTCTCATTATCGCTCATCTGGTTGGAATTGAACTTGTCGAGATTCGTGCGGTCGTCGATCTGGATCACGTCCCTGACCAGCTTGCCGTTGCGGTTAATTTCGTTGGGCGACTCGAACTTGTACTGGCCGAACTTGACCCATTCGTGAAGGGCGCGGGCCCACTCGTTCCTGGCCACCTCACCGAAGGTCGCTTCGATGCCCAGGGTGCTCATCTTCTCGAGAGCCGCCGCGTAGTGGGTCTGCGCGTGAGCGGGCATCGAGCGAAAGGTGATGTCGTCGGTGCGCTTCCGCTGCGGGGTCGGGTCGACGTACTTGATCTGCTGAATGTTCTCGGTTGTGCCCTCGTTGAGGCGGCTGGCGCCCGAATCGGCCAGCGCGATGGCCCTGCTGAACCAGCCGTAACCAAGCTGGAAGTTATCGTGCTTGACCACGCTGTAATCGGTCTCGGGGTCGCGGTAGCGCTTGAAGTCTTCATCCTCGTCGTCGCGGAAGAGACGGCGGAGGATGATCGACTCATCGGAGAAGCCAAGCTTGTGGTAATAGAACCAGGCCGTGTCCCAGATCAGGTCCGGGGAGCGGCGGTTGTTGTCGACGCCGCGCTGCACGAACTTGATCCCCTGCTTGATCCACTCGTACTTGTCCTCCGGGGCGTCCCACTCGACCGCGACGTTGTAGGCGAGGTTCCAGCCCTGAAAGGTCCAGATCGAGAGGAAATGGGGTTGCAGCTTGGTGATCAGATCGACGTTGGATTTGAGTCGATCCCAGTCATGGTCGCGTTTGTTTTCCTCGGCGCACAGCCAGAGGTAATTCGCCACGATGCCGCGGAAGCCGCCCAGGAGGAAGAGCTTCATCATGAAGCTGCCGGTATCGATCTGGCCGATCGCGGCTTCGCCCAGGTCGCGCCGCTTCTTCTCCTCGGTGAGCCAGGCGCCGTAGGGAAACATGGCGCCGAAGAAAAGGACGATGATCAGGCCGTAGATGATCTTCTTGTTCTGATTGCTTCTCATGCGGCGACCTCACGGTTCTTGAGTATGAAGTATCCGACGATCGAGAACGGCAAGGCGTAGGCCAAGGCCAGGAGGGTATTGGAGAGAATCCTGCTCCAACCCACGGCGAATCCGTCGGCCACCGTGTTGCTCACGTCGAGGGCCTGGAAGTTGGGCACGATGTAGACCAGCATGGACATCACCGGCATGAGCAAGGAGTCGAGGGTCTTGGCGATGACGGCACCCGCGGTCGGCGCCAGGTCGCTCATCTGGTTGTCGTGCGTCAAGAGCCGGATCAAGGATTCGAAGGGGCCGCCGCCCAGCACGGCCTGGCGGGTGAAATCGACCAGGAAGCCGTAGGCGAGCTGGCCGGCGAAGAAGAAGGCGATGGTGGTCAGGAGGGCGACAGGCCAGCTCAGGAAAGTGCCGGCGAACACGCCTATGGCGGTCAGCACCATGGCCTGAAGCCAGATACCCAGCAGCCCCTTCATGTAATTGACCCCGAAGTTCCCCGAGCTGGACAGCAGATAGAGATCGCTTTCGGACATGCCCAGGTACTGGGTTGCGCTGATGCAGCGGACCTCGATCTTGAGCTCGCCCAGCGAACCGGCCAGGATCTTGGGATCGAGCAACTGCCGGTTGACGTAGTATTCCTTGATCGGAAAAATGTTCACGTGGTCGGCGCCGGTACGTGGGTTGGTCACCTGCATCTCGGCCAGTATCGGCTCGCCGACCTTACCCTTGGTGGTCCTGTAGACGTTGAACGTCATCTCCACGATGATCGGGTCGGCGTGCAGCGCGCGGGACTGGTCGCGGAGGGCCTTGGCCTGGTCGGCATTGCCGCCCGCCTCGGCCGTGGCCGCCTGCGCCTCCAGGTCGTCGGCCCGCTTGCGGAGTGCCTCGTACTCGGTCCCGACCCGCTCGGCCAGAGCGCGGTTGCGCGCGATGCTGGCGTCGAGCCTGGCAATCTCGCTGGCGGTAATGTTGGGCTGAGACTTCGCCCGCTCATCAGCGGCAAGCTGGAACTTGAGCTCGAAGGAGCGGTTGAGCAGGCCCTCGACGGTATCGGCGGGAAGAAACTCCTCAACCGGGATCTTGCGGTCAATCAGCACCGGGCGGTTGGCCGGCGCGAACGGGTCCGGCACGCGTCCGAAGCTCCAGATAGCCGTTGCGGGGGTGGAACCCTCGATGTGGCTGCGGGGTTCCTTCATGGACTGCTCCATGCCCACGTCGATCCCCATCGCGTGCGGCGTGCCGCGGGAATCGAGGAACGACAGCGACCCCTTGACCGGAACCCGGGCCGCCATCCGTGAGCGAAGCTGGTCGGCTTGCTCCACCAACTGGACGGCATCGCGCGTCCGGTTTTCCTTCTTCGCCTTCACGGCCGCGGCCTCGGTGTTCTTGATGGTGGTGCCCACTGTGCGCCAGAGATAGGCCAGGCTGATGCCGCCGAAGACCAAGATCAGCACGGTCACCAGCGCCATGAAGCCGATCATCCGGCCCCAGATCAGCTCGAGCCGCCTGACCGGCTTGGACACGACCGTGGAGATGGTTTGCTGCTGGATGTCATTGGGCAGACTGAGCGGGACAAGGATGGTGACCATCGCGGTCAAGAGCAGCGAGCAAAGCAAGGTCAAGGTGGCGACGAAGAGCCGTCCCATCTCGGCGGGTCGCGGCGGCTGGAGGAACCAGTGGGTGAAGGCCAGCACCAGCGCGAAGACGATGACGACGACCCATGGGGCCCACATCCTGCGGTTGGCCTCGTAGACGCTCAACTGGGCGATCGAATAGAGCCGGCGGCCGCGGACAGCGCAGAGCTCACGGCCAAAAAGCATGAGGATACGGAGCAAGATGACATAGCCCATGTAGATCGCGCTGAGTCGGGCACCGTAGACCAGGCCGTCACTCCAGGTGGTCTTCTGGTTGGGATTCATGGTGGGCAGGAACCCGAACCGCTGCATCAGCAAACCAACGGCCAGCCCCAGCACCAGGGCGAGGTGGATGCCGAACAGCACCATGATGTCCGGATAGCGGCCAAAGCGGCGGAGCGTCCGCCAGAGCCCGACTTCCACCCACAGAACCAGAACGAACAAGGTGATGTAAGTGATCAGGGCGGCAAGCGGGATGGAGCCCACCGCGTAAACCGGCAACTGCTTGGTGGTTTCGAGCGTCCGGACCAGCACGGTGACGGGGATCATGAGCGCGGCGGCCAAAGCCACGAAGTCGTACCATCGGCCCCGGCCCAGGTAACCTTCCTTGATGGCCTTGACCAGCCAGGAGCCGATCCAGCTCACGAAACAGAGCAGGCTGACCGCCTTGATCCAGGTGAGCCAGCCGCCCAGCAAGCCGCTGGTCTGGAACGCGGGCTCCCCATAAAGGAAGAGCCAGAGCAAGGTACTTCGCAACCACCTGGGAACCTCTAGGGCGGCGGGGTTTCCCGCGCCGGCCTGGGCCCAGAGGAGGGGCAACGCAAGAAGCGACGACATGGATGAAAATGCTCCCCGAAAACCGACGGTCTCGAGCCCGATTGGGAATGCCGCACGGATCATTCCCGGGTCGGACACCCGGCGACAGACCACGTTCGCTCGAACGATCGCGGGCGAAGATTCTGGAAACTCAGCTCTGGCAACAACTGGCGGTCAGGATTGAGACCGGGTTCCGGCGAACTCGGGAGACGCCGGCGGCGTGGGCTGGGAGCCGTCGGTCGCCACCTTGCGGCGTCCCGGGTGCAGTTCGCTCTCGCGCACGATCCGCAAGAACAGCTCTTCGAGAGTGGTCGTGGGATGATCGACGCTGACATCCTCGCCGCCGTGCCGCTGGATCAGCTCGCGAATCTCGTCGACGGCGGCCGGCGAGAGGTTTCGCGCCTTGATCTGGGTCACGTCCTGGACCGTCAGCAGGTCAGACACCCTGCCCAGCTCCTTGAGCTCACCACGATGGAGAATGGCAATCCGGTCGCAGACGTCTTGCATGTCGGCCAGGAGGTGCCCCGAGAGCACGATCGTCTTACCCTGCTCGCGGAGGTCCCGGATCAACTCCTTGATCTCGGCCGTGCCGATCGGGTCCAGACCGGAGGTCGGCTCGTCGAGCAGGATCAGCTCGGGATTGTTGATCAGCGCCTGGGCCAAGCCGATCCGCCGCTGCATGCCCTTGGAATATTCACGGAGCTGGCGATGCTTGGCCCCGGTCAACCCGACCATGTCGATCAACTGACCCACGCGCTTGGTCCGCTCGCTGGCCGAGATCTTGAACAGCCGGCCGTAGAACTGGAGGGTCTCCTCGGCATTCAGGAACTTGTAAAGGTACGATTCCTCCGGCAGGTAGCCGATGCGCTCGTTCTTCGACACGTTCGACGTCGGCTCGTTGAAGATCAGGGCGTCGCCTTCAGTCGGAAAGACCAGCCCCAAGAGCAGCTTGATGGTCGTGGTCTTGCCCGAACCGTTAGGGCCCAGCAGCCCGAAGATCTCCCCGCGGTGGACCTGAAGATCAAGGGCCTTCAGCGCCTGAACCTTCGGGCGTCCCCAAAAATCGCGATAAACCTTGGTGAGGTTTCGCGTTTCGATGATCACCTCAGGAGTCGTTTTCATCACGAGGGTGCCTTATCTCACGATGGATCACAGGGAATGGTTGTGCGACGAAAACCCAGATGAAGCTGGTCGGCCGGACCAGTGCAGGGAGTGCATGGAATAAGAAACGGAAGAGACCAGGGCTCATTGCCACGATCGTACCCGACCCGAGCTCGCCAGAGCGGGTAACCAGAGGCCGAACTTGGAGGATCTTTCCTGGAGATTTCGCCGCCGGTGGGCGGACGCGCGCCTGGGCCGGGTTTACCCACGCGTTGGGTGTGCTACGATCCACCCGTCGAAAAGGTTCGAACCGTCTTTGTGGCTCAATCCCCAGCCGGGTCGGCGTACCTGGTTAGCGCCGCGGAGCCGAGCGCCGCGCGATCGCGATGAGGGGGAAAATATCGTACCCCCAGGATGCCAACTTTGACGTTACCGACAAAAGTCCCGGGTAGTAGCCTGGGGAAGAGAGGATGCTTGGGAAAGATGGGAAGCAAACCTTTGTCTCTAATGACTTTATGACGTAGAAATCTTCGAAACATCCATCA
>JBEKTN010000254.1:0-12489 GCA_049516015.1 Isosphaeraceae bacterium | reverse complement strand
AGCCAAGTACTTTTGCCGTATCCGTTCGATCGTTGTTGCGTCCTGCATGCACCGACGATCATCAAAAACTCGAATTCCTACAAGACGAATTTGCTTAATTTATTTTTTCGCGGTTCCTTAGTAGTGACGGTCGCCCGCCCCCACGCAAGACTCGCTTCCCGGCTGCTGGCCCGGCTCTGCCGGACGGGATTGGTTACCCGCAGGGTTTCAACGAAGGGTTTCACATTTTTGAGATGATTCTCCTTTCCCGCGCTTCGTGGCGCAATGTCGAGCTTTGCTTTTGATCGTCATTACCCCGGTGGCCCGCTCGGCCTTGATCGCTCTCGGGACGGCCTATTCCAACCGTTTCCCCGTACCCAGCGGCTGCGGCCTTCCCTCTTCCGGTGCAAGGTCGGCGTCCACATTGGTCTTTTCGAGGCATGCTCGACGTTTACTGGCGATTACTGGGGCCGCGCAAAAAATCAGCGCCGTTTCAGAGCATTCGGAGAGCGCCACCAACGGCGTCTCTCTCCTTGTCTAGATCCCCCAACGCCGCGCAAGAACTGTCTCCTTATTTGTCTCGTTCCTCGAGAACGCGTTGCTATTCCGAATCTCCTTCCTCGTTTCGATCGTGGACGCTGCCTCGAAGAAGCAGGCCAACGCCTTTGGTTGGCCGAAATGAGCCATCTATCTGATAGTCCCTTCACCTTTCTTGCTCGCCTCGCTTGTGCTCGCAGACGCGGGCGGTATGCTGGACTGAGTTGCTTCAGAACCGCGTTTCGCACCCGTGGAGTTGGGCCATTGGCTGATCAACAAGCGCGAGGCACAGAGGTCGCCTGACATGGTTTCGTGCCGTCGAGAAGCCGAGCCGTTCGTGCTGAGCACGAAACTGGGGCTTTAGGAAACGGCCGACCATCCCTGAGAGGAACGGCCCTGTGGCCAGGGCGTTGTTCGACCAGCCGATGAACCACGGGCGGCGCTTCTTCAAGAAGGAGAGAGCTATCAGCAAACACAGCGATTCGCTCTTGCCCGGTGCGTGACCAGATACGGCGCGTCCAACGTCCAGATCGGGTGTTCCCTGCGAAGTGAGCTGAATTGGACGTGAGTGGAAGGGATGTCCAGCCCACCCTTGAACAAGCCCTGCAATCGAGTGGGGCTTTTCAAGCGGCCGGTTCATTCATCAGCGAGCTCGCGTTGGCCCCAGGCCCTGGTCCAGAACCGCAAGCAGCTCCGCGTCAGGAGCTTCGTCTTGGCAGCCTGGCCATCCTGTTGCGGCCCGCGACAGCCCGCGGCGAATGAACCTGGCGGTGGTTCCGTCCGCCACGTCCGGCACACCCAGCTTGAACGCCTGGCCGGCCCGTCCGCGCCAAGCTCGGCCACGCCACATACCGAGATTGACTTGACTTCGCGCACTTTGCAGCGTGCCGAGCGACGTGGGTGTGCGCGCCTACATTCCCGGATACGGTTGTCCCGCCTCAGTGGCGCCCTTATCTTGCTCAAAACCGGCGCTGATTCCCCGATCGGCTACAGTCGCTACCGTTTCCGGTTTTGCCGGGGTATAGGCCGATGCATTGCCTCGAGGGTTTACTGAGCGGTGGGCGCACAGCGAACCGAACGAGAGTGTATATACATGCACTTGCATCGCCGGCTCCTCGAGCGTTCCGAGTTCCGGGCCGTCTGGAACCAGGATGCGGATTCGATCCAAACTTCAGTGGAGATCGACGCCCACGCCGTACTGATCAAGCCCTTAGGCTGTGTTGTACCTCCCCGCCGAAAGAGGGGGCGGTCAACAACGCCGATTATCGCGGAGGCGTAACTTGCCTCCAGGATACCCAACTTCTGGGCGCCTGCTTGCACGCATCCGAGTCCGGTGGCCGCTCTCGCCCTGAGGCCGTCAGGGGCATGCCAGACGTACCAGTCGCCCCCCCAGCCACCGGGCGCCCCCGGAGGGGTGGGCGGCTGTCGGCTTGGTCAGCCCAGCCTCTTTCAACAGGGGGTTGTGGGCGCGTTTGCTGAGGGTTTTGGGGTCTTGACCCCTGATTTTGGGGTCGGAAAGAGTCAGGATCTGGGTTTTTGACCGTTTTAACCCTGGCTTGATCAGGTGCCAGAATCGGCTTGCCGATGGCCACAAGTCTTTCATACCCAAGCGATTAGATTGCGTCCCATGACCTTGTTCAACCCCGTTTTTAATCGCCAGACGCCTTAAGCGTAAGTCGATCAAAAACCCAGGCTGATGAGGGACTGACTACAGCCGACAAACTTCTTTGCGTGAACAGTGTGTGAAACCAGCTCACGTCAGGTACGATGGTACAACGTTCACCATGCCTATACAGGAGACCCTCGCCGAACGAGCGGCCAGTGGTCGGTGAATGCGAGGGGATAGAACTGGCAGGACGATGGGGCCATCCACGTTTCCCAGGCAGGACGTTGGGGCCATCCACGTTTCCCGAAGGGACGTGGGGCCATCCACGTTTCCCAGGACGTTGGGGCCATCCACGTTTCCCAGGTACCAGAGAGTAGGTGGTCCCGTCCGCTCTATTGGCTTCGTAGTCGTGCTGTCTGATGAGGCCGATGCGGCTCAGCGCGTGATGGTCAGGGGTAGTTCGGACGAGGCCGAACGGTTGGCGACCAGATCGGTCTGTGTCAGGCGGAGACGATAGTCGCCGGCAGGTAGGGTCTGGGGTAGGGTGATCCGGTAATTGACGTAATTGTCGCGGCGGCGGCGGCGGCACTGATCCTCGGCCTCGCCCAGCGACTGCTCCCAGACCTTGGCGCCATCTCCGGCCGAGATGAGCTCGACCCGCGACGACAGCCGGGAGACGAAGCTCGTGTCCCTGGCCTGGTAACGCAATCCGGTCAGCTCGCAATAGATAAGAAAAGGCTGTCCCGACCTCACGGCGGAAGCCGGCAACGGCTCGAACGATCCAAACCCGCTCACCTTGCGACAGAGCCGCAGGTCGGAGACACCCAGCGGCACCCGATCTTCGAGAGCAAGCACCGCGGAACGGATGTCGGCGGAGCGGGTGGAGTCGTCCTTCACGGAGTTCTTGACGGCGTCGACGATCGTGTTCACGGCACGCTGGAACAGGGCCTGGTTCGCGGGCTTCGCCGCCTCGCTGGCCAGCCAGTCGACCACCTGGGCGCGAACCGGCGGCACCGTTGCGACGTCTCCTGAACCCGACCGACTGGCCGGGTCCGAAAGAGGGGCAGTGGTCCTTGGCGGCTCCGACCTGGACTTCGACCCCGCGCCCGGAGGCGTCGATACAGGCGCCTGTCCGGAAAGCTTGAAGGTCCGCACCGGCTCCTTATCGTCTTTCGCGGACGTTCTGGTCCCCGCGGCCATCACCTTGCAGGGCATGTCCGGCTGGCTCGCCACTGCGCTGGAAGACGGCAGCTCACGGGCCGCGATCGCCTGGCGGTGGGTCTGCTCGACCGCTTCCGCGTGCTTGAGCGCGGCATCCAGAAGCGGTGTGGGCGCCGGAGCGACCGGCACTGTCATTGGTTCGGTTCCCGGCCCCTTTTCGGGGGGAACCGGCGCGGCCACGGTTCCTGACCGGTTTTCGGGAACGGGAAGCAACTGGGGGATCTCGGACTGTGCGGCGGCCGGGGACGACTCGGGAGCCGTTCCGTCTGCCAGCCTCTGAAACGGAGAGCGGCGGCAACCGGCCAAAACAGCCATGAGAGCGACGCACGCCAGCACCATGGCGGTGTGCCGCGCTTCGCGACCACGCGACATCGAGCAACCCTCGGATTCAAAGGCCGAGATTCTGCAACCCCGTGTTCCGGACTACACCGGAACCACGACATGAGACAGGATGTGTTCGAAGCATCGATTTACCTCAACCCGGCAAATCGGGCAAGGTCAAACTCGAGCGACCTGGTGGGGCGCTGGGCCTCGCTGCGCTCGACCAACCGAACGGTGAATTGTGTCATGGCAGACTCAAAGGTCTCTTGCCAGGCTCGCGACCCGGACAAGGAGCGCACGGTGTGCCAGTCGTGCCGCGACATCCAGCTTCCGGGCCGAGTCAAGGGCCACGGGACGGAACTGGATCTGGTCGCCGGGGGCGAGCTGGCCCACGCGGTCGAGATCGGCCGAAATGACGTGCGCGACATGAGGGTAACCGCCCATGGTCCCGCAAGCCACGCCCAGGATGATGAGCTGTCCCCCGGCGACCTGGATGGCGCCCGGGGCCACGGGTGCGGACAGCCGATCGGGCTGCGACTTCAATTCAAGGGCAGGCCCCTCCAGGCGCAAACCCATGCGGTTGCTCCGTGATCCGACGCGAAAGCGGCCCTGCATCCAGAAGTCGGAGGCGATCAAGGCCCTGCCTTCCGGACCCTCGATGATCCGGAAGGGCTGGGCCGCGGGATTGCTCCAGGTTGGCTCGCTGGGATGACGGGTGGGTAGGGTGGCAGCCGTGGCGAGCAGGAAATCGCCACGCCGCAACGGCTGCTCGGTCGAGCGGCTACCCAGCCGCAAGGGCGTCTGGAATCCTCCCCGGACCGCCAGGTAGGTTCTCGCACCCTCGAGCGTTCGACCCAGCACCAGGCGCTCACCGGCATGAAGCGAGCAGCTCGACGGCATTCGGACCCGACGCGGACTGCCGTCCGTGGCGACGACCGATGCCTCGATCGGCGCTCCGGCCAGCGCGATCCCCACGCTTCCCAGTGCCTCGAAGATACCGCCTCGCAACGTCAGCTCCAGGACCGCGCATTCCGGTCCGTTGCCCACCAGGGCATTGGCCAGGTCGGCCGCGCTGCGGTCGAATGCCCCACCGGCCGGCACACCCCACTCACGGTAGCCGACTCGCCCGTGGTCCTGCACGGTCGTCCAGAAGCCAGAGTCAATGACCATCAAGCCCATGGGATCTCGCTGCCGTCAGTTCAGGAAGCTCCGGATCGTGATCCCGTTGCGGCCGAGGATTCGCCGGATGAGATCCGCATTCGCCACCGCCTCTGGCTCATCGCCATGAACGCAGAGAGTTGCCACCCGTCCCTCCTCGACCAGCCGGATGACCTGAAACTCGATCTCGCCCGGGTCGTGCAGGACCGCACCGGGCTCGGTGCGGGGAACAAGCGCGTCTGGGGCGCGATAGCGGCGGTCGGGAAAGCCCTCGGGGATGTAAGAAACGCCCTGTTCCCTGGCCAGTCGCTCCAGGAGCGTGCCCGGCTGGCCCAGCAAGGGAAGATCGAGGCGCCGGGCCGCCAGGAGAACGCCTCGTGCGACCGGCTCCTGAGACTGAGCTTGGTTGTAAAGCGCGCCGTGGGGCTTGAGAAAACGAACCGGCAAACCCACTTCGCATGCCAAGGTCCGGAGCGTTTGCACCTGCTCCAGGATCAGACCTTGGACCTCTCCGGCCGTGACCGCCTGCTCGCGCCGGCCGAACCCCTGCCGATCGGCGAAGCCGGGATGGGCGCCAATGACGACGGCACAATCAGCCGCCGACCGCAGCGTCTGGCGTATCGATGCGGGATCGCCGGCATGGGCACCGCAGCAGATGCTTGCGGACGATACCCGTTGCAAGAGATCCCGGTCGCTCTTACAACCCTCGCCAAGGTCCGCGTTCAGGTCGATGGCTCGCCCTGACGAGTCAGTCCGCGACTCCAAGTTGCTCATCACGCCTGGCCTCGAATTCCCTGAGCTCGATTGGCTGGAACTGGATCCGGTCGCCGGCCCGGATCGGGAAGAACCCCTGTTCAGCATCGGCGATCCGCAGCGGGGTGCGGCCCAGCAGGTGCCACCCACCGGGCGATTCGCGGGGATATATTCCGGTCTGGCGCCCCGCGATCGCCACCGAGCCGGCCGGCACCTTGAGCCTGGGTTCGTCCCGCCGCGGCAGCCCGCTCAGCTCTTGAGGCAGGTAGCCGGCGTAGGGGAAACCCTGCAAGAAACCGATGGCGAAGACATCGTAAACGGCGGCCGTGTGCAACGCGATCACCTCCGCGGAACCCAGTCCCAGCCTGCTGGCCACCGGCTCAAGGTCCAGACCGTCGTAGAGGACCGGAATCACCACGAGCCGGCCCTCGATCGCGGCTTCCGGTCCGGCCTCCAGCGAGCCAAGCCGCGATTCCAGGGCGTCCAGGTCCGCCTCATCCGGGTCGGCGAAAACCGCCGCCGAGCGATAAGCCAGAACGACGTCCGTCACCCCGCGCAGGCCCGCGGCGCGGACAGCCACGACCCACCGGGCGGCCTCGCGCTCGGTGGCGAAACGCGCCAGGAATGCCCGATCACCGAGCGGCTCCAGAGCAATCATCATGACGGCCTTCGCAACGGACGAGTCTCTTCGGCTGGCGCCGGAATCTGGGATGCGGCTTGATTCTTGAACGAAAAATCAAGTGCTTGATGGGATTCCCTCCAGCTCGCGGACCGCTAGAATCAGGGTGGCACCCCTTCCAGTGTATCCCGTAATGGAGACGAGGGTCATCATGATCTGTGGCACGCTGATCCTGGCGGGATCGCTGATGGCGTTGCAGAAGCCCGCGGACAAGGCACACGCGGCTGCCACCGAGCGCGTCACCCTCCGTGATGGGTCGGTGGTTCTGGGCCTCGTGACCGCGGTGAGCACGGGCCCGCGGGGAGCCGTTGAGCTCCTGGTGCGGCGCGACTGGGCCGGGAGCCATGTCAGGACCTGGGCAGGCAAGTGGAGCCGCGCGATCGAGGCCGGATCCAAGCTCGCGGCACGCCAGCGCCGCGAGCGGCTGGGGGCCTGGAGGGGCGAGCGGGCGGCCAGCGCGCCGGCCGATGACCGCATCGTCGCCTGGATCGATCAGGAGCTGAAACGCCTCGACGACCCGGCCGTCATCACGCGCACACTGCTCCTGCCCGTCCATCTCTCCCGGAGTGACGTCCGGGGCCTGGTCCGGCAACCCCCGTCGAACACCCGGCTGCTCCAGCTCGGCTGGCTCTGCGGTTTACCCGAGGTCGAAACGATGCCGCTGGACGACCTGAAAGACGCCCTCGAAGGTCGCGGCTTCGCCGTCAACGGGGACCAAACGCCCTCCCTGGCGGGGCTGCTTCCGCTCTTTCCGGAGCCCGATCTTTCCTGGTTGGGCCGTCGCGCGGCGACCGAGCTGGCCGTCGATTCCGATCTCCGCTTCATCCGCTACCAGAACATGGTTCTTGCCGATTTGAAAACCGGACAGCCCCTGGATGGCTTGAACGTGTCGTCAGCGCTTGCCGAAGTGGCCAAGCTGTTTGATCCTGAGCAAGGCAAGGAAGATCCCCTGGTCTCGACGCTCAAGAAGGTCGCCGACCGCGGCCGGGTTGGGGCGCTCGTCACCCGGCTGGACATCCCCGCCGACATGAGCCAGACGACCGTCGAGGCGACCATGTGGGTCCGCGCCGGTGGCGATCGGTGGGTTCCGTTTGTCACGCGATCGGCCTCCGTCCGCCCTGACGATCTGCCTGCCGAGGCCGGTCGCAACCTTGTCGCCGATCCCCAGGTCCAGTCGGCCTTTTCCTTGGTGGAAGCGCTCGGTCTGGGGACAATTCCTCCCGAGTTCAAGCAGCGTAGCCTGAAGCTGGGAGCCACGACCGAGAAAGCCCTCGGTGCAGCGCGCGGCGCGATCAATCAGGATCTGAATGCCCTGATGCTGCCGATCTTCGAGAACCCGAGCGGGGACCGCGGCGGGGACCGACAACCACCCGGTAAACCGTGAGCCCCGCGAACTCACTCATGCCGCGGAGTTCGAACAGGTCCGCCAGGGGCAACCTGGCGACTCCCTGCCTGGTCCCGACTGCCACGTAGACTTCGCCGCCCGGCTCGTTCCCTGGTCTGGCGGCAACCGCGTCCTCCAGGGGGACGAGCCGGCAGCGCTCGGGGAGATAATAGCGGGCGGTCTGGATCTCCTTGTTTCGGAGCGGGTCCGAGGATTTCACAAACACCGTGACCTCGGTACTGGGGCTCCGGGCCATCCGCGCCGCCAGCTCGGTCGAGAACGCCCTCCAATCGGCCTTCAGTCCCGGCGCGTACACCGTTGCACCCAGTTCCAGCATGATCAAAGGAACGAGTGCGACCGCAACGCAGGCACGGGTGAATCTCGGCAGCCGGGCAAGACCTTGCGCCACCAGGATCAAGTAGGCGGGTGCGGTGTAGAGCGTGTACCGGGACGGTCCGAAGACGGGGCTCCCGAGCCGGGAATACGCGTACAGTAGCGTCGGAGGCACGACGAGCCAGAGGAGCAGGCACGCGGTTCCGGACCAATCCGAGTATCGCGCGAACACCCCGCGGCGATGCAGGAGCCCGAAGCCAATCAGGATAAGGAGCCCGAGCAGAACAACGGAATTGCCACCGATGAACCCGATCGGCGTCCCGATCAGAAACTTCAAAGGCAACCGGCCCGAGAGGAACTCGGGATCGTGGTCGAAATAGTGGCGGATCCAGGGCGCCGCCAGCAGTAACGCCGCCAGGTGAACCCCCAGCCAACGCTGCCAGCCGCCAAAGAACTCGCGGATGAAGAGGAAGGATCCCAGGCCCAGCGTTGCGGCCATCAGCAGGCCCAGCGGATGACAATAAACCAGGGCGGCCAGACAGAATGCGTAGGCGATCGCCTTACCATGGGAGTACGCATTCCGGAGCGAGAAGAGCAGTCCCCAGCACAGGCTGGTGATCGTCACCAGCAAGGCGTACATCCTGGCCTCGCGAGAATAGTAGACAAGCGGCGGGCTGATCGCCGCCAGCCCGGCCGACCAGAGGCCGGTCGCTTTGTCAAAAACCAGGAGCCCGATCCAGTAGACCAGGCCGACGGTGACGATCCCGCAAACCACGCTCAGAGACCGGCCTGCGGCTTCGGACGAGCCGAACAGCGCGATCCAGCACTGAAGCAAGAGCGGATGCAACGGCGCGCGGGTCGCGTCGATCTGAAACAGCCGATCGAAGAGCGCGGCGGGCGTTGGCGCCGTGGCCAGCCGCATGGTCACGATCTCGTCGTACCAGAAACTGAGCTGACCCAGCTTCCATGCGCGCAGCCCCGCAGCCAGGGCCAGGATGCCGCCAAAGATCACCATCCCGGTCATTTCCTGGCGAGGGCCCGGATGGCAGACTCGCTCCTCACCGGCTGTCATCGATTCTAGCCTTTGGGTACCGCTTCTCGACAGAAGGGCCGCGGTCATTCCGTTCGGCCGTTCATGGCATCGGGCGATTCTCGGGATCGGGGCGGACCAGGCTGCTCCGCGGGCGCTGTGGCGGATGGCGCTGGAGTTCGAGGTAATCGAGGAGATCGTTTTTCAGGTCTCCATGGGTATCGAACGGCCGCATCCGCTGCTGGACAGCTTTGTGCCAGAAAACCTCGGCCGCCTCGCCGTACAAGAAGCAACCGGCCAGGCTCAACGTCACCAGCCAGCCCGAGCGACCGCCGATGGCCGCCACGCCCTCGGACAGCAACAAGAGAAACGTGGGCACGAGAGCGAACAGCAGCCGGCCGTGAAAAGGATATTGATGCAGCCCTGAGGCCGCGAGTGCAAGAAAGAGCGGGGAAATCACCAGCAAGAGACCACCCGGCCAGCGCCTGCCCAGGGACAGGCAGCCGATCAGTGCCAGGATCGAGGCCAGAACCGCCGTGTAAGGCAGAGTCAGCGGCGTGAGGATGCTCGCGGGATTGATGAAGACGTTGGCGATCGACTCGGCCAGCACGGAAGCGTCAGCCAGCGAGCGGGGCGGCAGGGGAAGAAACGCGAAGTTCCACCAGACCCAGAGGAAGTCGCGCCGGCTCATGATCGACCGTGACAGCAGGAAGCAGCCGGCGAAGCTGATGAGCCAGCCCAGGCAGATGCCCGTCGTCATGGCGGCTTTTCGCCAGTCTTTACGAAGAGCCTCGGTCACAAGCAGGTGCAGGCCCACCCCGGCGAGAACGAACACAACCGTGAATGAGAACCAGGGTGCGATCAAGCCGAAGATCGCCAGGGCCGTGAAGTGCCGGCCGCTCGGCTCCTCGGGCGGTCGGGGTGCGGCCAGCAGCAGCGCGGCCAGCGCCATCATCAGGTCGCAGGAGTATTGCTTGATCTCGGACGAATAGTAGAGCAGGTGGTCTCCCAGTGCCAGAAGTCCGATGGCGAGAGGCACGGCGCGGCGGTCGAGGTAGCGCCGCGCGGCGCTGCGCATCAGGAACACCGAGGCAATCCCGCAAAGGAGCGGAAAGAGGCGTCCCGTCACCCTGACGTCCAGCGGCGGTTGGACCAGTAGCCGCTCGATGGCCAGGAACCCCGGCGGGGCCATCTGGTCCCCTTCGAGAACGTGGCGGAAATCGAAGATCGCGCGGCCGGGCACGTTCGCCAGCAGAGCGCTCTCGTCCATGTAAAGCGGGCGGAATTCGAGATACTCCCAGACCCGTAGAATCACCCCGAGTGCCACTGCCAGCCAGGTCAGGTTCTCGCACGTCAGTTCCAGGTTCCACGAGCCGGCGACCCTGTTGAGCCGCCGCCGAAGAGCCGACCCATTACCGGCATGTTCGCCTGATCCGCCATTCATCACTGCTGTCTCTCCGTGAGGCTGGGCCCGAGGGAAAGGGGGTCGAGTCGTACCCCAAATCCAGCGCGGGGAAAGTCGAGGTTGAGCGGGTCCATTCGTCCGGTTATTTTACAGCACTGAGAACCCAGGTCGATTAGCCTGGGGTAAAGGATCTTCCGAGCCGACGAGCCGAAAGGGGCCGCAGATGGGTATGTTCGCGGGGAAAAAGGGCATGGTGCTGGGCGTGGCCAACGATTACAGCATCGCCTGGGCTATCACGCGGAAACTTCTGGAAGAAGGTGCGGAGATCGGGTTCACGCACCTGCCCGGCGAGAAGATGGAGCGGCGGGTCCGCAAGCTCGTCGAACCGATCGGGGCCAAAATGCTCGTCGCTTGTGACGTTCAGAAAGACGAGGATATCGTCCGCACCTTCGACCAGGCCGGCCAGACTTTCGGCGCGCTCGACTTCGTGCTGCACTCGATCGCTTTCGCCCCCCTCGACGATATCAAATGTAATTATGTGAATTGTAGCCGCGAGGGTTTCAAGACCGCGATGGATGTCAGTGTGTACTCGCTGGTCGCCGTCGCGCGGCAGGCTGCGAAGGTGATGCCCGAGGGCGGATCGCTACTGACGCTGACTTACTTCGGCGGCGAGCGCGTGGTCCCGGGCTACAACCTGATGGGCGTGGCCAAGGCTGCGCTCGATGCCTCGGTGAAGTACCTGGCTTATGATCTTGGCCCCAGGAAGATCCGGGTCAACGCCGTTTCCGCCGGCCCGGTGAAGACCCTGGCCGCCTCTGCCGTGGGCGATCACGACAATCTGGCCGGGCTATACACCGCCGTTTCGCCCCTGGGCCGCAATATCACCCGCGAGGAGGTCGGCGCCTCCGGAATGTTCCTGCTCTCTGACCTGGCCAGCGGCATCACCGGCGAAATCCTCCACGTCGATTGCGGCTACAACGTGATGGGCTCTCCCGGCCGTGCCATCGAGGCCGCGAAGGCGGGAGCCATCTGACCCGGAGTTCTCCTCGAGTCCCTCACCCTGGCATGCTGCATAGTTGGTCTTGACCGCCCTTTGATCCCGACTCTTCTCATTGCGAATCTGTTCCGTTCGGCGAGGGTCTCCAGACCCCGCCGTTGGGCCGACCGTGGGTCTCCAGGTGACGCGTCGACAGTCGGGGACTGGGGTCGCACACTACAGGGGGTCAGGAGATCCTGCGCGAACCAACTACCGGCAGAGATTGTTGGTTGTGCGCTACCTCAGTGAATCGTCGGGGTCCGCCGTTGATGCCGCGCGCTGAATTGGGTACAGCACTCCCCACGCGGCGGGGGGCCAACATGCTACGAGATGCTACGTTTTCCGGTTTTTGGCAGAAGTTTGGCGAGCTAGGTTTTCGGCGCAAGTTAATATAGAATTTGAACTTACGTCTAATTCTTCCTTGACTCTCGTGGGACGCAACTGTAAGCTTAACTGTATGCTGACACAGGAGTTGCGCCGATATGATCCAAGTGGTAGACTTTAAAAAAACCGCCTTTTCGACCCCTTTTCGGGGCGTTTTGCCCCCATCCGGCCCACTAATCATCGCTGAGGATTGGCAGGGTGTCTTGCGACATGCCGTCCTTGAGGCGATGTCCATTGGCGAATTAGGCGCGAAAGGGCCACCCACTTTCTGGCACCAAGGAAACGCGCGTGCCCCTTTCGCCCTTAAGGCGTGAGGCGTGAGGCGTGAGGCGTGAGGCGTGATCTCCCTCTTTTCGCATTCACTGGCCACTGACCACTGGACACTGTTCACGTGCCCTGGCTACTCTTCTCTCGCACCGCGCCCCACCCCGCGGGCAGAGAATTGAAGCTATGAGAGGGAGGAAAAGGTCGACGCGACGGTTTGCAGAACCCCTGAGCCTGAGGAAGACTTTAAGGACGTTTTCCCCAATTTTCCAGTTTCCCCAGACCCGGAGCCCTACAATGAACTTCATCGGCGTCGACCTTCACAAGAAGTCTATCACCATCTGCGTCATGGACGAGAAGCGAAAGATCCTGGCTCGAAAGACAGTCGCCTGCACGCAG
>JBEKTN010000253.1:0-12690 GCA_049516015.1 Isosphaeraceae bacterium | reverse complement strand
CTCCATTGGCCCAAGTGGTAAGATAGGGAATTCGGGAAAGCATTATGCACAATGAGTTTGCGAAATGCGAGATCAAAACAAGCGTGTTTTCAGGGCGAAAATCCCAAGCCGGGAATTGCTGCTTGAAGTCCTGAATTAAAACCCGTTCTTTTCGGGAGGCCTATTGCTGATCGTCGTCATCGCGGCAGTAGCGCTGCTGCGCAAGGTTCCCGGGCAGTTCTGAACCTTCCTCCAGCGGTGGCTGTTGATCACGGTCGAGGTTCCCGATCGAGACCCGGCATTCCGCCGCCGCCGTCATGTTCGACCTGGACGACAGCACGGCGACAAACCCTGCGGCGATCCAGGAACACCTGCTCCGCCATCGTGGTGCTCCAGAAGCGGCGGCCCACGAGGTTAATTTAATGGGAACACCTGCTCCGCCATCGTGGTGCTCCAGAAGCGGCGGCCCACGAGGTTAATTTAATGATCAGCTTGCCGACCCGAGGAAGACTGAAGACCACTCATCGGCCATGGTGGTTCAGGCAACGTGATTGCTAGACCGCGTTTTGACCCGGGGCCGTACTCGTCCTAAAGAAGGGGAAGAGGATCGATTCAACCATCGATCCGAGTTCCTGCAAAGGCGACGGCCTCGTGATGAGCCTCGAATCTGAGCGCGGACCCGCGCTAGATATACAAGATATTTCGTGCTCGCCGTCAGACCTACCTGCGGTAAACGGCCGGGATCATGGACTGGCCTGGCGAATTTCGTTTCGGGTAGCTCTGGTTACGTTTGTAGCATTTGCCGGGATCCTGGATAACGAATTTGTTGCCTGGGACGACACGGACAACTTCCTCGGCAACCTGGCTTATCAGGGGCTAGGCTCAAAACAGATTTGCTGGGCTTGGACGACCTTTTGGATGGGGGTCTATCAACCCCTGGGGTGGATACTGGCCGAAGTGGAATATGTCACATCAGGGCTGAATCCGCGCGGCTATCACCTTGCGAGCCTGTTCTTGCACATGGCCTGCGCGGTGGTCTTGTATGTGCTCACCTTCAGCCTGCTGGGTTACTGTCAACTCGCGAATGGACCTCGGGAATCGCGCGGGCGTGACCGCTTTGTACTTTCGGGCTTGGTGACGGTGCTGTTTACAGTTCATCCCCTGCGCGTCGAGCCGGTTGCCTGGGCATCCGGTCAGGCGTACTTACCGTGTGCCCTGTTCGCCATGCTGAGCGTACTGTGTTACCTTTGGGCTCACGGGGCTGGTGAGAGTCCAATGCCACGATCCAGAAGCAGGTGGCTTGCGATTTCGGTTGCGCTGTTTACAACATCGCTGCTCTCGAAGGCAGCATCGCTAGGGTTGCCCGGCGTGTTACTGGTTCTCGACGTTTACCCTTTGCGCCGGCTTGGTTCCGGTAAATGGTCAGGACCTGCAGGATTCCAGTGGCGTGTCTGGCTGGAAAAGCTTCCGTATGTTGCCTTGAGTTTGATCTTTGGCGTGCTGGCTGTGGCCGCCAAGCGAGCCGACCGCACCCTTGTCAATGTGGAAGAAACCGGGATCATAGGCCGACTGGCCCTTGCCTGTTACTCAGTCTGGTTTTACTTGATCAAGACCCTATGGCCGACTAACCTGCATGCGTTTCCCATGCGGCCTGAGCCTCTGGACTGGACTCAGGCCCCGTACGTGCTGAGCATGCTTGTCACGATTGTGGTCAGTGTCGGTCTCTATCGCCATCGGCGTCATTACCCAGGCTGGTTGGCTGCCTGGCTGGCTTATCTGCTCCTGCTGGCTCCTACGTCTGGCTTGGTCACCTATGGGCGCCAGGCGATCGGCGATCGATATAGCTATCTGGCTATGACTCCCTGGGTCGCTTTGATGGCCGGCGGACTCTGGCAATGGTGGGCTCGGGCCGATCTGACGATCGGCCGGCACCTCCCCCGACAAGTCGCCTGCTTGGCGATTGGGTTAGCCTGGATGGCCTACCTGATGGTCTTAACCTGGCGCCAGTGCCAAACCTGGGAGAACTCAGGTACTCTCTGGACGTACGCGATCCAGCACGGAGGCGCCGAGATTGCCGACCTGCATAACAACCTTGGCGTCTGGCGGGCGAGAGATAGAGATTTTGACGCTGCGGTGGCCGAGTTGAAGCAAGCTGTTTGGTTACGACCTGACTGCGGGGAATCTCACGTCAACCTGGCCAATGCGCTCAGTCAAAAGGGTGAGCTTGACAAGGCTATCGCCACGTTGCGGATTGCGAGCTGGCGGTGGCCCGATCACATTTACATTCGCGGTCTGCTGGGCAAGGCCTTGTTCCAAGCGGGCCGTTACACCGAAGCTGCCGACCAGTACGCGACAATTGCCCGGCTCCATCCGGAGGAATCGTCCACACACCTCTTTCTCGGTCATGTTCTAACTCGAGGAGGCAAGTACGCCGAGGCTGCCAGCCAGTACACCGAAGCGTTGCGTCTGGCCCCCAAAGACCAGGAAGCTCAACGCGGCTGGAACGATGTCCGACGGTTAATGGAACACTTACGGTTGCCGGATCCACCCGGCTCATCATTGCGAGGTTGAATCGCCGTCCAATCTGTGTTTGCCATCTTCTCGGGGCTTTTCTGCGGCCCCTGTTCATGTTCCAATTCGTGACCGAACGCGCTACTGGCACTGCCGAGGTTAATCTTAGCGCGCTGACTTTGAGGATCGACCATCCTCGTCCAGCTCATCGATCGAAAGGAGTGCGCGATGATGCCCAGGAAAGCACTCGCGGAGGCTAAAGGAGACACCAATCTCTCACCGCGCCGCCGCGCCTGGTCCGAGACCCAGCTCGATGAACCGACACGCGCACTAGTCCAGCGCGATGCCCGGGTTTTCCTGCGACAATTGGTGTTCACGCCGTGCCTGTCAGCAATTCACCACGCTGAGGGAATCTGGATCGAAGATCTGCAGGGACGGCGGTACATGGACTTCCATGGCAACAATGTCCACCACATTGGCTATGGCCATCCCCGATGCGGGGTCCTGGCATTTCGAGTTCAACGCCATTGTACGGAGAGTCCGCGAGTCGCTGCTCAAGCTGGCCGAACTGACTGCTGGAGACGGTTTTGAGGCGATCTTGATGCGTCTTGAGGGTGTGCCGGGTTTTAGCTTCATCATTGCGCGCCGGACTACCTTGCAGGCAACGAGTGGCTATGCTCGTAGCCTGAGCTTGGACCTTCTGGATCAGCTCCTGGGGTTCGAAGCCAACGGCCAGTTTCGATTCACCCCGCCGACTCACGCGATTCTTGCCTTTGACCACGCGCTGCGAGAACTGGACCAGGAGGGCGGGGTCGCTGCGCGGGGCCGCCGCTATGCCACCAATCACTGGATGCTCTTGGCCGGAATGCGACGTCTTGGGTTTACACCCTTCCTCGACGCCGCGATCCAGAGCTTCATCATCACGGCATTTCATTCACCCCCAAATCCAGCATTCCGGTTCTCTGGGTTTTACCACCGTCTCAGTAACCGTGGTATGATTATCTATCCGGGCAAGCTGTGCAGGGTCGATACCTTCCGGATCGGTACCATTGGCCGCCTCTTCGAGACCGATATCGCCCAGCTCTTGCACGCTATTGAGGATGTCCTCCGGGACATAAGCTGCACGTTGCCTCTGCACCGCTGAGTCCCGGGATACGTAGCTCAACGACGCGAAGACAGGGAATGTCGGCACGATGTAAACTCTGGTTGAGGTACGTTGACGAAGATGGATAGCTATGCCCTGTACATCAACCTGGCCGGTCTGGCGGTGATCGCCGTTGGGTGTCTTGGGCTCATCGTGCGTGCATTCCGGCACTGGCGCAAGGGACTTGCCCCCCTGATGCTGATCGGAATCGGCCTGATGGTCACCGGGTTTCCCCCAGCATACCGATTGCTGGTGCCGATTGATCTTGGGCCTCGAGAAAAGATTTTTGATGGCCAGCGGCACATCACGCTCACGGGCTGGGACCGTAAGGATTACACGTTCCTGGGATCGAAGCACGACGTCGCTGTACTGCAGATGGCAAACCACGACGTGACGGACCGGACGCTTGAGCTGCTCAAGGGAATGAACGCCCTGAAGGACCTCGATCTCGATAACACACAGGTAACCGATGCGGGCCTGAAAATCCTCAAGGACTTGCCCGCACTCAATGCATTACATTTGCGGAATACCAGGATCACCGACCAGGGTTTTCAGGAAGAGCTGGCCACGAAAGAGTCATTACAACAGCTTGACCTCGCCGGGACCCAGGTGAGCCGAGAAACCGCTGAGGCCTGGCGGAAAGCCAAGGATGGGCGGCGGGTATTAAGATAACAGATGACAGGCGCGATTGATAAGGAACTCAGAAATGCCCATGGTACTGGACGCTACGAAACTGGGCGACGCTCGGAACGCCCTCTTCCTGGCTCAAGCGTGCAATCTGGCGTATTTCGACGCGCCGGGCGGAGTCAACAGATTTCATGATGAGTTGGGGCTGGAGGCAAGGCTGATCAGCGTTGGCAACACGCAAGTCTACGTCGCGCAGAATGACAAGGTGCTGGTTGTGGCATTTCGCGGCTCTCAGGCACCAAACACGCTGGACGGGCTCAAGGACTGGCTACTCACCAACGCCAACAACTACTTGATCCTACCTGAGGGACAGATTGGGACGGATTTTGCCGCGGCTGGAGTGGGGGCGCGTTTTCATCGGGGTTTCATGGAAGCGCTGCACGAGATCTGGGAGCCATTGCTCGTCACAGTGGCTGAGGCAATGGAATCAAACGACCGTCCGCTCTGGGTCACCGGGCATAGCCTGGGAGGTGCCCTGGCACTTCTGGCGGCCTGGCGTCTTCAGCGCAACTTCATCACGGTGCATGAGGTCGTCACCTTCGGCGCGCCGATGATCAGCAACGAAGCAGCCGCGCGGGCATTTGAACAGGAATTCGCGGGCAAGATTTTCCGCTACGTCAATTTCGAGGATCCCGTGCCCCTCTTGCCGTCGATCAGCCTAGTCGCCAATACGTATGCCCACTGTCAGAGCGAAGTCTTGCTGGCTGCCGTGGCGGCTATGGCGTCAGCGCTCGATATGCTTAAAGAATCGACTGGCTCGGCTGTGGATCGCCTGATCGAGGCCAGCCAGATCGATCATCTGTGGGAAGTCGTCCAGAGCCGAATCTCCGCCCACTTTATCGACCACTACCAGGAACGGGTCAAGGTGAAATGCGAGGACGGGGAAGCATCCTCGATTGCTGCGGAGACAACCATCACCGCCCAGACGAATGCCAAGGACGAATTGCTGGAAGTCAACCCCAGTGGACTTCGCTCAGACCGTTCTTAACTCCGAGCAACCCTTCTGCAACCTCGTGCGAATCAAGCCGATTGCGCGGTTGCGAGAGACGTTCCATGAAGAATCAGGATTTCGAGAAACTCGGGTACTTTTATCTGGGCAAGGAGTATGACCTCGAGCAGCGAAAAGTCACCTCGGGGCTTGTGCTTTACGAGTCAAAGCAACTGACCACGCACGCGGTCTGCGTGGGGATGACTGGCAGCGGCAAGACGGGTCTATGCCTGTCGTTGCTAGAGGAAGCGGCAATCGACGGAATTCCGGTGATCGCTATCGATCCTAAGGGAGATCTGGGGAATCTGCTGCTCAGCTTTCCCAAGCTGCGAGGCGAGGACTTCGCACCCTGGGTTGATCCTGAGGAGGCGAACCGGAAAGGACTCGCGCGGGAACAGTTTGCTGAGCAGACGGCCAAGCTTTGGCAAGACGGCCTGGCTACCTGGGGCCAGGACGGCGCGCGGATCACGCGATTCCGCGAATCTGCCGATCTGGCAATTTACACTCCCGGCTCCAGTGCAGGACTTCCGCTGACGATCCTTCGCTCGTTCGCGGCCCCGCTACCGGCCTTGGTCAGTCAGGGAGAAGCGTACCGTGAGAGGGTTGCCTCCTCGGTTTCAGGATTGCTAGCGCTCTTGGGGATCGAGGCAGACCCCATTTCCAGCCGCGAACATATCTTGCTTGCAAACGTGCTAGATCAGAGCTGGCGAGCTAGCCGCGACCTTGACATGGCGGGCTTCATTCATGCGGTGCAGTTGCCGCCCTTCGACAAGGTTGGGGTGATCGACCTGGAGACGTTCTATCCTGCCCGGGAGCGGTTTGCCCTGGCGATGAAGCTGAACAATTTGATCGCCTCGCCTGGGTTCGCCGCCTGGATGGATGGAGAGGCGCTCGACATTGGCAGCCTGCTCTATACTCCTGCTGGCAAGCCGCGGTTGTCGATCCTCTCGATCGCGCACCTGTCGGACAGCGAGCGCATGTTCTTCATCTCTATTCTCCTGAATGAGGTTTTGGCCTGGGTCCGGACCCAGCCGGGAACCTCGAGCCTGCGGGCTGTGCTCTACATGGACGAGATCTTCGGCTATTTTCCCCCTACGGCCAACCCGCCGTCGAAGGTTCCGATGCTTACACTACTCAAACAGGCACGAGCGTTTGGCCTTGGAATCGTACTGGCCACTCAGAACCCGGTAGACCTCGACTACAAGGGCCTCTCCAATGCCGGCACTTGGTTCCTGGGCCGGTTGCAGACCAAGCGCGACAAGGAGCGCGTGCTGGAGGGACTAGAAGGAGCCGCGAACGCGGCCGGACATACCTTCGATCGCCGGCAAATGGACGAGCTCCTTTCCAGCCTGGCTAACCGCGTCTTCCTAATGAGCAACGTCTACGCAGACCAGCCGGTTGTTTTCCAGACCCGCTGGGCACTTTCGTATCTGCGCGGTCCCTTGACCCGCGAACAGATCCAGACGCTAATGGCACCACGCAAGGCGGCTCAGTCCACGCTCATACGCAACCCGGCCTCGCCTTCACCCGCCGGCGCTGCGATGGCTACCCCAAAGTCAGCAAGCACACCACCCTTCACATCCAGTCTGGCTCCATCTGTATCGTCGGCTGGTAGCCGACCAGTCGTGCCGCCCGATGTCCCCGAGTTCTTCATCCCTTGCCGTGAGCAACTCGACGCCGGCTCCGTACTGCTCTACCGCGCCGCGATTCTGGGCGTGGCACGGCTCCATTACGCCGACAAGAAGACCGGCATGGACCACTGGGAAACGCTAGGGCTGCTGCGCCCTGTCGTTGAGGAGCTACCGGCCGATATCTGGGACGGTGCCGAAGCACACACCGATCACGTTCCCGAGTTGAACAAGACACCTGAGCTTGGGGCACGGTTCGGTCCCTTACCCGGCGCACTAGCGCGGGCCAAGTCTTATGCCGAATACACCAAGGGCCTGAAGAACTACCTTTATCGCGAGCGCAAGCTAACCGTCTGGTCGTACCCGGACTTCAAAGCCTATTCCCGGCCCGGGGAATCTCAGCGCGACTTCCGGCTGCGGCTCTCGCAGAGCTCTCGCGAGGCTCGCGACAGGGCAAACGAGGAACTCCGCGCCAAGTATGCGTCAAAGCGCAATAAGCTTCAGGAAGACATCCGCAAGGCGCGCGGGAAGTTGGATCGAGAACAAGCCCAGGCGAGCAAGGCCAAGTGGGACGCCGCCGTTGCGTTTGGCAACTCGATACTTGGGGCGTTTCTCGGCAAGAAGACGATCAGCAAGACAAACGTGGGGAAAGCCACATCCGCCGCCAAGGCAGCCGGCAAGGCCATGCAGCAAAGCGGCGATCTTGGTACAGCCCAGTCCGAGCTTGATCGAGCCCTGGAGGATTTCACGAACCTGGAAATCGAGTTCCAGGCGGAGGTTGAAAGACTTGAGGCCATGCTCCGGCCCGATGCTCTGGCGCTGGAAGCCATCGAGCTTACTCCCAAGAAAGCCGACATCACGATCGAGCAGGTCGTGCTGGCCTGGACACCGTGGACGGCGAGTGCCGGGCGAGAGCCCGTAGCGGCGTATTGATAGATTTCTCTCAGTTCCCACTCGAAACCCGCCACTTGAGCACACTCAATGAGAGTGGTAGGAACCGGTAGACGAAGTGGGGTGAGAGCACGGTGATAGTCGATTGACGGGAAGTGATTCGCTCGGGTTCGCCGAAACTGTTGGTCACATCAGGCTCGCCAGCCTGCTTCCTATCAGCAAGTGTCCAGACCTCCAGTTTCTGGTCCCTTGAGCCGAAGGCGGAGAAATCCAGAGCTCGGGAAATCGCTTCAAGGCCGTCGTTGACTGCAAACAGGACCACCGCGTCTTCTTGAGCAGTCAGTGTGGCGCTGAGGTCAAGTACAACCTGGGCGGGCAGGGGACCATCGATTCGCAGCGTCCGGTCGCCGGCCAAGGTCGCGTAGAGTTTCTGGGCGTGGTAGGTGGGCGTCTTGTAGAGCCGGTAGTTGTCGGTCTTGACGCAGCCCGTGAATCGATACCAGCGGCCGGGATTCAAGCAAACCTCCTGCCCCAGCGCTGTGTCCGATACTTCGCTTGCAGTGACCCGCAATGATTGCCGGCCCTTGTGGACTTGTAGGTAACGATCTCCCAGCCATCAAGCAGCCGGGGGACTCGAAGCCGGCGTTTGCCAGAGTTGGCTGTGGGTTAGTCTGCTGAGCGGCGATTGCTTCGGCTCACTGACTCAGCAGCAGGATAAGTATGATGGAGATGAGGGTCGTCATGGGCGTTCTCGCATGGTTGCCGGTCGCTCTCGACTTTCCGGCGAGGTGTCCACTCGTATTAGCTCTCCGCCTCGAGCTGCTTTCTGGCCTGTCCGATCTCGGTCTCCTGGTCGAGGCTTACCTCGGGGTAGCGGAGGTCAAGCTTGTCGCTTGTCGAGGCAACGATTTGAGCTACCAGGCCGCGGGTGACCCACTTGTGATTGGCGGGAATAATGTACCAGGGTGCCCATTTCGTGCTCGTCGCGCTGAGAGCCTCCTCGTAGGCCTTCATGTAGTCGTCCCAGAAGCCGCGCTCGAAGAGGTCTGCCGCCGAGAACTTCCAGTGTTTCCTGGGATCTTCAAGCCGCTTGAGAAATCGCTTACGCTGTTCGTCCTTGGAGATGTACAGGAAGAACTTGAGCACTACTGTGCCGTTGCGGGTGAGGTGCCGCTCCAAAGCATTGATGTCTTCATAGCGGTCAGCCCAGAAGTCGTCGTCGATCTTGATGTTGGGGATCCGCTCAGCCTTGATGAGCTCAGGGTGCACCCGGACGACCAAAACCTCCTCGTAATAAGAGCGGTTGAAGATGCCGATCCGTCCCCGTTCGGGTAGAGCCTGAGTGTACCGCCAGAGGAAGTTGTGATCGAGATCCTCGGCCGAGGGCTTCTTGAAGCTGAAGACCTGGCAGCCCTGGGGGTTGACTCCCGACATCACGTGCTTGATGGTGCCGTCCTTGCCGGCGGCATCCAGCGCTTGAAAGATCATCAGGATCGACCAGGAATCCGTAGCGTAGAGCCGCTCTTGGGCTTCGGCCAACTCCGAAACATCCTGGGTGAGCGACTGCTCGGCGTCCCTCTTGCGCTCATTCTTCGGAACTTCAGGGTCGCCTGCCCAGTCGGGGTCATAATCCTTGAGCTGGACTTTCTTACCTTCCGGCACGCGACACCTGTCGATCAGATCATTGGCAGCAGACATGACGAGACACCATGAGATAGAAACATCCTCGGGCTCCATTCACAATCCAGGGAAATCCTCCCGGAGTACGATCCGGCATTATAGGAGCGGCCAAGAGGAAAGGCTAGAGTGCGGTCAAATCGGCCCAGGCTTGCCGGCCGTCCCTGCCTTCTGGTACTTACCTCACCTTGGCCGCCGGGCCTCCTGCCTCTAGAATGATGATAAGCTGGATTGCGTACTGTCCAGAAAACGAGGATAAGATGCTACCCGCCACCGGCGCAACCCAGGAACAACCACTACCGCTTTCCTCGAAGCGTCTCCTTCTGGAGGCGACGGTCGAGGAGTTACTGGCCTGGATGGCGAGCCAAGGTCACCCCGGATATCGTGTGCGACAAGTCCTCGAGTGGGTGATCCAGCGCCGCGCCGAATCGTTTGAGCCAACGTCGGACTTACCCTTGGTGCTCCGTCAACACCTCGCGCTCGAGTGGTCCGTCTTTGGCACCCATGTCGCCTTTCATGGGCGTTCGCCCGACGGGACAGACAAGCTGCTACTAGAATGTCGCGATGGCCAGCGAATCGAGTGTGTGCTGATGACTGAAGATCGGCGGCGTACCGTCTGTATCAGTACTCAGGTCGGCTGCGGCATGGGCTGCGTCTTTTGCGCCAGCGGTCTGAAAGGCGTCCAGCGGAACTTGACCGCCGGCGAGATCGTCGAACAAGTGCTCCGACTGCGAAACCTCCTACCGCCCGGCGACTCCGTCACGCATATTGTCGTCATGGGTATGGGAGAGAGCCTGGCAAATCTTGACAATCTGATTTCTGCTTTGGACCGGCTCTGCTCGGCCGCGCCGGATCTGGGCTTAGGGCTGAGCCAGCGCCGGGTTACCATCTCGACGGTCGGCTTGCCGGAGAAGATTCGCAAACTTGCCACCCTCAACCGGCAATACCACCTGGCAGTCTCTCTCCACGCACCGACCGAGGAGCTGCGCAATGAGCTGGTGCCTGTCAACGAGAAGATCGGACTGAGCGCCGTGCTCCGGGCAGCCGATTTCTATTTCCAGACAACGGGCCGCCAGGTGACATATGAATATGTCTTGCTGCATGACATCAACGACCGGCTTCGGGATGCTCTGGCCCTGGCAGAGCGGCTTCAGGGGCGAAAGGCGCATGTCAACCTGATCCCCTACAATCCCGTGGCGGGCCTTCCCTTCGAGCGGCCTCAGCCCGAGGCGATCCGCCGGTTTGTGACCCTCCTCCGCGACCGGGGTGTGAGCGTGACGGTTCGCAAGACCAAGGGCCAGACCATCGATGCCGCCTGCGGCCAGCTTCGTCGTCACCTTGACAACCCCGGCGTGTCACCACCCGTGCCTGAACCGGCTTCCCCCATGACGGTAGATGTTCCTTGATGGCGGACTTCGATAGAGTATGGTAAACCTCGTCGTCTCATCGGGCGGGTCAAGCCAGGTGCGTTCCACCGGACTCCTAGCACAATTTCCGGTCGGCCTCGCAATCGGCTCACCTCGCCCCATGGTGGTCAAATTCTGGAGAACCTCCTTGTGAGCCGTGGCGAGCTCGACGTTCTGGAACGGCAACTGAAGGCGAGAGACCCCAACGTCAGGTTGATGCTCCAGGTGCGGGACGATACCCCAGGCGCGTTCGAAGCCTTGGTCCAGCGGTATCAGGATCGGCTCGTCGGCATCCTCTATCATCTCGTCGGCATCCTCGAGGAAGCGGAGGACCTTAGCCAGGATGTCTTCCTGCGGATTTACAAGGCGCGCAAGGGCTATCGGCCGCGAGCCAAGTTCTCAACGTGGCTGTTCACGATCGCCAACAACCTTGCGTTAAACCACCTGCGGGGGAAGGGGCGCAACCCCTCAATACCCATAAGCGGGGTTGGTAACGACTCGCAGACGGCCATGCCGTTCGCCCAGCAGATTCCCTCGCGGGAAACCACCGCGTCATCCCAGATGCGGCGAATCGAGCTCTCCGAGGTCGTTCGAGAAGCGCTCAACATCCTCGGCGAAGATCAAAGGATGGCTGTCTTGCTCAATAAGTTCGAGGACATGAGCTACGCCGAGATTGGCGAGGTGATGAGCCGGTCGCCAGCCGCCATCAAATCGCTTCTGGCCCGTGCCCGCAACGAACTGCGCGAGCGGCTTGGACCTTACCTGGCCGCGGGCGAGCGCGGGACCGAAAAAGGGCCCATGTAAAACCCTGCTAACAACCGGGGGCGCTGCCCGCCAAAGATGAGCCTTATGCGTCTGCTCTCGAGCTCGATGCGTCAAATCCTTGCTCATGGCTTGGCTAGCTGCGCCTGGGCCGTGGATGACCTTGTGTTCCCTTGGATATGCCTGCTTTGCGGCACAGAGGGAGGCGCGCTTCATGGTCCCTTTTGCGCATCCTGCCGCGCCCGGCTACTTGATGCCGCTGCCGCCGCTGGTGCCTCGGTCTGCCCCCGCTGCGCCTTGCCTGTCGGTCCTCACGCCGACCTGCGGCGAGGATGCGCCGAGTGCCGGGGTCACTCGCTGGGATTTGACGCGGCTCTGGCCCTGGGGCCCTACGCGGAGTCAATCCGCGACCTCTGCCTGCGGCTGAAGCACGAGCGCAATGCCTGGCTAGCCCCCTGGCTGGGTAACCTGCTCGCAGACGCCCGGCAAAGTGAACTCGCCCGGCTGCCGCGCGACGCCTGGATCGTGCCAGTTCCCCTGCACTGGTGGCGGTGGCTACAGCGCGGTTACAACCAGGCCGAGGCTCTGGCCAAAGGCCTGTCCCGTTCCCTTGATCTTCGCGTTCGCCAGCCCCTTCGCCGGATCAAGGCCACCGATCGCCTGGCACACAAGACCGCCTCGGACCGGATGGATGCCATGCGGCAGGCCTTTCGCGCCCGGCTTGACCCCGACTTGAAGGGCCGAACCATCCTGCTCGTCGATGACATCCTCACCACCGGCGCTACCTGCGGCGCGGCGGCTCGAGCACTTAAGCAAGCTGGGGCAAAGCGCGTCATCGTCGCTGTCCTGGCACGAACCCTCTGAAACAACTCGCCGAGGCAAAGACCGGTAGGCAACAGCAATTCCCGGTCACTTGAGTGTCACTCATCCTGGTTCGCCCATTTTGACAGTGACAGCCTGAATCGTCACCATCCGGACGTGGAGAAGGACTTGAGGTATGGGCTGCAGGGGCCCGAA
>JBEKTN010000252.1:0-12690 GCA_049516015.1 Isosphaeraceae bacterium | reverse complement strand
ACCGAGAGCTGCTGCGAACGCTCGAAACCCTTCGAAAAATGCGGAAGGAGGAATTCGGAACGGGGAATGGGAAAGCAGAAAAGGCGGATGGCAAATGCCAAATGGCAGATGACGAATGCCAGATGGGAAATGACGAATGCCAGGTGGCGGGGGGCGAGCTGACGATGGGGGATGAGCCGTGCGAGGTGGAGGCAAGTGGCTGCGATGAAGGGCAGAGCAGAGAGCCGATGACAGAGGGAAGCTCCGGTCCGTTCGTGGGACACGATTCCAATCGTGTCATTGATGATTCGACGAACGACAAGAATGGAATCTTGTCCCACGAAGCTGCGCACGCGGCAGGCCAACCGGGACAGGGCGATGGCGTCGGGCAGTGCCTCCTTGACAACGTGACGACGCCCCAAAAAGCGCCAAAGAAAGCCAATTTGGAATCGAAGCAAAGCCCGGAATCGCAAGAGCTTAAGTCAGAAACGCCCGGGGCGGAGGGGCGGAAACAAAGCCAAAGTTCCCAGGGGGAAACGACCAGAAAGCCGAGGTCGCGCGATGGCCGACCGGCTTGGCAGAGTGGCCGGCGGCCGGTGGCCAGTGCAGCCGAAGGCAGCGAGCTGCTTCGTGCGGCGGGGGTTCCCCCACTCCGTCGTTCGGACGACCTTGATTCTCCGGGTGACGGGCAGATGAAGAGTCGCACGTGTATCGGGTGACCTTGGCTGATCTGACCCCACCGGCTAATACCGTTGAATTAAGCGTGAAGTCATGGCAAGCAGTTGGTTATTTCGCCCTCTCCCCTTGCGGGAGAGGGTAGGGAGAGGGGTCGCACCAGTCAGCTCGACCCTAGGGACAAGGCGATTGGTCGTGCCCAGCCCCCCTCACCCCAACCCTCTCCCGCAAGGGGAGAGGGCGCCCGAAGTTGCTTCGGCCAAGCGCGTTATAGCTAATTCAACAGTATCGGGCCAAAACCTCGTTGGCAGCCATGGCGGCCGTCGCCATCCTCACGATCAGGGCAAGGCCTGGTCCTCAGTCCGGGACGTGGAAAGGGAGTGGGAAAGCCTGTCTTGATGTGTCCCTTCGCCATTGCCAGAATGGGGGTCATGGCAAGTGGTGTTCAACCGATGAAGCTGGGGCTCATCTCCGACATTCACGGCGACCCGGTGGCCCTCGAGCTTGCCTGGGCCCACCTGATCACGATGAAGGTGGACCGGATTGTCTGCGCCGGCGACCTGGTCGGCTACGGTCCTTTCCCCGACCGGGTCGTCGCGTTCGTCAAGGAGCGACAGATCCCCTCCGTTCGCGGCAATCACGACCGCTGGGCCGTGAGCCGGGGCCCGGGTGCCGGGGATGAGTTCGGCAGGGGAAAGCCCAGCCTCGAGACCCTGGAATACCTGGGGAGCCTGCCTGCTGACTTTCTGATCGAGGCGGGCTCGCGGATCGGCGTCGTCGTTCATGGGTCGCCCTCCAGCGACATGGAGTTCGTCAACCGCCGCACCCACCCACCCGCCGTCCTCAGACGTTATCTCCACGCGCTTGGCAGCGATCTGCTCGTGGTCGGCCACACGCACCAGCCCATGTGGTATCGCAGTCCGGAGGGCGGGTTGGTGGTCAACCCCGGCTCGGTTGTCTCCATGCCGGTGATCGACTCGTCGCGAACCTTCGCCGTGGCCGACCTCGCCAACCTGAACGTGACATTTCACGCGGTCGAGAGCGGTGAGCCAATCCCGCTGGCCCCCTGGGATTGAACGTTCGGCCCCAGCCGCGCCTGGCCAGTTCCCCCCGGCTGCCGCTCAGGAGCCGTAGAGGCCATGAGCGCCGAGCTGAATGATGGCGAACACGAGAGCGATGAAGAAGAGTAAGTAGAGCAGCGTGTAAAGCTTGAGCAGGTTTTCCAGCGCTCCCATCAAGTGGGAAATGTCCTTCCCCTGAGTCTCGGCGACTCTCCGGAACTCCCGCCCAGCGCGATGGGTCCAGATCCCTACGACGATCAACAGCAGGGTCAGGAAGAGCAGAGCCACTTCCAGATGGTGGCTTTGCACCCAGCGGATGATCACCGAGACGAATAGGAAGAGACCGATCCCCAGCATGAATAACCCGACAAAGCTCATCTTCGAGCCGAGATTGCCGATGATCGAGTTTTCCGAGTAGCTGAACTCGTACCGGGAGGAAACGGCGGGGGCAACCGGGGCTGGCGCTGGGGCCGGGGTGAGCTGGGTTGGGACAAGCGCTGGTTCGCTGGGTGCCATCGGTCTGTCTCGCCGCCTGAGGTCAAAGGCACAAGCCTCAGTCTCTGGCGGTTCTCGGGCGCTGTCAAGGCTGTACAGGCCAAGGAAACCCGGAGCGACCGGCTGATATCCGCCGGAGGTTCGTAACGTGATCATCTCGGAAGCGGGCGAGCTTCTCAAAGGATGCCTCACTGGCCAGATCAGCAATGAACAAATGGACGCCCGGGAGGTCCATTCGTTCGACATGGCCTTGACATGCCAGAAAAGATGCGCTATTTGTGCTGGCTCTCAAGGATGAATTCCGGATAGGAGAAATGAGGCACCGAGACATGCCAGGCTCGCCATGGACGGCTGAGACGAGGCGCGTTATCCGCTTGGTGACCGGTGCGATGGTCATGACCATGCTGCCGTTCATGAGCCGGGCACGAGCGGGCGAGGATGAGGTCTGCCGGTCCGCCGTCAGCGATCGACCCGCGCAGGCGGGACCGATTTACCCACATCACATGGTCATGCGGTACGAACTGGGAGAAGGCCCGCGGTCGTACTGGCTGTTCGAGCCAGCCGAGCCGAAACCGGAACGCGCCCCAGTCGTTGTGTTCTTCCATGGCTGGTTCGCCGTCAATCCGGCCTTCTATGGAGCATGGATCGATCATCTCGTTCGTTCTGGTCGTACCGTGGTCTTCCCACGCTATCAAAACGACCTGGACACGCTCCCCAGGGAGTTCTTGCCCAACGCGATTGCCGCGGCCCGAGACGCTCTCGGCGTGCTGGAAGCCGGCGCGAAGCACGTTCGGCCTGATCTTGACCGTGTCGCCTTCATCGGCCACTCGGCGGGAGGAAACCTGGCCGCCCAGATTGCCGCGGTCGCCTCGAACCCCCACTCGGGACTGCCTCAACCCAAGCTCGTTGCCGCCCTCATGCCCGGCGAGGTCTTTCCCTCGCGGGAACCGAACCTCGATCGAATTCCCGCATCGACCCTTCTGCTCGTGGCCGTTGGCGAGGACGACCTTCTGGTGGGAGACCTGCGCGGGCGACAGATCTTCGCCCAGGCCGGTGCAATTCCCCGGTCAAGGAAGCGGTTCCTGCTCTTTCGATCGGATCGCCACGGCTTTCCCCCTCTCATCGCCGAGCACACCGCGCCGACCGGGGCCAACCGCCGTCTCGACACCGGCGAGGGGGTCTTCCGCGTCTTTCAGATGAGCCTGTGCGAAGTGAACGCACTGGATCGTGCCGGCTTCTGGCGGATCGCCGATGTCGCCATCGAGACGGCCTTCGCGGGCCAGACGTTCGATGAGGCCATTCGCGACCCGGAACGCTTCACGCATCTCGGCTTCTGGAGCGACGGCCGCAAGGTTATCCCACCACTCATCAGCGACAACCTTTCCTCCATCCCCCGCGTCAACTTTCCCAACGGTATCCGTGTCATCCCCTGGGACGGAACGACCAAGGTGAACGAGTCGGCGAAGATCGAAACCGACACGCGGATCCGGTGAGACGCGGCCCGCAGATCGACGCGAGAGGACAGCGAACCTGGGTTCTCTCGCCCGGCCTGCCAGATCCTGAAGCTTACGCCTTTCTCGCGAATTCTGAAGAATGAGGCAACCGGTCACAAGGTGACGGTTAGGCAAGAAGACCATGCGCCGATAAAGCTGCTTCGGCGCATCTTTCTTGGTTTGCCAGGTACGACCTCGGTCACTTCGGGACCGGGGATGTTGGGCTCATTCCGGCCGGCGATCGATCCGATACGAAGGAGGAACCATCACGTGGGGCCAAGAGGGCTGGGGAGACCATGCCAAACACGGACGAGACCCAGGCAGCGGAACCCTACGCCCCCACCGTGCTGGCGCAGCCGGCTGCAACCGCAGGGACGGTCGTACGAGGGCGGCTCCAGGAGCCGACGAACGCTCTGGAGGAACAGAGCGGTCGTGACGAGCTCGAGGCCATGCGGCGTCAGGTCGTCGCCTTGCAGCGCATCAGCAGCCTGGGAGTCCTGGCGGGTGGCGTCTTTCACGAGCTGAACAACACGCTGACGCCGATCATCAACTACGCCAAGCTCGGACTGCGCAATCCCGATCCGGCCTATCGCGAGCGGGCCTTGACCCGGATCCTCGACGCCGGCCAGCGCGCCGCGGCCATCACGGGTGGAATGCTCGGCCTGTCGCGACCCGGGCGCGACCCCAATCATCGCGTGCCCGTCGATCTCCATCGGCTTGTGAAAGAAGTGGTCCTGCTGATCAACAAGGACCTGGCGCGGAACAAGGTCCGGCTCGAGGTCCAGCTCATGGGCCGGCCGTTCGCGCGGGTGAATCCCGCCCAGATCCAGCAGGTTCTGATCAACCTGCTGATCAACGCTCGCCAGGCGATGCCCGAGGGCGGCGTGGTGAATCTGAGGCTGACGCCCGACGCGACGGGCCGGCTTGCCGAGCTGAGCGTGATCGATCACGGCATCGGCATCGCGCCAGGGAACCTGAGGCGCATTTTCGAGCCCTTCTTCTCGACCAAGACCGGCCCCGACGCTTCGGGCCTCGGCGGCACCGGCCTGGGCCTGTCGGTTTGCCGCGATATCGCCGAGGCCCACCACGGCCGCCTGCGCGCCGAGAGCCGCCTGGGCCAGGGCTCGACGTTCACGCTTCTGCTTCCCACCTGCCCTGCCCCCGCCGAAGCCGCCGCGCGGCCCGGTGCGGCGTGAACAACGTAACCTGATCAAAGGTTCCGTATTTACTTCGAGAGAAAAACGCAAAACAGACCCACAGCAGTCCGGGGCCCGGCCCCACGTGATGTCGAGCGCCGCCTGAACGAAATGGAAAAGAAGCTCGACGCGATCCTGGAGAAGCTCGGCGAACAGAAGAAGCGGTGAGGCTTCGGGACAGCTCACGGTGTCCCGCCGCCAACCACATCGCGGCCGGCGAAGGGTGCTGAGGATCCAAGCATTTCTTCAATCCGCAGCAATCGATTGTACTTGGCCAGCCGTTCGGAGCGGGCTACCGAGCCGATCTTGATCTGGCCGGCGGCGGTGGCGACGGCCAGGTCGGCGATGGTGGCGTCCTCGGTCTCGCCGGAACGGGCCGAAACCAGGGGACGATAGCCGTTCCGCCGGGCCAGGTACAAGGCATCGAGGGTCTCGCTCAAGGTCCCGACCTGGTTGACCTTGATCAGGATCGCGTTGGCGGCCTTGTCTTCGATCCCTCGAGCCAGCCGCGCGGACTGGGTGGCGAACAGGTCGTCGCCAATGAGCTGGACCTTGCTACCGAGCGCCTCGGTCAGCCGGGTCCAGCCGGCCCAGTCGTCCTCGGCCAGCCCGTCCTCGATCGAGAGGATCGGATAACGCTCGACCCAGCCGGCGAGCATGTCGATCATGGCGCTGCTGTCAAGCGCCTGGGTGCCGGCGGTGGTGAGGCGATAGCTGCCCGACACGGGGTCGAAGAAATGGCTCGAGGCAATGTCAAGGGCGAGCCCCACGTCGCGACCTGGCTCGAGGCCGCAGGCGAGCATGGCATCGACGACAATCTCCAGGGCATGCTCATTGTCGCGGAGCTTGGGACCGTACCCCCCCTCGTCGCCGACGAGTGCCGATTCCAGACCGCGCTCGGCCAGCACCCCGCCGACGGCCCGGTACATGGCCACGCTCATCTCGAGGGCCTGGCTGTAGCTTGCCGCACCGACCGGGATGATCAGCACGTCCTGGATGTCGAGATTGCGGCCGGCGTGCAGACCTCCGGAAATCATGTTGACCATCGGCAGGGGCAGAGTTGGGGCTGACGCGATCCGCTCGCGCTCGCCGGGCTCCAGCCGTTCCCGCCACAGCCGGTTCAGGTGGATGAACAGCTCTTCGCTCCGCGCGGCGGCCGCGGCATGCGCGACGGCCAGCGAGACTCCCAAGAGCGCATTGGCGCCCAGGCGGCCTTTGTTGGGCGTGCCGTCGAGCTCGAGCAGCTTTGAATCAAGGGTGAGTTGATCGTCGAGTTCCATGCCGATCACGGCCGGGGCAATCACCGAGGTCACGTTGTTGACGGCCTGGATCACGCCGAGGCCTCCATAGCGAGGGCTCTCGGCGTCGCGCAGCTCATGGGCCTCGTGGCAGCCCGTGCTGGCTCCGGAGGGGACGATGGCGCGGCCGATGGCGCCCGTGGACGCGATCGCGTCCACCTCGACCGTCGGCCGGCCGCGCGAGTCGAGCACCTGCCGGGCCCTCAGCTCTTTGAGGGTGATCATGATCCTCGCCTTTCCCGCTCGTGTCACTTCATCGTTGATGGTGGAGTTGTCGCTCCCACAGCCTCAGCATCTCGTCCCACGTTCGCGGCTGAGTCTCAAGCGCCACGAAGGCCAGCCGGCGCGCCAACTCTTGCCCGGCCGGATCGAGATACTCGACGGGACTCTTGCCATCGACGCGGGCCAGAACGCACGCCGCCGCGTGGTCGATCGCGCGTGGGACCAGGCCCTCCGGCCGCCACGGGCCTGTGCCGATCCGCTCCAGGTCCGCCAGCGTTCCCCGCATCTGAGGATGATTCGGGGCCTCGGCGTGGATGGTCCCCAGGATGGTCCCCAGGCGGCCGGCGAGCCGCGGATCCGCCTGGCCGTCCATGAGATGGGTCTTCCAGGTCTCAGAATCGTCCGGCGCGCAGGTCATGGCGAACAGGTAGTTGGGGCGATCCTCGAAGTGAACCTGGGGAACGGTGCCGGGCGGGAGCAACGCCCCCAGCACATCGAGCGCGACGCGCTCGACCCAGATCCGCTCGAGCCGCGCGCGCCAGTCCATGGCCACGCGCAGACGTTCGCGGCACTGCTTGATCACGAAGGAGGGCCGGTCTTCCAGGTCAACCCGAAGGACGACGTTCGAGGCCCCGCCGCGTAGCTCGCGCACCCGGATCGAATGACCCGGGGGCACTCGTCCCGTTTCTTGGAGGTACGCGGCGGCGTTTTCCCAGGTCAGTTCCCGCATGGAAGAGTCGGCATCGTGAGCGCAGCGAGAGGACAAGGTCGGCACCTTCGGGTCAAATCAGGGTTTCCAGCAAGAGCCTGAGCTTGCGGACCTCGACCTCGCGTTCAAAGGGGTTGTCCGGGCGGTCGATGATGGCGACCGTGAGCGCGCGATTGTAGCCATAGCGCTGAAGCTGGGTGACGATCCGGGCATATTCGATCAGGCCCTGGCCGACGCGAACCTGGAACTCGCCGGGTTTATTGCCGGTGTCACGCAGATGAACGTTCTGCACATAAGGATAGACCAGGTCGAACTCAACTTCCTTGTGAGGGCCTTGAAGGCCATGACTGGGGTCGAGCGTGAGGCCCAGCCCGGGGATGGCCTTGCAAAGCTCGACCGCGATCTGAGGATCGCCGGCGAGCGTTCCGGAGTCCGTCAGGAGAGTCGGAACAAGGCCGTCCCGCAGGGCGGTGTCCACCAGCGACGAGAGTCGCTTGATCTCCTGTTCCAGCGGCGTTCCCAGCGGCGCGGAAGGCATGGTGAGCACGGCGACACTGAGCGCCTTGGCGAACCGGCAGTGCGCATCGAACCGGCGGCGCACGGCCTGGTCTTTCCAATCCACCGGGCCGAAGTCGAGGTGGATCGAGGAAGGCGTCAGGCTCGGCCCTTTGCGAACCTGTTGCAGGGCGGCTTCGAGGTCGTCGCCCACCAGGGATGGGCGAAGGTGCTGGCCATCCTCGACGATCGCCAGCTCGAACTTGTCAAACTCCAGTTCGGCGATCAGGCGAAGGGCCTTCTCCAGCGGCTCCCTCGCAAAGCAGAGTGTGCTGCAAGCGACGAACACCGACCCCTCCTCTCCTACCTTGTTCTCCTCTCCCTGGGGCTATCCGGACCGAGGGCGCAAGCGCTCGTGCTCGACCAGTCATGATCCGTGCCGCGGGCGAGAATACGATCCTCCTGACCAGGTGAGGCGATCTTACCGTACCCTGCGATCAGGCGAAAGGGCAGAAGCCGCGGCTGGTCCCGACCGCGAGGATCCCGACGTCTCGGACAGTTCCGCGGGCCGTTTTTCCCGGCTGACGGCCAGGATGCCGGGATGCCGAGCCCAGTGCGAGCCGGCCAGGCGGGCGAACTCGCCATAGCGCTGCGTGCGGTAAGCCTGCAACGCAGCCAGAAGCGTTCGCTGAGCATTGAGGCGCACCGCCTTGGGAGCGACCTCCCCGACCACGTGAACATCATCGATCCAGAGCGTCCCAGGCGTCAACATCTCGAACCTTAGCCGCGCCGAGTCCAGACCGCCCGCCGGCAGATCGACGGCGCGCACGGCCCTGAGCTCCCAGGCGGAGGACACCTTGAACTCGGAGCGGCGGAGGTAAGGCAGACCGCCGACCTCGCCCTCGATCCAGAGCCGGACCTGACTGTCCTGCGGCTCGGTCCGGAAGTACGCCTGGATCATCACGCTCGAGGCACTGTTGGGCACAAAACTTCCGCTGGACACGGATACAGGCGCGACGGGGGCGGTGACCTTCAGGCTGCCTTGGCCCGAGTGGGGATTGGAGGCGTCGATCGCGATCGAGCAATCCTTCTCTCCCTCGAGCTTCCAGCCCCCGGGCAACTGCTCCGAAGCCGGCGACCGGGCCGGGTCTCCCGGCGTGTTATGAGCCGGTTGAACCGCCGCCAACGGCTCAGGCTCGAAGCCCGGGTTGGGCGGCTCGCCGATTCCGCTGCCCGAGCCGCGATTGAGCCGGGCGAGCTGGTTGGACAGCTCGCGGTACTGCGCTTCCATGCTGGTCAGAACGGCGTCCGAGGGATAAGGAGTGATGTCCGAGAACTGTGCCCTGGGTGCCCCGACCCGAATCGCGGAGACACCGTAGGGGAGCAAGTCGATCACGAGCTGCCGCCCCCCCGTGGCGGCCTGGGGAACGAGGCGGAGGTTGCGTCCGAGATCCTCGACACTTGCCGGGGCCGGTGCATCCAGAAGGCCAGCCAGCCGGATCGGGTAAGGTGTGTCGTTGGCAATCTCGAGGAAGGTTTGCGTCTGGTCGCTGAGGGCCCGAACGGCGATTCCGTAGTCCTTCTGATCTCCACTTGCAACCGACGGTTGAGCCTGCCAGGCGGGGAGGGCGCGGAGAACGGAGGCGAATTTCCGCAGCCGCTCCTCATGTCCGGCAATGGCCGGGACCGCGAGGATCACCCACTGGGCATCGAGCGCCGCCAGGGCGTGGCCCAGCGGTTCGTCCACCGTGAGTCCATCGCCCAGAGGAACGGCCGATAGGGCCAGGCTGCCACCGACCTTTTCCGCGGGCCCGCGGCGGGTGTCGGCGGGTTCGTGCTTGCCCGCTGCCGCGGCGCGATCGGATTCCGCTCCGGCATCAGCGCCCCCCTCGACCGCCGTTGCGCTGAACCCAGGCCCCGGTCCGGGATCCACCGGTTCGGGGTCGATGGTCAGAAGCATGCCGCGGTAAGGGCGGCTCGCGATCTTGGCGTCCAGGTCGGGGCTGGTGGCCAGGTCGTGTGCCAGAGGATCTGTCGAAAGCTCGACTCCCCGGAGCACGATCGGCACATTCGGGCCCGTGGGCCAGGCCTGGAGATCCAGACCCACGCTCCGCCATGCCTGGCTAGGTGCCAGCCCGGCCATATCGACGCGTCGCGCCTCGGTTCCCGCGGCGCTGCCATGCAGAACCGGTGTCGAAAGTGCCAGCACCGTGCCGGGTGCTGCGGCCCGCGCCGCTTCGTCAAGCTCGCTGTAGAGGGCCGCGATGGCGCGCGAGCGCCACATCAGCCAGGGCATCCGCCCGACGCCGGAAAGGTATTTCGAGCGAGTGGCGAAGCGGTTCGGGTCGGCTGTTCCCAGGCCGGGGATTTCGCCCGCGGTTTCCGGGCCGAACGTGTCATGGACGAACCGGGCGAACGTGTCGTCATCCAACCCCGTATCGGGGTTTCCCAGCAAGGTCGGCCCGGGACCGAGCTGCACCAGGATTCCGGAAAACGTGGTCCCGCCCTGACGCGGAGCCAGGGCCTGCTGCACCCTGCGCTCGAGCGCCTGACGGACGGCGGGATGCAGGGGATGATAGGACGGCCCGTCGGCCAGGCCCTGGCGGTCGACTCGAACCAGTCCCTGCCGCAGTGCCTCGGCCGAGTCAGGCGGTGGCAGACCGGGCAGACCTCCCTGGCCTTCCAGGTTTAACTCGAGCCACGCGCTATTGCCCTGGCGGTGCAGTAATCGGAGCACCACATCGAGCTGATCGGGACCCGTCGAGTTCTCTTCGGCCTGGCCCTTGAGGCCGCGACGGCCAGGGCGCTCGGAAAGCCGCTCGGGCAGAACGACCAGCGACGCGCTGCAGAATGACACATAACTCACAAGCTTCCGCGCAATTTCCAGGTTGTCTGTCAAGCCGGTTTCGCCCCCGCCGCCGAACCGATCGAGCGGGTGTGATCCCGTCAGGTACAGACCCATCGTCCGCGTGGCGGGAGTTTTCGGCAACCGAACCGGAGGCGATTCAGGCACCTTGTCCAGCTCGACCAGCTTCACGCTTCCCATGCGAACCGAGCCCGAGGAGTTGCGATTCAAGAGCAAGAGCTGCGGTTCCGAGGAACCAGGCCAGACCAGCCATGAGAATGAGGCCAGCGGACCGTCCTTGAGAATGGGAGGGCCCGATACACAGGCATCAAGCAGAACCCTGGGGCTCTTGCCTCCCGCACCGGGATCGACAAGCGCCACACCAAGAGCCGATGGGTCTCCGCCGGCGACCGTCACCGTCAGGCGATGAGGTTTGTCGGGATGGGCGACGCGCAGGCCGACGGCCGACCACGCCAGTCCCGAATCATCCGCCGGACCAAGGTTGGAGACTTCGGCCGCCGTGCGACCGATCAAGTTTCTCAGACGGTCGCGCTCCCGCTCCTTCCGCCCCGCATCGAGGAACGCTTCGGCGGGCAACCCCCAGACGATCCCGCCCGGCTTCAACACCGGAGATCGACCCCAGGCCGAGACGCGCGCACTCCGGATTCGATTCAGGTCCAGCGAGTCCACCTCCGTCTCGCGGCCCGGGCTGTCCGCCACGGCCGCGAAGGCGGTTTGCGAAGCGCCTGGTCCATTCGGCGAGACCACCGCCAGAACCACGCGCCTGGTCGCCGAATTCGCCACCGGCGATGCCTTGCGGCGGCGGATCAGGCGGCCCAGCCGCGTGCCGCTTGTGTCGCGAGCCCCGGCAGGCTCCCAGGCCGCGTGAATCTCCAGCACATAGCTGCCCTCGACTCCAGGCGCCGGCACCGTCAGGATCCGGGGCGGCGGGTCGAGCCGATTGGCCGGAACCTGTTCGCGCTCGTCGTACCGCCAGAGTGCCTCGTCGCCCCCGATCTGTCTAAGAACCGCTGTTGTCCGGACCATCACTTCGGCCGAATCGGGCGCGACGATGTTGTACTTGACGACCACCGGCACGGCCACCGAGGGGGCCACCATTCCGTCCTCGGCCCCCTGGCCCAGATCCACGATCAGCGAATCCCAGGGCAACCGCTCGACGGCGACGGTCATCGGGGACTGGGACGGAGTGTGCTGAGGCCGTTCCAGGATCGCGAGGACCGGGATCCGCACCAGGTTCTCTCCACGACGCACGAGCAGATCCGCGCCGGAGGTCACCTCCAGCCGGGCACGCACGCGCCCCGCGCCACCAGGTCCGAAATGCCAGTTGCCGTCCGCACTCTGGCTTGCTCGGATCGCATCCTGAGCCGAAGCTTCGGGGGGCCAGGAGACGACCTCCGTCACCACGCCTTCGGTCATTCCCAGAGTCAACTCGGGCGCGGGCACCGCCTTTGCCCCAGGATCTCCCCGCGCCTCGGCGCCGGGCGTCGTCCAGCTCAGCTCGACCGTGATGCCGACCAGCTCCTCCGATCCCGCCGGTTTCCCTTTCTCGTAGCGCGCGGCCCGAACGATGGTCCCGGCGAGGAACACGGCCAACACCAGCAGGACCTCGCGCCGTCCCTTGCGCATGAGCCCCCAAACACCTTTCCGCTTTGAGCGGGTCGCACCCGATCGCGCCGACCGGCATCTTGCCGGATCGACCAATCCGCATACATACCCTGCCGATCCATCCAACCCTGGCGCGCAGACGGGCGTCGGGGCCGGAGAGAAGAAATGATCCACAGTCTGTCATCGGCAGGATAAGTGCCTCACTTCACCCGAATCCGGAAAATCCGGCAAGATCGACATGGTCCACGCAATCGGATTGGTTGACCATGCAATCCGTCCGCCATGCCTGCGTGGACTGGGGGGGGGAACTGGGCTCGATCGCCATCGAGACGTTCGACTCAGCCCGATGTTCCTGCTTAGATGATGCGGGGAGTCAGGCCTGAGAGGACTGAGGCGACGTCCCGCCAGTCAAGCACAAGACCCACTTTTGACCGGTACTGAACGGGCGTCCGGTAGAAAGGAAGAAGCCTGTACAAGGAAGAAGCCTGTACCCGAAGGGCCTGCGCAGACGATGGCCTCACCGCAAGCCGTTGCGGCCTTTCGGGTACAGGCTCTTGAACGAAGCCGCTTCGCGGTGGGCCGACTGCCTGCCGCCT
>JBEKTN010000251.1:0-12733 GCA_049516015.1 Isosphaeraceae bacterium | reverse complement strand
GACGTCGATTCGGCTCACGATCGGTTCCTGGCCTCCTATCCGTTCCACCCCGCTCTGCTGTCGGTCTTCGAGCGGAAATGGCAAAGCTTGCCTCGCTTCCAGAAAACGCGCGGCGTGCTCCGGCTCCTGGCGCTCTGGGTGTCCCAGGCTTATTCCCACGGCTTCAAAGGGGCGCACGCTGATCCATTGATTGGCCTCGGTACCGCGCCGATTGAAGACCCTTATTTCCGGGCCGCGATGTTCGAGCAGCTCGGCAACAACGACCTGGAAGGCCCGGTCACGACCGACATTGCCGGCAAGAAAGAGGCCCACGCCATCAGGCTCGACCGTGAGGCCGCAAACGGGATCAAGAAGCAACGGCTTCACCAGAAGGTGGCGACCGTGGTTCTCTTCGAGTCGAACGGAGGAACAACCCGAGCCGAGGCGACCTTGCCCGAGATCCGCTTGGCCGTGGCCGAGCCTGACCTGGACATCGCCAACGTCGAGACCGTTATCGATGGCCTGAGCGGAAGCTGTTACTACCTGAAAAGCGTCAACAACCGCTATTGGTTCAGTCTGACTCCCAACTTGAACAAGCTGCTGACCGATCGGCGGGCAACCATCGCGAAGCCAGCCATCGATGAGAGGGTCAAGCAGGTCGTCCAGGAGGTCTTCAAGGCCGGCCCATCCCTGAATCGCGTCTACTTCCCCGACAAGACTGGCCAGGTTCCCGATCACGCCGCCTTGACGCTTGTGATCATGGCCCCCGACCAAGTTCACGGCGACCCGGCCACACATAAGCTGATGGACCAGATCGTCCGCGAGTATGGCCAATCCGGGCGAACCTTCAAAAGCGCCTTGATCTTCGTCGTCCCTCAGGCCAGCGCCGCTCTCCAGGAAGAAGCGAGAAGACTGCTCGCTTATGAGGACATCAGCGGGGACTTGGAGACCTCCAAGCGGCTTGATGAAACACAGCGAAAGCAGCTCGAAATCGACACAAAAAAGGCTGGTCGGGAACTCAAGGAAGTGGTTTGGCGGACCTACAAGAACGTCGAGCGACTGGCCAAGGACAACACCCTCCAGGGGATCGACCTGGGGCTGATCCATTCCAGCGCAGCAGGTTCACTGACGGAACTGATTATCAACCGCCTCACCTCCCAGGACGAAATCACCCAGGCCGTCGGCCCCAGCAAGCTGATCAAGTACTGGCCTCCTGCGCTCAAGGAGTGGACGACCAAGGCCGCCCGCGACGCTTTCTTCTCGTCGCCCGCCTTGCCCCGATTATTGAAGCCGGACGCCATCAAGAAGACGATCGCCGATGGGGTCAATCAGAAGCTGATTGCGTACGCGGGCAAGACCGCGAGCGGCAGTTACGAGCCGTTCGTCTTCGAGCCAAGTTCCGGAGCCGATGAGAGCGACATCGAGATATCGGACGAGTTTGTCCTGCTCAGGGCCAAAGATGCAATCGAACATAAGGAACCCCGGCGCTTGACCCGAATCGAGCTCACGCCAGCGAGCGCCAGCATCAAACCGGGTGATTCGGTCAAGTTCTCCGCTATCGGTTACGACCAACACGGCAGCCCTTTAGAAGACACGCCTGTGACCTGGTCAGCCACCGGGGGAACGATCGACCAAGAGGGACGATTCTCGGCCGAACAGCTCGGGAGTTTCCGCGTCGAGGCTCGGTCAGATTCGTTCGTGGGATCCGCCACGATCAGTGTCCAGACAGCGCCAGCGCCGCCGCCACTACCAGGAAAGGGATGCGCCTGGCAGGGCACGGTACCACCCCAGAAGTGGATGAACTTCTACACGAAAGTCCTCTCACCGCTGGTCTCGACCACCCCAGGCTTGAAGTTGCAGGTCCAATTCGAGGTCCCTCCAGGAGACTCGGCCATCGAAGCTAAGGTGGAGGCGGCCAAGGCCGCATTGCGCGACTTAGGACTACCGGAAGATGTTCAGATGCGATGACGCCTATTTTGATGAAAAGGCATAGTTCCGGGGACACCATAACTAACGAGGCTCCGCCTCAGACCGACGAGACATGTTAGAATAGTTGATGACCATAGCGAGTGAAGCGGCTCATGAAGACTGCATCCCGTTAAGGGCCACGGCAAGATGGTACGCGCTTGACGCGTCTTGTGCTCCCGAGTTTTCGGGACACCGCCCTTGTAAGAGCAACCGCCGTCACATGCACGATTCATCATCTGGCTTCTCTCGCGTCTTGAAGCACCCCTGCAGCTCAGCAGTTGGGGAGGGGGATTTTGTTGGTTAATCTCATCAGTTCCTCCAAACTTGACTCAAACGCTATGAGTTTTGCCCTTCAAGTGCCCTAAGTATGGAGTCCCCGGAACTCACAGAGGAGAGCAAACTTGGTGTCGATCCCGTTTGAGCCATTTGCATGCACGCAAGCGTCTGGACGAATATCGGTCATGGGTGGAAAGCAGCAAGCGAAATGGTAAAATCCTCGCAGGGGGGTCGGACTCGCGGTTACTTTTTAGGCGGCGTTCCTGCCGCCTGTTTGCGAATGTTCCGGGGATTACGCCGCCGCGGCTCAACCCCCAGCCCGGTAACGGGCACTGGCACCGACTGACTGCTGTTCGCCGTCTGCTCGGAAAGAAAAGCCCTAAGTCCGACCCCACCCCTCTTTTCGGACCCGTGAGGCGGCCACTTGAATGTCCTTAGCCGCTAACCCAGTCGCCGGATTGACCACGCGAGCCGATGTGGCCCGTCTTCTCGAAGCATCGACCAAGCAACTCGTCTACTTGCTTTATGTTCGCCCGGAAAGTGAGCGATACAGGGAATTCCGTATCGCAAAACGACGAGGCGGGGAGAGAGTCATCTTCGCCCCACGACCCGAGCTAAAGCGGCTCCAGCGAACACTCGCCGAAAGGCTCTCCGAAATCTACTGCCCCCGTAACGTGGTCCATGGCTTCACAGCAGGGAGAAGCATCGTCAGTAATGCGAATTATCACGTCGGGCGTCGATGGGTGTTGAATGTAGATTTGAAAGACTTCTTCCCATCAATTCATTTTGGTCGGGTGCGCGGGCTCTTTATGTCCCCCGCAATAGGTGCCAGGGACCAGGCTTCAATCGTTCTTGCTCAGGTATGTTGCCACAAGAAACACCTGCCTCCAGGTGCTCCAACCTCGCCGATTCTCGCAAATATGATATGCGCAAAGCTTGACCGGCAACTGGTAGAGCTGGCAAAGAGACACCACTGCCAATACACAAGGTACGCCGACGATATTACGTTTTCCAAGAAAAGGGGGGCTTTCCCCAGGGAGATGGCTTACGAAGGGTCAAGTGGCTCCGCTGTGGTCGGTGACGAGCTCCGAGCCGTGATTGAAGCAAACACCTTCGCTGTACACCCTGACAAGGTCAGGCTATTCCGAAACACCTATCGCCAGTGCGTCACGGGGCTGACCGTGAACGAGAAAGTAAATGTTCCCCGAAGGTTCGTCAGGCAACTTCGGGCGATGATTCACGCCTGGGAGAAATTTGGTTTAGAGAAGGCTCAGGAAGAGTACATTTACACTACGTGAAAAGTGCATCGCTTGGCGACAGACCGCCGGCTTTCGCCGAGGTGGTTAGAGGCAAGCTCGAATTCGTAAAGATGGTTCGCGGTGTCGGAGACCAAGTCTACCGACACCTTCAGACGCGGTTTGTAAGGGCTAATCCGGACTACCTGGCTGTGATGGAGGAGGAGAACCGCATCATGAACAAACGCGACATATTCATTTCTCACGCAAGCGAAGACAAAGACGACTTCGTTCGGCCGCTGGCCCAAGCCCTGATTAAAGTGGGGGTAAGCGTCTGGTACGATGAGTACGAGATTCAAGTTGGGGACAGCATCCGCGCAAAAGTCGATGAAGGCCTGTCCCGTTCTAGGTTCGGGGTTGTGGTTCTATCGCCCAGTTTCTTCGCAAAAGCGAAAACATGGCCACAACGGGAACTCGACGGACTTGTCTCCGGGGAGGACGCTACGGGCACCCGACGAATTCTCCCTGTCTGGCACAAACTGGACTTCATGGCCGTGCAGGGGCACAGTCCTGCGCTTGCTGGTATCCGAGCCCTGGATACGTCGAAAGAGTCGCTCAGCCAGATCGTGGGCCAACTCCTGAGAAAGTTGAAGACTCCCTGAAAGCTAGGATTCGCAATGCTGCATGTCGTTCTTTCCCCAGTCTCGTGGCGGAAGCGACAAGGTGGAAAGGTGACAGCAACCAAAGGTGGAAAGGTGACAGCAACCAAATCTGAGAACACAGAGAGTACAAGTAGACGTGGCAAGCCTACGATTGTTTCTTCGGTCTTCCACGGGGCCGAACCCTGCATTCGAGCCCCAATCGCTAGGCCGTGTCCGTGACCCAGTCAGGATCGCCGAAGGGCCGACACACGATTTTGGACTTTGGATTCTCGATTTTGGATTGCGGACTGAAGCAACACCCTGAAAGGCAAAAGGTAAAAGGCAAAAGGCAAAAGATGCCCACCTCCATGAAGCCGAAAGGCGTTGAGCACCCACTTCCTACTTTTGCCTTTTGCCTTCCGCCCCCCTGTGTGAAGCCGAAAGGCGTTGAGCACCCACTTCCTACTTTTGCCTTATGCCTTATGAGCATCCACTTCCCACTTTTGCCTTTTGCCTTCTGCCTTCTGCCCCCCTGTGTGAAGCCGAAAGGCGTTGAGCACCCACTTCCTGCTTTTGCCTTTTACCTTTTATCTTTTGCCTTCTGCCTTCTGCCTTCTGCCCCCCTGTGTGAAGCCGAAAGGCGTTGAGCACCCTGAAAGGCAAAAGGGAGAGGACGGGGCCACCCACTCTCTCGTACCTGGGAAACGTGGATGGCCCCAATGTCATGCCAACCAAGTAGTTCCAGCAACCGGCCTCGTTGATGACGCCATGCCCCCGGCACGAACGAAAGACATTGTAGGTCAGGCTGGAAAGCCTGACCTACTTCCTTGCCGGGGTGATGGTTTTCCAGCTATTCGACGACGTCTCACTCATGGCCGCGTAAGGTTAGTAGCCGGAAATCTCCGGGCGTCGACGGGCCGTCGCTCCGGGTTTGCACTCCGGTTATACTGACGAGATAGAAGGCGAAACGGGCCGCACGGCCCGAGAGGGGCTGCCGTGAATTCCTCTCCGAACCCTGACCAGCCGCCTCCTGAGCAGCCGGTCTCCGACCATCAGGAGCCGGCCACGGTCGCAGCGGACGACTGGCTGGAACTCTTGAATGATCCGCAGGATTCCCGGGGATTCCGCAGCCGTTGGCTCTGCCGCCTGCTGGAGACCGGTCCCCAGCCCTTCGCCATGGTCGATCTGCAAAAGCGGATCATCCAGGCCAACAAGGCGTTCGGTGAGCTCGTCGGATACTCGCGGGACGAGCTTCTGGGCATGTCGATCATGGACCTCACGGCGCCGCAGTCGCTGGCCGACACGCGTCGGTACCAGTCCGAGGTTCTGGCGACAGGCAAGAATGAGCGGGTTAGCAAGAATTATCGCCGCAAGGATGGAAGCTTGGTTCCCGTGGAGCTGATGATCGATGTCTTCCGCGATGACGCGGGCCAGCCCCAGGGCCTTTATGCCTTCATCACCGACATCTCCGTTCGAGTGAAGGCCGAGGAGGCCGTGCGGAATTCCGAGCAGCGTTATCGCGAGCTCTACGACGAGGCGCCAGTTGGGTATCACGAGATCGACCTTGACGCCCGGATTGTCAACATCAATCGAACAGCTTGCGAGCTCTTGGGTTACGACAGGGAAGAACTGCTCGGCAGGTCCGTTCTGGAGGTCATCGCGCCTGCCGAGAGAGCCTTCGCCGGCCAGAGCCTCAAAGAGAAGCTGGCCGGTAGCCGGCCCCTGGTTCCTTACCAGCAGGTCCTGGTGACACGCGACGGGCGCGACCTGGTCGCTGAAATTCAGGAACGCGAGCGCCGTGGCGAGGATGGTCGGATCGCGGGCCTGCGCAGCGTTCTCCAGGATGTCTCCAAACGCAAGCAAACCGAGACCGCTCTGGTCGAGTCGGAGCGCCGCGCCAGGGCCCTGTTCGATGGGATCCACGATGCGGTCTTCGTGCACGATCAGGAAGGGCGGATCCTCGACGCCAATCCCGCTGCGTGCCGGCAGCTCGGCTATTCGCGCGAGGAATTGCTGGGAATGTCGACCAGCCAGATTGACGTCCCCGAATTCGCCGCGGGTTTTCAGGAACGGCTGCGGCAGCAGCTCCGCGAGGGCACGCTGAACTGCGAGGGTCTGCACCGCACCAAGACCGGTCGAATCATTCCGGTGGAAGTCACGACCTCGACGATCCAGTTTGACAACCAGGTTGCCGTGCTGGCCATCCTGCGCGATATCACCGAACGCAAGGCACTGGAGCGAACCCGGCGTGAATTCGCCGCGGCCCAGATGCGGAACGCTCAGGAGATGGAGTTCAAGAACCGTGCGCTGTCCGAGTCCGAGGCGCGGTATCGCCAGCTTGCCGAGGGAAGCCTCGACGCCATCGTGGTGGCCGATGGAGAAGGCCGCATCAATCTGTTCAACCCGGCGGCTGAGAAGATCTTTGGCTACGAGTCCAGGCAGGTTCTCGATCAGCCCCTGGAGCGACTGATTCCAGGTGTCTTTCCGGTACAGGAAGAACCCGGATCCGATTCCGGGATCCTGCCTGTGGGGGTCAAGGCGGCCAGCGGTGGCAACGCCGTCGCCGCTCTGGATCTGGCCGGTGACCTGGAAGATCCAGCAGTCGCGTCCAGCCGCCCGAAACAACCTGGCGATCAGACGCTCCGGTTGTCGCCGATCGTGGGCAAGACGGTGGAGCTCACCGGCCGCAGACAGGACGGCACCGAGTTCCCGCTGGAGCTCTCCCTGAGCGCCGTGGAGATGAGCGGCCGGCCCCAGTACATAGGCTCGATCCGCGATCAGACCGAGCGGCAGCGCATGCACGCAATGCTCGCACACACGGACAAGCTCGCCTCCATCGGCCTGCTCAGCGCGGGCGTCGCCCACGAGATCAACAATCCCCTGGCCTACGTGCTGAACAACCTGGTCGTGCTGCAGCGCGAGGTGAGGGGCCTGCTTGACATGGTCCAGCTTTACGAGTGGGCCCGCAGATCGCTCGAGCTGTCGCTACAGCAGTCCTTTCAGCGCATCGACGACCTCGCCGAAGAGATCGACTGGCCGTACGTCCGCGACAACCTTGACCCGATGATCGAGCGCACGCGGGTGGGGGTCAAGCGGGTCGCCAGCATCGTCGAGAAGCTGCGGGGGCTCGCCCGGACCTCGCCCCCGAAGTGGGAATCATTCTCGCTCGCGGACCTGGTGGACAACGCGCTGGAGATGATGAGCGGCCGGCTCAAACATCAACGCGTCGAGGTTTCGGTCAAGATTCACGGCGTCACGCGGATCGAGTGCGTGCCCGATCAGATCGGCCAGGTTCTGCTCAATCTGCTCATCAACGCACTGCAGGCGATCGAGGGGTCGGGCCGCCAGGAGGGCGGGCGAATCGAGGTCGAGGGGCGCCTGATCGGCCCCTGGGTCGAGATCGCCGTGCGCGACAACGGTCCCGGCATCGACCCGGAACATCGCGAGCGGCTGTTCGATCCTTTCTTCACGACCAAGCCCGTGGGCGAAGGCACGGGGCTGGGACTGGCGATCAGTCACGGCATCATTTCCGGCCATGGCGGCCGGATCGAGGTCGAGAGCCGGAAGGGCGAGGGGGCCTGCTTTCGGATCCTGCTGCCGCAACACCCTCAGTCCAGTCAGCCGCCCCAGGCGAATTCCGCGATTCCCCTACCCCGTCCAGCATGACCGGACGCCAGCCGCGTGATACAATCGTGTGTTCCAGAGCGCCTTCGTTCCGGAACAAGGCCAATGGCGCCCTTTTTGTTGGCCGAGCCCGGGTTTACCAATGCCGTAGTGCCAGTTGCTGGGCTCTGGTCCGTGTTTCTGGTACGTCCACCCTGGATTTGCATGCCGCCCCAGCACGGTCGAGTCCGCTCGTGGAGGGTCTGACGAGTATCATGGCCAGAACCAAGCACTGCCTCCTGATCGTCGACGATGAGCCCAACGTCTGTGACTCCGTGCATGACCTGTTGCGCCGGGAGTTCCGTGTCCTGAAGGCCCACAGTGCCGAGGAAGGATGTCGGCTGATGCAACAAGAGGAAGTGCACATCGTGATGTCGGACCAGCGCATGCCCCTGATCTCCGGCGTGGAGCTGCTCACGAAGGTCAAGGCGCGTTACCCGCAGGCAATCCGGATGCTTTTCACGGGATTCGCTGACCTCGAGTCGGTCATCGCGGCCATTAACCAGGGCCACATCTTTCAGTTTGTGCGCAAACCCTGGCAACCCGAAGAGCTCCAGATGGCTGTACGCCAAGCGGCCTCGGAATACGAGCGGCTGGAGACGATCGCTCGCGAGCGAGAGCAACAGCTCGACGAGATCGATGGACTGAAAAACCGCCTCTCCGCACTCGAGTCCGAAGTTCACCGGCTCCACGACTTACCCAAGGACCGGCCGCGACCACCTGAGTTTCCGGAAGCGCCACTTTGAATCGTGAGTACATCAGGCAAGTGATCGGAACCGGCAAAGACACGCAAACTGGGTAAACCTTATAAGAGGGAGGAAGGCAAAACCATTCCCGGGCAACATTTCTGAACTATAATCTTCCCCAAAACCGTATGATGAAAGAGAGTGAGTCAAAGGGCCGCGACATTCCGGAACGATGGGGGCGAGGTCGGACGCCTGGTCGAAACTCGAATGGCGGTGGAAAGCAATAAGCAGGCGATGATTCGACCCGGATGAAACGAGCCGGAGGCCTGGGACCGAGCGACCCGGGTCAGGCAGCCTTGCTTTTGGGGGCGGAGCGTACCGGATGGAGCAGAGGCGGCACACTTTACTGATCGTCGATGATGAAGTGGACGTCCTGGAGAGCCTGAGGCACCAGTTTCACCGTACGTACAGGGTGCTCACCGCCGGGTCCGGCGGTCAGGCGGTCTCGGTGCTGGACGCAAACGAGGTGCAACTGATCCTCTCCGACCAGCGGATGCCGGGGATGCAGGGCGATTCGTTTCTCAGCCAGGCCCGCCGGCTTCAGCCCGACGCCATCCGCATGCTGTTCACCGGCTATGCCGACATCCAGGCCGTGATCAACGCTGTCAACGAAGGGCACATCTTCCGCTACATCCTCAAGCCTTGGGATACCGTGGAGTTGGAGGGAATCATCCGCCAAGCCGCCGAACAATATGACCTGCTGGCCGAGCGGAAGCGGTTGATCGCCGAGCTCCAGGCGGCCAACACCCAACTGCTGCACGCCAACGAAGAGCTGGCGCGGGCCGGTCAGCTCAAGACGGCCTTCATCGAGGTCGCCAGCCACGAGTTCAACACGCCGATCACCCTGGTGCTGGGCCTGACGGAGCTGCTCAAGATGGCCAATCCGAACCCTGCCGACGACGAGCGGGAGATTCTCCGGCAGATCACGGCGAGCGGCCGGCAGCTTTCACGTCTGGTCACGAGCATGCTGACACTGCTGCGAGCCGAGGATTTCCGCCGCACCCTCCAGCGCAGCCCGGTCGAGCTGAGCGGCCTGATCCAGGACGTGGTCGATCAGGTCCGCCCGTTCATCCACGCACGGCAACTCCACCTCCACCTGGCCGTGGCTGGAGACCTGGGGACCTTCGAGATCGATGCCGACAAGATCAGCGCCGTGCTCGTCAACCTGCTGACCAACGCCATCAAGTTCACGCCCGATCAGGGCCACATCGAGCTGTCCGCCGAGCTTGAGGACGGCGACGAGGCCCGGATTTGCGTCGCCGACCGTGGCGTCGGCCTCGAGCCGCAGGCCCTCAATCATCTGTTCCAGCCGTTCTTCACCCAGTTCGATCCCAGCCGGCATTCCTCGGGCGACTTCGGTTTTTGCAAGCGAGGGCTCGGCCTGGGCCTGAGCATCAGCAAGCAATTCGTCGAGATGCACGGCGGTGAGATCTCGGCTGCGAGCGCTCCGGACGGCGGCACGCGGATCACGGTTCGCCTGCCTCGCCGTGCGAGAACTCCCGGTGAAAAGGGGTCCTATCCCTCGCCCCCGTCCCTGGCACCGTACCAGGAGGCATCGACCTAGACACGGGATTGCCGACCCACCCCACCCCTGCGGGGCGTGGGCCCGGCCCGGCCGCTCGGAGTCGATCTCCTGATCCCGTTGGACTTTTTCCCGAGGACGTCAGATGCCCACAGCGCTGATCGTCGAAGACGAACCCGAAGCCAACAAGCTCCTGGGAATGCTGCTCCGACTTCGGGGGTACCGCACCGAGTCAGCGTACACCGGCATGGAAGCCCTGCATCTTGTCGCCAAGTCGCAGCCGGACGTCATCTTCCTGGACCTGATGCTTCCCGACCTCAATGGCTACGAGATCTGCAAGATTCTCAAGTCGTCCCGGGGAACGAGCTTGATCCCGCTGGTCATCATCACCGCCAGGCTCGCGGATGAGAACCGGATCGAGAGCTTCTGCATCGGAGCCGATGACTACATCTCCAAGCCATACACACCTGACCGGATCTTCCAGGCGGTCGAGCAGGCTGTGCGCTGGTCCAACCTGTGCCGTTCGGGAGAGATCCAGGCCAGCGTTTCCTTCGACCACAGCGACGACGGCGAGATCCTCCGCCGCATGGGACAGTTTCGCAGCCTGGTGTTCGGGCGCACCGCGCTGAGCCTGGAAGCCGTCGCGCAGATCAGCCGGGCCATCAAGGAAATCTGGTGTGTGGCCGACGAGTGGGCGCGCGGCTACCCGGGCGATCACATCACGACCCTGACGTACACGCTCACGGCCCAACGGCTGGTCCTGGAATTCCGCGACGCCGCGGGCTGGCTGGGAAGGGTTCCCATCCTCGCCGAAGACCCGACCAGTGAGGTGAGCATCGCCGGGTTCGACCATGTCGCCATCGACGAGTCCGACCGCTCGGTCAGGTTCGTCAAGGACTTCCCCGCGACCTGAGCGGCAACCGCTCAAGAGGGGCAGACCTCATGCAGAGAACCCAGGAAAGCCTCGTGGATCAACCGGCAAATGACACTCCATGCGCCGTTCTGAACGCCGATCTCGCGCTGCTGCTCTGCCTCGAGGCGTGGGGCTTCCCCGGCCTTGCTGCGTCGAACCGTTCCCCATGGCGCTGGCTGGATTCGCGGTGGCACGATCGCCTGGACGATGCCAGGCGTAAGCTCGGCCCACACGACGCTGAGCATGCGCTCGACCTCCTGCGACTTTCCCATCGTTCCCAGTGCCGTGCCGATCTGGGACGGATCCACTCGACCTGGTGGATCCGCGCGCTGCAGGATGAGTCTCCGGCCGTACGGCGATTCATCGCACTGCACGGGCCCGCCCAGGCCAGTGCAGCCGCGCGCGACGGGCTGGGCATCGGCCGGGAAGCGGTCGAGAGCCACCATCCCGATCCCTCGGTCGCCGGCTGGGTTCTTTCCCTCTCGACCGAGCGCCTGGTCGGGGGAGAACCCGTTCGGTCCGACGAGCCGCCGGTGATTGTCGCGCTCGCGGCACTTTCGTCCCGGGAACTCTACCGCCTGAGTCATGCCACCGGACAGGCCAAGGCTGCCCTGGCGGGAGATCCCGACGGCATCGTCGCCGGCCGGCCCCTTGACGGCGAACGCAAGCGGTGGTTTCACGACCGGTTCTCAAATCAGTTCGGGCCCGGAGAAGCGCGGCCCCAGGCGTGGGCCCAGCGCGATCTCCAGGGATCGCGCGGAACCGAGGGCCTGGGCAGGCGACGTCGGCTTGCGAGCCTGGGGCTGAGCACGATCGCTCGCCTGCTGGCCGGATGCGAGCCCTGCCGTGTGCGCTGGTCGTTGCAGCACGTACCCTACCCGGTCGCGAAACGGATTCGCTCGATCATGTCCGTCGCCCCGACCGTGAGCGGCCAGGTCCAGCGCCTGGAGATCGCGGTCTTGAGAGCCGCGTGGACGCGGCTCACGCTGGAGAATCGCCTCTCGGTCAGGCACCCCGATGAAACGATGAGGCCGGATCATGCCTGCTGAGCAAAAACCGACCGAAAACGCTTGGCGTAAGTCATTCTCTGGATTATATTTGCGTAGCCATCAAATCGTGAGCATGCAACAATCGAAAGCAACGAAAAATAATCAAAAACAGGAACGCAACGGTAGTCGTGCCAGTCATGCAAGCCCTGCATCGGGCCGGCCGCGTAGAATCGCCCCAGACGTGTCAGCCTATCGGCACGGGCAATCGGCCCTGAAACCGATCGCCCCGTCTGGCTCATGCTGGTGCGTCCTTGAAGGAATCCAAAAGACTTCCACCCATGCCGGTAGAGCACCGCTGGTGTAAACACTGCGCGAGATTGACCTGGCATCGATGGGAATGGAGATTCCTGATACCGAGCAGGGAATCAGCGCCATTTTCGAGCCCTGGACTGTGTAGAGTTTGAGTCCGCCGCAGTGAAAGAAAATGGCCGTCTTCAGATGCTCCCGATTGCGGAAGCCATAATAGTGTGTTTAATTGTGTGGATCTTCGAGTTGGGCCCCTCGCTCGTGGCGTTGGTGACCCAGGTGCCAAGACCGGGTGGGCGGCAGGACGCCGCCTCTCGGCATCCCGGGATTGGCCGAAAAGCGATAAATCCATTTACAGTTCTTGTCGTCACCGACTAGCCCTAAAACAAGCGTAATATATTACGCGACTATAGTAAATATCAGAATCTCATATGTGCGATCATGAGACGTACCTTCTACTACCCGGAGGTCTCAGACCCCGGTCTTTGATTTCGA
>JBEKTN010000250.1:0-19967 GCA_049516015.1 Isosphaeraceae bacterium | reverse complement strand
CTCGTCCGTGAGAACTTTCATCATCCCCTCCCTGGGACCAGTTCTCGAATCCGAAACCACAACGGAGGGGAGTAGAACAGAAAACTCGAATCATGCCGAGACTATTCTGCGGGGATTCCCCAGGTTGTCAAAGACCACGACGTCGCCCCCCCGACCTTACTTGCTCAAAGCGCGAAAAAGGCCGGTGAAACGGTCGCATCTAGGCTCGGCATGTGGCCAGGAGGTAACCCGCTTGCTCGATGATAGCCACCGAATCGAACTTCCCCGTGAGAAGATCTTCGAATTCCTTGCGTGAATACTCCCTCACGTGGAATTCGCTGATCACCGTACTCGGTCGGAGAGTTGCATTAGGTGTTGATATGAATAAAATACCTCCAGGTTGGAGGATCCGACGAAACTCGGCCACGACCTTCGCATCATCAGGAATGTGCTCGATCGTCTCGATGGAAACGATCGCAACGAAGGAGCCACTGACCAGGAAAACGAGATCCGTGGCATCCGCTTGCCTGTAGCTCAGCAAGGAATTGTTGAAGGCATAACGCTTTTCCGCGTACTTGACCACTTCCGGGTCGAGATCGACCCCCACGACCTGGCACCTGAGTTCCCCTTGAATGAAATTCGAGCCGTAACCGCTTCCGCAAGCACAATCGAGTATCCGTCTGCTCTGGGTGGGATGAAGACCGGATCGAGGCAGAATCTGGGATACGAATTGATTGTATAGGGGAAGGTGGGCCATACCATCGATATCTTGGTAGCCGCGTTCGTATGTTAAGTGGATCTTCAGTTTTTCACCATCGGAGAACCTTGCCGTGAACCACATCTCGGGGGGATGCTCGAGGTAAAGAGGCCAGAAACCCCACAGTGGCGTGTACTTGATCCCGGTTCTCGAGCAGGCTTCCCGAACGTTGCGCTTTAAGGTGAGCATCGTTCTCCGTTTCGATTTGAATGATTGCAACCCCCAATAGGGACTTACCAGTTTCCGGCCAAAGCCTAGGAGATGCTCCCCTCCCGGCAGCCTATGGATGGTACGCCCAAGAGTCGTTTCCCTGAACCTCATGATACTTCCTCGGATCTTGATAGACGCTCTGAGGGGCTGGAAACCACACCAGGCTCTGGTGGCCCATCGCATTAAGAAACAAGCCGTTATTGGCCAGTATAACAGTCGGCCGGACGAAGTCGATGATTCGGGCAGGATTGGTGGATCTCGGGCAACCGTTGCGTCGAACTCGAATGCGGCCCAAGCTCGTTCTTTTCGTTCGATCCAGGCCACGGGCAAGAGCATCCGAGCGAGCAAGTCTCGCAACACTTGCAACGTGGGTCCCGAAGACGTCAGCCTGGAAGGCCCACAATAGACTGCCACTCCCGCTTCGAATCATGAAACGGCCCTGAGAAGGGACCGTCGAGCTTGACCGGCGGCTACTTGTGGCCTCTGTCTGGCCAGACCGAAAGGGGGGAGTCGCCCCTGGTGGCCGGAATCGAAAACTTGTGTCGCCCGAATTTTCGTAAAGCCGTTAGCCCACAGGCGTGTTGTTCACGAAATCGACGCGGCGACCGGCCAGTCGGGTTGACAGCCCCGGACGCTCTCGGTTAAATCGCCAGAGTCATGGGAAAGGAGACCCAGAACCATGAGCCCGTGAGTGATCGATGGCGGCTTCAGGTCGAAGGATCGACAGGCACGCCGGTGCGCCCTTCCTGTCGATCCCGGCGTGGGATTCTCCACCCTCGGCAACGTTTCATAAACCGAAAGTCCAGCTAGCTCCTCGGAAGTTGCAGGCGTATCAGGGATGACGCGGCCGCAGCGGGGGACTCACCGGTTCACGGAAGAACCGGTCCCCGCACTCTTGCCGACCGGGGGCCACCCATCTCCGGCGAACCCGTCATTCCCGGCGCCCGTTCTTGAGATCATCCCGCTTCGTCTGGTGTCGTTTGAGCGCGCGACTGCTCGATCACGGTCTTGAGCACGTACAGCGCGGATCGTCGCGGCCCTCGATGCCCGGGATTGCTGATAACAGAGAAGGGGCCGGTCCATGGGTGCAGAGATCAGAGACACGGTAACAAAGAGGCTTGCACCGCACCGCCAGTATCTTCCCGCCGAGACAAGCACGGCGGTCGGAGTTCCCGGGGCTCGACGTGAATGGGGGCTGTACCCGGGCGAACCCGAAGCGTGCCGCCGCCAGGTGCTACCGTTCCTCCGATCGATGGTCCAGCTCGGGTTGCTGGTGGCCCTCTTCAAACGATATCAGATCGAGGGCCGAGCCTTCCTGGCCCTGGCGACTCTGGCTCTCGCCGCCTTGCCGGTCCACTACCTGGCCCCGTATCGCTGGAAGAAACCGTTGTTCCTGGCCGTCTCGGTGATTGGTCTGTTCTGGGTGTTCGGCAACGAGGTGGCAGCGGTGGTCCTGGGGCTCGCCGCCCTGCTGATCGGGATTTGCTTCCTGCCCGTCTCGTGGGGCGCCCGCGCTGGCTGCCTTGCCGCGCTGGCCGCGGTGCTTGCCTGTGCGCGCAGCCAGTCGCTCTTCGCCGTGGTCCCGGCCACCGTCTGGCCGGTAATTGCAACGATGTTCATGTTCCGGCTCCTCATCTACCTGTATGAGCTCAAGCATGCCCGGGCTCCCGAGACCCTGATTGACACGGCCGGTTACTTCTTCTTGCTGCCGAACTTCTGCTTCATGCATTTTCCGGTCGTCGATTACCGGACGCTGCAGCGCGGTTACTTTGCCGACGACGTCCATGCGATCCAGCGGCGCGGCCTCCAGATGATGTTTCGCGGGACGGTTCAACTGCTCTGCTACCGGCTGATCTATCACGAGCTGTTGATTCCCGCGGCCGAGGTTCAAGGCCCGGCGAGCCTGGCTGGTTATCTGGTCTGCAACTACCTGCTTTACCTGCGGGTCTCGGGTCAGTTCCACATGGCCTGCGGCATGCTTCATCTCTTCGGCTACCAGCTTCCCGAGACCCATCACTGGTACCTGCTGGCGACCGGATTCACGGACTACTGGCGACGGATCAATATTTACTGGAAAGATTTCATGGTCCGGCTCTTCTTCAATCCTGTGGTATTCCGGCTCAAGCGGTGGCCGCAGCCGGCCGCACTTGCGGTGGCGACGGTGACGGTGTTTCTGGCCACCTGGGCGCTGCACGCGTACCAGTCGTTCTGGCTGAGGGGAACATGGGGCCTCGCGGCGCCGGACGCGCTTTTCTGGGGCGTGCTGGGTGTGCTGGTTCTGGTCAACGTTCAGCTTGACGCGCGACGCAGCCGCAACCGGCCCGCCGCCAGGAGCAGGACCCGGGCCGCGGGCGCCGCGACCAGTTGGATCGAGATGCGCCTGCTGGCAATCCGCGGTTTCAAGACGGCGGCCACCTTCACCACGATCGCCTTGCTCTGGTCGCTCTGGTCAAGTCCCAGCCTGGCGGCCTGGCTGGACATGATGCATCGTGGACTTCTCGGGGTCTGACAAGGAGCCGGATCGCGATGGCGACAAATCCAGCGACATCGGCGGCATCGGCCCGGCTCGTCATGCTCCAGAGCCTCTTGCTCCTGGGCGTGGCCGTTATACCCTGGCCCGAGCGGTGGACTGGCCTCTGCTCGGTGCTTGCCTCGGCCCGCTCCCCGGAGCTGAACCGAGCCGAGCGCGAGGTGCACGCCGCCGGGTATTACGAGGGATTGATCGGCGGCGGCGACGGGCCCGAGGGAGCGCGCGGGGAGCTGGCACTCCGCTTGATGGGCAAACCCAACGGCTGGGTGCGATTCAACGACGCCGGCGTGTCGCGCTTGTTGCCCGGCGACTTCCTGCAGTTCGAGCTCGTGCCCGGCGTGCAGCGGATGCTGTTCGGCCAGCCGTTCGTTACCAACTCTCACGGCATGCACAGCGCGGAGGTCTCGCTCGAGAAGCCACCCGGAACCTTCCGGATCGCCCTGCTCGGAGCCTCGCTGGACATGGGCTGGGGCGTGACCTTTCAGGAAACCTACAGCCACCAGCTCGAGGAATGGCTCAACTGGCACGGCCGGCGCCGGGGCATCGATTCGGGCCGGCGCTACGAGGTGCTCAATTTCGCGGTCGCTGCCTATAGCCCGCTCCAGCGGCTCGAGACGCTGCGCCGCAAGGCCATGTCGTTCCACCCGGACCTGGTGATCTACTCGGCGACCATGCTCGACCTGCGGCTGATGGAAATCCATCTCTGCGACGCGCTGCGAACCCAGGCCGACCTGACCTATGACTTCGTCAAGGCCACGTTCGACCAGGCCGGGGTCAGCCGCGACCTGTTCCAGGTCGACGGCGCAGGAAAGCTGGTCTTCAAGGATCAGATCAAGACCAGGTTGCGGCCTCACTATTGGGAGCTCTACGACGCGACGCTCGGCGCGCTGGCCGGTACGTGCCGTGCCGCGGGAGTACCGCTGGTGATCGTGATCATTCCCCGCGTCGGCAAGGCGGATGCGCCCCTGGCTCGGGCCGAGTCGGTTGCCCGGCTGAAGGCAGTCGCCGGCCATCATGCCCTGCCGATCTACGACCTTAGCGATACCTTCGACCGATACGACCCGGCAAGTCTCGAGATCGCGGCCTGGGATGATCACCCCAACGCCCTGGGGCACCGGCGCCTGTTCCTGGCGCTGGCCCGGTCGCTGGTGAAGGACGAGCCACGCTATCGATTGCTGTTCCCCGAGGCGCGAACGAGCAACGAGGACATCGGCAAGACGGTCTTCACGCCCATCGGCGCGAGTTCTGACCCTGCCGGGACGGAAGTCAGGACGGAGCCAGAATGAGAATGCAACCGACGGCGCTTTTGCCAACCCCACTCCTTCCCCCGGCTCTGGGAATCGAGCCGGACTGTTACGGGACGTTGCCCATGGATGGACTCCACCTGAGCCGACTGCTTGACGAGGCTGTCGCACGGCGGCCCGATCACACGGCCGTGCTTGATGAGCACGGCCGGACGTTGTCGTTTGCGGCGCTGGGGCACGGTGCCGATCGTCTGGCGACACGTCTGGCGCGCTGGGGCGCGGGCCGTGGCGACCGGGTGGGCCTGTGGCTGCCCAAGAGCCTCCAGACCGTCACGGCCATTCACGGCATACTTCGCTCTGGGGCCGCTTACGTGCCCGTCGATCCCACCGGGCCGGCCCTGCGCGCCGCCAGCATTTTCGCGGCGGCCGGAGTCAAGGCGGTTGTCGTCGACAGCTCCCTTGCCGCCGCGCTGAGAGACGCCTGGAGGGGCCCCGGCCCCCTGCCCCGAATGACCCTCGTCGTTCTGGAGGAAACAGAAGAGCCGGATGCCCGATCGCCTCAGCCCGATGGCACTCCGTCCGCGGGGAATGGCGCGGGCGATGCGTACTGGACCGAGATCATGGCCGACGACGCGCCGTCGCCCCTGGCTCCCTGCCGCGATCCTGATGACCTGGCCTACATCCTCTTCACCTCGGGTTCGACGGGCCAGCCCAAGGGAGTCATGCTGTCGCATGCCAATGCTTTCACCTTCCTGAACTGGTGTCAGGAGACGCTCGGTCCCTGGGCCGATGACGATCGCTTCTCGTCCCATGCCCCGTTTCATTTCGACCTGTCGGTCTTCGATCTTTTCGTCTCCTGCCGCAACGCGGCAACACTGGTCCTGATCGGCGAGAGCCTGGCCAAGGAGCCTGAACTGCTGGGCGAGTTCCTGGCGGCGGGGCGAATCAGCGTCTGGTACTCGGCCCCTTCAATCCTGGCCTTGCTCACGCGGCACGGCCGCCTGGATCGTCCGGGATTCGCTGCGCCTCGCCTGGTGCTCTTCGCCGGCGAGGTCTTTCCGGTCGGTCCGTTGCGCAGGCTGAGGCAGCTATGGCCCGACGCACGGCTCTGGAACCTGTATGGTCCGACCGAGACCAATGTCTGCACGGCGCACCCCATTCCGGCCGCCATACCCGACGATCGGACGGAGCCTTATCCGATCGGCACGGTCTGCCCCCCGCTGCGGGCCCGGGTGGTGGACGAGGAGGGCCAGGACGTGCCCGCCGGTGCAATCGGTGAGCTGGTGATCGCGGGACCAGGAGTCATGCGCGGCTACTTCGGCCAGCCGGAGCTCACGGCTCGGGCCTTCTTCATCGACGCGGAAGAGTTGCGATGGTACCGGACCGGCGACCTCGTCGTCGATGACGGCGCTGGCTGCTACCGGTTTCACGGACGCCGCGACCGCATGGTCAAGAAGCGCGGCTACAGGATCGAGCTGGGTGAGATTGAATCGGCCCTCTACCGTCATGACGGCGTCGACCGTGCGGCCGTGGTGGCCCGGGCCGACGAGTCTGGCGTCTCGATCGCCGCCTTCGTGGCCCTCAAGCCCGACCAGAAACGTTCGATCATCGCGATGAAGCGGCATTGCACGGTCTACTTGCCGAACTACATGGTTCCGGACACGATCACCTTCATGAGCAGCCTTCCCGCCACCTCGACTGACAAGGTTGACTACCAGCGGCTGGGGGCCATGGCCGCGGACCAAAAATAAGGGCCACGAACGTGAATCGGCTCCTGCGCAGGATCTTCTGCTGGAAGTTCGCGTTCTACGAGCTTTTCCTGCCCTTGCTCAGGACCCTGTGCCCGAGCCGGTCCGACGCGGTTTTGCGCAGGCTGGGGCAGATCTTCACGCTGGTCTGGCCGGGGCGAAGAGCGCGGCTGCGGAATAGCTTGATGAAGGTCCGCGACGCTCTCGACCTGGACGGGCCGGTCGAGGACCTCTGGCCCGACCTGGCGGCCAATACGGCAAGGTTCCTGGCCCGTGACTACACGCTCGACAGCCGTTCGGATGCGACGGTCTTCGAGCGCTTTGAAGTCCTCGGGTACGAACACCTCGAGCGAGCGCTCGCGGCCGGTGTGGGCGTCATCCTCGTGGGCAGCCACCTGGGGGCCTACATCGCCGGGCTGCACTGGCTGTTCCGCAAGCGGCTGCCCGTCCGTGCCCTGGTCCAGCGCCCCTGGCACGTCTCTCGCAAGCTCTCTCGCTGGTTCGAGAACGCCGAGGGCCCTTATGCCCAGTCCGAGATGTCCTTGCGCCGCGACCTGCCGGCGGCGGACGCGATCGAGCTCCTGATCCGCGCCCGGGCGGCTCTGCGCGACGGCCTGGCGCTCTACCTCTGTGGCGACATCCCCTGGCAAGGACCCAATACCCGGCCCGGCCGGCTGCTGGGCCAGGCACAACGCTTTTTGGCCATCTGGACCGAGCTGGCCGTCCTCACCCGGGCACCCGTTTTCCATGTCTTCTGCATTCATCTTCCCGGCGGCAGGTTTCGGCTCGAGCTCGAGGCGGTGGGCCAGGTTCACTCCGGCGAGGAGAGCGAGGCCGTGGCTGATTATCTCAAACAGCTCGAAGCCCGGATCGCCACCGAGCCCGCTCAGGCCGTCGCCCACTTGCTCTGGCCCTGTTTCCATCCTTCCAGCTCGGATTGTCCGGCCTTGCGCGCATCTCACGCCCCGAACCGGACGCGTCCCAGCCGCCGGAATGCGGCGTCTGCGCATTGAGGATGCCGGGCGTGCAGGACGGCCTGTCCATCGCCTGTTCATGGGCCACAGGCCGCGGTAGACTGGGCAAAACTTTGGACTCGTGTCGAACCTCGATCCCGGAACCCGCCAGTATGATGTCAAGCGCCTTCTCGTTTCGCCCCGGCAGCGATCCGCTTGGAACCCGGTTCGAGACGGTTTCCTCGCTCACCCAGCGGATCAAGGACACCCTCGAAGCAGACTTCGCGGATGTCGCCTTGCATGGCGAGATCACAAACCTGGCGCGGCCCAAGTCGGGTCATGTCTATTTCAGCCTCAGGGACCAGGCCGCATCGATCCGCGCCGTGATGTGGAAGGGTGATGCCCACCGCCTGGCCTTCGATCCGTCAGATGGCCTGGCCGTGCGAGTGCTGGGGCGATTGACGGTGTATGCCCCTCGGGGAGACTACCAGGTCGTCGTCCGCCATCTCGAACCAGACGGCCTTGGCGCTCTCGAGCTGGCCTTTCGCCAGCTCCACGCCCGGCTGGCGGCGGAGGGCCTCTTCGATCCCGGCCGGAAACGGCCGCTGCCCCGCTATCCAAGGCGAATCGTGATTGTCACCAGCCCGACCGGAGCTGCTGTTCGCGATCTGCTCCAGGTGACCGGACGCCGTTGGACCGCAGCCGAGGTGCTGATCGCGCCGGCCCGTGTCCAAGGTGCTGGTGCCGGTGCCGAGATTGCCAGCGCGATCGCCCTGGCCAACCGGGTCAGAGGCGCCGAGCTGATCATCATCGCCCGTGGCGGAGGGTCCGCCGAGGACCTCTGGGCGTTCAATGAAGAGATCGTGGCACGAGCGATTGCGGGCTCCCGCCTACCGGTTGTCTCGGCCGTGGGCCACGAGATCGATGTCACGTTGGCCGACCTCGCCGCGGACCGACGCGCCCTGACGCCCAGCGAGGCCGGCGAGCTGGCGGTTCCCGATTGCCGCGAAGTCGCCATGCACCTCGACCGCCTGGCAGAGCGTATCCACCAAATCAGTCAGACCAGGCTCCGCGAGGCTCGTGCTCGACTTGACCAGCTTGCAAAACTGGCTCAGCACGCCGTGCGGATGAATCTGGACGCACGCAGGCATCAACTGACCCGCCTGGCAGCCTCTCTCGACGCCCTCAGCCCCCTGGCCGTCCTTGCCCGCGGTTACAGCCTCACTTTCCAGGCCGACGAAAAGACCCTCGTCCGCTCAAACCGCGACGTTCATCCCGAGGACCTGATTCATACCCGCCTGGCCTCCGGACATCTGATCAGCCGGGTTGTTTCCATCTCCCCAATTCCAGGCTGATTCCCAGGCACCGGAACAACAAGACTCATCCCAGGGGTGGTCGACGCCGCCTTGGCCGTGCTTGCTCCAGACTCCCCGATGGCAGCAGCCCCTTGGCCGGATGAACAAGAAAGGGTATTTTAGGCATCCGACGCCCAACCCGAGGTGTAAACCGGGACGTGCCGGAACTGGTTTCGACCACGAGTGAACCATGCCCGAGGAAACCGAACTCCGCTTCGAGGCCGCGGTGAGCCAGCTCGAGCAGATTGTCGAGTCGCTGGAGCGCGGGGAGCCGGAACTAGCCACGGCCCTGACCAAGTATGAGACCGGCGTGCGGCTCTTGAGCCGGTGCTACGCTCTGCTGGAGCGAGCCGAACGCTCGGTCGCGCTCTTGACCGGCGTGGATGCCGAGGGGAACCCGGTCACCGCCTCCTTCGACGCCACGGCGACATTGAATGTCGAAATGGACGCGAAGAGCCGTTCGAGCTCGAATGCGACCTCAAGCGCGGAGGAAACCGGACCAGCCGCAGCTCCGAAGCCGGCACGTGCACGGCGAGTCAAGCCATTGACCGAGCCCGAGCCGGACGTCCTCGAGCCGCCGTTCTGATCGGCCGCAGGAACGGACCCCAGCGCCGGCAAAGACATTGGCTTTCCTCTCTTGCTTTGCTTTTCGGCGATCTCCGGATTCCTGCCGTTGGTTATGGCCCCGTTCTCTCCCCTCTGGCCCGACCCGCCCTCCATACCTGGAACACAGCAAGCACCCGCCAAACAGGCACCCTACCCAGGAGGAACGCCTGAAACGAGCCGCATGCACGCGGCATTTGGACCTTGCAGTCACCTCACCAGATGCACCAGATCGCGAGAACTCATCCAGCTTTCCGGGTTTCTCTCTTCCCAAAGGACGCAAAACTTGATAAGTAAAGGGTTTGTGAAATACTGGCTGGCCTTAATCTTTCTCCATCCCCTCCATCCCTCCACATGCGAGATGCCTCAGCCGGTTGGGTAACCGGGTGAGTTGCTTTGCGGCACAAAGTTTTAAGAGGTGGCATGTGGACATTCTGGTCATGAGTGTCAACAATATCGAGTGCACCGAGCGGCCGGGGATGGAAGCCCCAAGGGGCCCGTGTTCGCCAGCACGCAGCGGCTCCCCCTTGGTGTCCTGAACATGACGTAACGAACTGTCCCATGACAAGTTGCTCCCAAACATCGATCGATGTTCCATTACGCGAATACCTGGACCAGGCGCGGCATCGGGTGGATGATGCACTGGATCGGTATTTGCCGGAAATTGATGCCGGTTGCGGGACGGCCACGCCGGCCCGGCTGGCGTCGGCGATGCGTTACAGCGTGCTGGGGGGTGGAAAGCGGCTGCGACCGGTGCTTTGCCTGATGGCGACGGAAGCCTGTGGCGGCGATTCCGGGGCGGCGCTGGGTGCCGCCTGTGCTCTCGAGCTGGTTCATACCTATTCGCTGATCCATGATGATCTGCCTGCGATGGACAACGACGACCTGCGGCGCGGGCGGGCGACGTGTCACAAGGCATTTGACGAGGCGACGGCCATTCTGGCGGGGGACGGCCTCCTGACCCTGGCATTCGAGTTGATCGCCCACGAGGTGGAACCGGTGTCAGCGGCCCTGCGTTGCGTTCAGATTCTGGCCGAGGGAGCTGGTCCGGCCGGTATGGTGGGCGGCCAGATGGCCGACCTTCAGGCCGAACAGCAAGCCCTGGACGAGCGAATCGACGGATCGCTGTGCGAGCTCGAGGCCATTCACCGCCGCAAGACCGGGGCCCTGCTGCGGGCTCCGTTGCAGATGGGAGCGGTCATAGCCCATGCACCCCAGGCTCACCAAGAGGCCCTGGACCATTACGGGCGAGCCGTTGGCTTGGCGTTCCAGATCGTCGACGACCTGCTCGACGTTCAGGGGGACGAGACCAAGCTGGGCAAGCGCGTGGGCAAGGATTCCGGTCTGGGCAAATGGACTTACCCGCGGTTCCTGGGAATCGACGGCAGCCGCCGCCGGGCCCAGCAGCTTACCGACGAGGCCGTGGCGGCGCTTGCACCACTCGGCTCTCGCGGCCACCGCCTGCGCGAGCTGGCGCTGGCTCTTTTGGAAAGGGATCGTTGATGGTGAATGCGGACTCGTTGCTGGCACGGATCGGGACGCCGGCCGACCTCAAGAAGCTCTCGGAGAAAGAACTCGATCAGCTCGCCGCCGAGATGCGAACCGAGCTGATCGGCGTGGTCGGTCGCCGGTCGGCTCACTTCGCCAGCAATCTCGGTGTCGTCGAGCTCTGCCTGGCCCTGCACCTGACCTTCGATTTCTCTCAGGACCGCCTGATCTGGGACACGGGCCACCAGATCTATCCGCACAAGCTGATCACCGGCCGTGCCGCCGAACTGCACACGATCCGGACCCGGGGCGGGCTGATGGGCTACCCCAACCCGGCCGAGAGCCCCTATGACCTGTTCATGACCGGGCACGCCGGCTGTGCCCCGTCCACAGCGCTGGGGTTGAAGGTCGGCGACGAGATCATGGGCCGGCCGCATCGGCATTCCGTGGCCGTCATCGGTGACGGTGCGCTGCCCTCGGGCGTCGTCTTCGAGGCACTCAACGATGCCAGCGGGTTGAAGACCAAGCTTCTGGTCATCCTCAACGACAACCAGATGTCGATCTGCCCGCGGGTCGGCGGAATTGCCAATTATCTCGATCGCGCGCGGATGTCCACCACCTACCACGACTGGAACAAGCGGGTCAAAACCCTGCTGCCCAGCATCCCTGTGGTCGGCGAGCACGCCGAGCGCTGGTTCCAGCAGTTCAAGGACGCCATCAAGGCTTCGCTGCATCACGGGATGCTCTTCGAGGAGCTGGGCTTCACCTACCTCGGCCCCATCGACGGGCACGACCCGAAGTGTCTGCGCAGCTATCTCGAGAAGGTCAAGGCGATGGACGGGCCCATCCTCCTGCACGTCCTGACGAACAAGGGACATGGTTTCGAGCCAGCGGTCAAAGACCCGGTGAAATTCCACGCCCCTGCCCCGTTCAGGAAGGCCGGGAACGGAATCATCCCGCTCAAGTCGTCATCGAGCCGGACCTACACGGATGCGGTCAGCGCGGCGCTGTTCGAGGCCTGCCGCCGCGATTCCCGCGTGGCCATCCTCACGGCCGCCATGTGCGAGGGCAACAAACTGCAAAAGGTTCGCGACTCGTTTCCCAGCCAGTTCTTCGACGTGGGCATCTGCGAGAGTCACGCCGTCGCGTTCGCCGCCGGCATGGCCAAGGCCGGGGCCAGACCGGTCGTCGATATCTACAGCACGTTTCTCCAGCGATCGTACGATCAAATTTTCCAAGAGGTTGCGCTCCAGGACTTGGCGGTGGTCTTCTGTCTGGACCGGGCCGGATTGGTCGGCGCCGACGGTCCCACCCACCACGGCAGCTTTGACATGGCTTACCTGCGGGTCTTCCCCAACATGGTGGTGATGGCCCCCGGCGACCAGTACGACATCGACCCCATGCTCGACTTTGCGCTCGGGCATACCTCGCCCGTCGCGATCCGTTACCCCAGGGCCAACCTTGAGGTCGTCGAGCGCGACGCCCAGCCCATCGAGCTGGGCCAGGCCGAGATCCTCGACTGGGAGACCGACGGCATGATCCTGGCCTGCGGCGCAATGCTGGGGGCCTGCGTGCGGGCCGCCGAGCAGCTTCGCGAGCTCCATGGCCTGCGAGTCGGCGTGGTCAACGCCCGGTTCGTCAAGCCGCTTGACCGGGTCACGGTTTGCAAGGCCCTCGAGGAAGCCGCGTTCGTCCTGACCGTGGAGGATGGTTGCCTGATGGGCGGCTTCGGCTCGGCCGTGCTCGAGGTCCTGCACGCCGAGCGCGACGAGCAGCTTGCCGAGGTCGGCCTCGACGTCGAGGGCATCATCCGGTCCGCAATCGCGTTAGCCCAGAACGTCGGACTGTCCCTGACGGAACTCGGGGTTGATACCGATCCGGATCGCAACCACGGGAACGGCGCGGGCTCGAAACCGGCCTCGGCCGCGCTCTCCGCCAAGACCTGATCGGGTGTCGGTCCAATCGATCCCGGTTGTCAGAATGCTCTCTTTCGGGTGTCATGGAATCTTAGCAGGAAAGCCGGTCAACCGGCTTGCCTCTTGGATCACCACTCCCGGCTAAGGGCCATCGATCTCATGGAGCAATCTCCTCCTCCGCCCGACCGGTCCGAGCCGCGGCCTACGCTCCGGCTGATGCTTCTGGGCAACGGCACGCGGGAAGAGGTCCACGCCGTAGCCGAGCGGCTGGCCGTCGGCATTGTCTGTGCGCCGGGGGTGGTCCTGGCCGGCATCGACCTCTCGGCCGATTCCGACCTGTCGGAGCTTCCGGCCGATATCGCCGTGGTGCTTGGGGGCGACGGTACCGTGCTGCACACGGCCCGGCGGATGGACGACCACCCCACGCCCGTGCTGGGCATCAATGCCGGCCGCCTTGGCTTCCTCGCCGATCTCACACCTACCACCTTCTTCGACCGCCTGGCCGATCTGGCCGAGCGGCGGTTCACGGTCGAGAACCTGATGACCCTGAGCTGCACCCTGACGCCCAAAAGCGGGCCCACTCGGATTTTCCGCGGCGTGAACGATGCCGTGATCCGCGCCGCGCCGGTCTTCCACCTGATCGAGATCGGCCTGTCAATCGACGGCGAGAGCGTGATGACCTACCGCGGTGACGGCTTGATTCTCGCCACACCGGTCGGCTCGACCGCGCACAGCCTCTCCGCCGGCGGCCCAATCCTTCCTCCCAACGCCCACATGTTCGTCGTCACCCCCCTCTGCGCCCACACGCTGACCCAGCGCCCGCTGGTGGACAGTGCCCACAAGACTTACGAGATGGTCCCTCGAGGCGAGGGGACGGCGACCGTTCTGGTCATTGACGGCCAGGTCCAGATTCCCCTCCAGACCGGCGACCGTGTGACCGTTCGCCGCGGCAAGACTCCATTCCCGATGGTCCGACTCCCTGGCTACAGCTTCTACCGCACCCTCCGCAACAAGCTCGGCTGGGGTTCGTTCCCCACCGGCGACCGCGGGCAGAGGCTGTGAGAGCCGCCGCCGCGCCTCTTGATTCTCCCCCAGATTACGGTTGGCTCGGCGGCAGCCTCGCCCTGGGCTGCCTCGCCTCCTTCAGAGGAGGCGTTGGACCTGCTCAGCGCGACGCGGGGCCATTGCTGTTGCGGGTTTTGTTGCGCGGGAAAGTCTTCGGGTCGTGCCTTCGAGGTGCCCCAAAGCTTCCAGAAGGGCCTCGGCACAGTGGGTGACGAAGCAGCCCTCCGGGAGATCAAAGCAGCCGGTGGGATCAGACCCCCTGTCCCTTTGCGTCCGTGCGAGAAACTCAGTCGGGTCTTCCCGAGAACTACCGATCTTCCGAGTAGCTGCTTGGACTCACTAATCGGGCGCGGTAACGTCCCCTTGTGCGTGTGCACCCACTTGTTTGAACCAGGCACAGCGATTAAGTTGCTCGGGATGACCATGACCTTGCTCGGAGGGTCTTCTCTGCGACCCGTCGACAAGATTTTGTGGCCTCTGGAGCCAGATTCGCACCAACAGGATGATGACTCCAAGACAAGAGCTTGACGGAGAAGTGACACCGATTTCCTTACGAGCGGGGAGCCGCAGTGAGGTTGAACCGCCATGTCATCGCATCGTGAGGAGAAGCAGCCCAAGGCGATGGATACGAGCACCAAAGTCGCGTTGATAGGGGCCGCGGCGACACTGGCGGCAGCCGTCATCATGGCGTCCGTCTCCTGCTGGCAACAGCAGCCCTCAGCGGCGCAGGAGAAGCGCGTGCAGGCTGGCCTTACCCTAGGTCGGATCCTGGACATTCTCCAGCAACATCGCCAGCGAGCGACATTCGGCGCGGTTGCAGGGGCGCTGGGCCGCGAACCGCAGAATCTGTTCAAAGGCTTTCCCCGCACTCCCAGAACCGCTTGGGTCGTAAGCAAAGACACCGGCCAGCCCACTGGGCAGAAGCAGTCGGAACTCCCGCCCGATCTCTTCACCAACGCGCATGTCATCACAACTAGAGAAGAGCTGCTCCGATGGATCGAACAAAAGAAATGAATCGAAGCGGGCTCAGATAATCGGTGTGAGTTCCAGATAATTGGCGTCAGTCTATTTTCGTTGAAAACAGATATAACACCAATTGTTTTGAAACCAATTGTTTCTCCCAGTGGGGTGATGATAGCAGCGATCGACGAGCCTGCGGAGGAACTACAGCGGGGACACCCTTCGTTCGTCCCTCGGAACACTCAAGCTGCAACAGGGACTTCGAGCTTCAGACCCGGACACCGCTACGGGACATGTTTATCCGAGGCGCTCCAAAGGTTTCGCAGGCCGGACATACGCAGTCGCTTGCATTCGGTGTTGATGCTTGCTCTGACGTGACAGGAGCGATCATGCTGTCGGCTCCTCGGAGAATCCGTTCGACTTGTCGCTCGAAGTCTTCCTTCTCGACTTTGTACATTCCGCCCCTGGCCCCTTCGAAAGCGCAGTTCCAAGTCGCGAGTGCTTGCCCGTAGCGAATTGCCTCCCCGAGGCCCGCGTCGTTTACCGCACCGAGTCCGTTAGCGCCCTCACGAAGGAGCTCGTGAACAATCCCTGCGGTGCACCAGTCCCCCGCGCCGGCGGTATCCTTAATGTCTTCGGAAGATAAAGCCTCGAGCCGTTGCCAGCCCCTTGTCTTGCAGGCGGGTAGCCGACTTCGGTAGCGGAGCCCATCCCTCCCGAGCGTTTCGATCTGAATGAGCACGCCATTGATTACTTCAACTTCCGCAGGCAATTCTTGAAGACGTTCGTGGGAATACTTGACGACGTGGGCGATCTCCCAAGCCTCGCGGAATAGCGCGGGATGGCCAACTCCCGAAGGCTCGAAGACGATTGCCGCACCACGAGCGGCGGCCACGCGTGCAAGCGTCAGTGCTCCTCGCGAAACGCGGTCGAAGAAAAAAACCCGAGGCGTACCGATCTCGGCCGCAAGGTGGTGGGCGACGGAGGCAAGGACGGGCCTGTATCCGGGCAACCGATTGCCGCATCCCGGGCAGCGCCATGAGAACGTGTGGTAGGGTTCGCCCGAAGGAGTCCGCCCGATTCGCTGCACGATGACCGGGGTACTGCCATCGTCGGCGACGGTGATAAAATCCGTCGACGCACCCCACCTACGGAGGTCGTCGAGGATACGGTTCGCCGCATGCCCTTCGCGGAAGCGGGCGATGGGAGCGGACTCCCAGCCGAGGTAACGAAGCGCGAGCAGGACGTTTCCGCAGGTGCCCCCCGCCCACTGGCGAGCCGGCACTCGGCTGTCATCGGCGAGTACCACGTCTAAGGCGACGAGGCCGGTCCCCACGACCAACGGTGCTGAGTCTGTCAAGAGCTTAGAATTCTTCATGAGCCGGCGACATCCTTGCTACCGGTGATACCGTACGCCTCGCCGTGAAGCCAGACGTGCACCAAGTCCCCAGGCCGCGCTGCCCGCGCCTCGTCGAGCTTCGCAAGGTCCACGGTATAGCTGAGCGCCTCAACGTACATGATGGTGAAATCACGATCAAGCGCGGCCATCAGCGCTCCCACGGCGAGTGCCTTGCTGCCAACGGGCGAGAGAATAATCTGCGACCCCCCGATCTGTTCAAAAACGCGCTGCCGGGTGTCATCCATCCGGAGAATCGTCCGGTAAAGGTCAAGTGGTCCTCGCTCGCTTGCATAAACTATATCGCGCGAATCGACCTGCCAAGTGTTCTCGAACTCTTCCCCGTATTCCTCAATCAACTCATCCGGGAGCCGCGGGTGGGCTGCCGGAAAAGGAAGAATCGGGCAGACGGCATGCGGCTCGACCCGCTTGTGTATCCGCTCGAGTACCGCCCGTTTGCCCCTGGCGAGCTGAGGCATCCAGAGACGAGCCGCGCGCGATTGGGCGTCAAGCCCCCATCCGCCCTTGAATCCATGCACGGTGTCGGCCACGTCGCTCGCGGTCGCATTGATGCCGGCATCTGTTCCCGGCTCATCAGCAACGACCAAGTGTAAGTTGAGGCCACGCTTGCTTGCGGTTCCGTACAGGTGCCGCACGATGGGAAATGCGACGCCGATGGACAGGGCGCTCAGGTCAACTATGATGTCGGTCAGGTCATCCAGAGGAAGAGCGTTGACGAGGCCGACGGCCGCGCGCCCCCCGACAACCGCGTTGTCAGGGGCGAAGATATCCACCCGGACAACCGTACTACTGGGTAGTAGCTTCCGGAGCTTTCGCTCGTGGGAATCGGCTCGCCCCACCAAAGCCGGGGCCGGCCGGGGTCGTTCCTCCCGGAAGAAAAACCCCCTTGCCCTCGTACCCGCGTGTCGGGCCACGAGTTCCGCCACGGACGTTGATCGCGGGTCAAATCCGGCACCCGCTAAGAGCAACATGTGCCGATGAGATTCGCCAAGGTACGCCCGGAGAAATGGCTCCGTGTGTCTCCCACGGTGGTAGATACAGCGGTCCCAGCAGGCGGTGCTCATGGTCGGGGCTCCCGCAGCATATCCGCCAACTCTCGCGGAGTGCTCTCCACGAACCCACCTCGCTTGAGGGTCAGCCCGTGCTTCAAGATGACCATACCCCCGAGTTCGAGAAGGCACCACTCCTTCCCCTTGGTCTGGTGGTGCGGGACCAAGGTGAAGGCATTGTAGGCCACACCGAACTGGAGCACGTGAGCGAGGTCCGGGTGTGAGGTGGAGAGCGCCTCGAAGTCTTTCTGGAGTACACCGAAGGCGTTCGGGGTCAACCACCCATTCGCCAGTGTGGTGACCTCGACGCACCGCCTGGCCATCTCCGTCACCAGCCGGCGCACTAACAGGTGTTGAGGGAAGTTCCACCCCTCGATGATCTGATCCCCCCGTTTCCGGAGGAGACGGTGCTGAGTCTCGGCGGTGAGGAGCGCCGGCTTGGAGCGGATGATCTGGGTGGCCGCTGTCTCGACGAGCACAGCGGTGAGTTGAAGGAACTGCTCGGCGTTCTCCGAACTCGCGTCGCACAGGTCGTCGATCCCGTAATAGTACGGGCGGTCGAATCTCTGAAGGAGGTGGAGTCGCGCCGCCTCGTAGACCGATGAGTTCGCAGTTACCGGCCGCGATGGTTCGGGATCGTCGTCGTCCCCAAACATGCTCGGCTGCCCGCGCCGCTTGTCGTAACGGTGCAGCATGACGGACACCATGGCTAGGGCGACGTCCTCCAACACCGGCTTCCCGCCGACGCGGAACTCTTCGATCTCTTTCATATAGGCCTGCCTGCGGGGATCGGCGATCTGGAGCCGCCGTTGGGCAGCGTTCACACCCGCCGCCAGTCGTTTGCACTCCGACGCAGAGATGGAAACCTCCTCGTCGCCGAGCAAATCACCAAGCACAACGAGGTTTCTCGTGCTAAGGAGAAGCATCTGCCGAAGGTAGCGACCTGCCATGTCCTTTGCCATCCTACGGAAGTTCGTACGATTCTCCCGGCGTGGTCCGCTGCTTTGTAGGAGGATGACCTCGATCTCCCGGTCTTGACTCAGTCCAGGGTAGCTTGCCGCGTCGGAGCGATCTTCGGTCAATGCGGGGAGAGCCTCCTGAGGCAGGAGGACGTCGAAGCGGGCGATCATCCACCGGGCGATCCGTAGCTCTCGCCGGGCAAGCCACCGCTGGAGACCTTGAAACTGGCTAGGGTGGAGGACGTGAGCGTCATCGAGGATGGCTAGCGGGCGGAGCAAGAGGGTCCGCTTCTGACCCTCTGTCCCAACCGTGATCTGGAAACTTTCAATGATATCAAAAGGCTGGTACGCACCGGTCGCTTCAGGTGGAAGTTCCGACTCCGCAGGAGCGAGAAGTGCCCCCATCACCTGGTAGAGGGCTTGCTCGACGGATCTGGCGCGGGCCGCTACCTGTGCTCCATCCACACCTCCGATCGCGTCGACAATAGATTCGGCGTCAGGCCGGGGGATGATCCGAACATCCGCCGGGTCGACGCCGGCAGCGGCCAAATTGCGGAGCCAGGCAAGGACAGCCCTGGACTGAATCAAGGCCGTCATGAGCCCCATCTTAAGACCGTCCGAATAAGGGAACTCCCAGAAGTCCCGGTAATCGGTCTCAAGTGGGAGTCGGCAGCCTATCACCACCGGTCGCTCTTCGTGGATGGCACCGCATTCGACGAGGGCGCCGACGAGAGCCTGGTAAGTGGAGACGCTGCTGTTGCGGAGTAGGGCCGTCAGCATGGGATACTCGAACAGTTTCGCAAGCGTCGTCTTGCCGCTCCCCGGTGTTCCTCGGACCAGGACGAGTCGGTCGTATAGTCGCCCGGCCGCGCCGGGCTTCTTGAGAAAGAACATGACCGGCTCGGGACTGACAATGGCGAGGAAGGCCTCGTCGTCGCGGAGGAATTCTGTGGCGCGTCGCAAGAACGGATTATCCATGGCCAGCTCCCCTCGACCTCAAATGTGCCGCTGCCGACGACGGAATAGGGGACGCATAGCGTGCTTCCCGTTCTTCCCGGCCGTATCCGCCCAGAGCAGGGCGAGCGAGTTGTTCGGCGTATTGTGTTCAAGAATGAGTGGCAGGGCGCACTTCCCGAACCCGAGCCGTGTGTCCTCACCACCCAGCTTCAGGTGTTTCGTGTCGATTGATTTGTCATAGTACTTGTGAACCAGCTTGAGAAATTCCCCATGGCGCGCTTGGTCGACGGGAAAGTCTTCGGGAAGTACGGCACCGTAGGAAAACTTAACCCTTTCGAACCACTCTTTCCCCTCGTTCTTGCGGGATCGTAGCGCTTCTTCCTGCCGCTCCTCTGCCATCACCCTCCCTTTGTGAGTAGCCAGATAATGGTGGACACAAAGAACCCAGTCCGGTTGGAAGTGGGTACCAACCACACCCGCCTCCTCAATGTCCTCCCAGAACCGGAGCAGCTTGCCATTCCAACAAGCCTTCTCGCTTTCCCATCGCAGCAGCGTGGTCCCGCTGGCGATGAAGTCGTCCACCAAGAACACGAATGCGAATCTGGCCTCGGTGTCCTTCAAAGACTCTTGTAAATCCTTGAGCACCCCGTCCCACTTAGCCCTAAAACAAGCGTAATATATTACGCGACTATAGTAAATATCAGAATCTCATATGTGCGATCATGAGACGTACCTTCTACTACCCGGAGGTCTCAGACCCCGGTCTTTGATTTCGAT
>JBEKTN010000249.1:0-12809 GCA_049516015.1 Isosphaeraceae bacterium | reverse complement strand
AAGCGACGACCCGTCGGGACAACATAACCCGATGGTGAGCCAAGGGCCTCTGGATGGACGTGTTGGAGTTGCTGGGAGTCGTGCCATATTGAACCGAAAGGCTCTAGAACGGGTAATCCCTTTGGGGATCACGTATTCCTGGGAGCGAGAACTGCGGTGGCGTATAAGACGGAGTCATGGGGCGGATGTGGACGGCACTTAAGCCTCGGGACGTCGTCGAAGGTCGCCATTGACGGTCCATTTGAAGCCGTACTGGGGAAAACCCGCCGTACGGAATTTTAGAGGGGGAAGGGGAAACCCGAAGCTCAATCGAGCCCGCCGGGCGCCCCTTCCCTACTCGGCTCACGATACAGTTAAGTCAAGAGTTGGGTCCCTCGAGAGTCAAGAGAGAAATGGACGTAAATGCAGATTACATAATAACCTGCGCCGAAATCTAAGCTCGCAAAACTTTCGTAGGAACCGGAAAACGTAGCATTTCGTAGCATGTTGACCCCTGCCGGGTGGGGAGTGCTGTAACCAGATCGGCGCGCGGCATCGACGGCGAGATCCTGGGGCGATCCGCGGGTATGGCGAAATCGGCCGGTCGTTGCCTAGAATCCATTGGATCTGAATAAGGAGAGCCCCATGTCCTCGGCTGCCACCAAGAGACGTTTCACACCCCAGGAATACCTGACCCTCGAGCGCAAGTCTGAGACTCGCAGCGAGTATTACAACGGCGAGATCTTCGCGATGTCGGGGGCGAGCCGCGAGCACAACCTGATAGCGGGCAACCTCTATCGGGACATCGGCAACCAGCTTGAGGATCGCCCCTGTGAAGTCTATACCAGCGACATGAGAGTCTCCATTGAAGCGACCGGCCTCTACACTTATCCCGATGTTTCCGTGGTGTGCGGTGAACCGCGGTTTCAGGACCTTGAGGTCGATACACTGCTCAACCCGACGGTCATCGTCGAAGTTCTCTCACCAACAACCGAGGCCTACAATCGGGGCGTCAAGTTCCGCCACTACCGGCGCATCGGTTCGCTCCGCGAATTCGTTCTGATCTCTCAGGACCGGATGATGGTCGAGCGCTACACCCGCCAGGGGAACGAGTGGGTACTTTCGGACATGACCGATCCGGATCAGGTTCTCAGGCTGGAATCGATCGGCTGCCAGATCCCGCTCGGCCGAATCTACGCCAAGGTCACGTTCCCGGAGACCGGCACGACCGAGGAGCCAACTCTGCACCCGGGTTAAGCCCAATACCGTTGAAGTAATCGTAAAGTCATAGTCGAAAGGGGCCAACCGAGTTTCCCGGGTGCCAGAAAGCGGGTGGCCCCTTCCGCTGCTGGTATCGCGAAATCGGCCGGTCGTTGCCCAGAATCCATGGAATCTGAATCAGGAGAGAACCATGTCGTCGGCTGCGACCAAGAAACGTTTTACCCCACAGGAATACCTGGCCCTCGAGCGCAAGTCCGAGACTCGCAGCGAGTATTACAAGGGCGAGATCTTCGCGATGTCGGGGGCGAGCCGTGAGCACAACCTGATTTCCGTCAATCTCCTCAGGGACATCGGCAACCAGCTTGAGGATCGCCCCTGTGAAGCCTATACCAGCGACATGAGAGTCTCCATTGAAGCGACCGGCCTCTACACTTATCCGGATGTTTCCGTGGTGTGCGGTGAACCGCGGTTCCAGGACAGCGAGGTGGACACACTGCTCAACCCGATGGTCATCGTCGAAGTTCTCTCACCAACGACCGAGGCCTACGATCGGGGTGTCAAGTTCCGCCACTACCGGCGCATCGGTTCGCTCCGGGAATTCGTTCTGATCTCTCAGGACCGGATGATGGTCGAGCGCTTCACCCGCCAGGGGAACGATTGGGTTCTTTCGGACATGACCGATCCGGATCAGGTTCTGAAGCTGGAATCGATCGGCTGCCAGATCCCGCTCGGCCGAATTTATGCCAAGGTCACGTTTCCCGAGACTGGCGCGACCGAGGAGCCGAATCTCCACCCGGTGTGAGCCAGGGCGGTTGCGATCATTCCAGCTCGAGCACCACGACCGACTTCGCCGGCAACGAGGCGGTGAATCCGTCGTCGGTCGGCGTGAACTCCCGGAATTCCCTGGGCTTGATCGTCTCCGCTGCATCGAACGTGTTGTTCGCCTGCATCTCACCGGCGGTCAGTACGCGTCCGGAGATCGACTTCGCCCGGCTGCCCTGGAGCCGGCAATGGACCTCGGCCGAAGCGTTCGGGTTGAGGTTGCAGAGCGTCACGTGGATCTTGCCGGCCTTTGCCGACGTTGCCGCAGATGTAGGGCTCGCAGCCCAGTTGTTCGCAGAGGTCGAAGAACTCGTGGGTGCCAAAGTGGTTGTTCTCGGTGACGCCGCCCCAGTGGGTATTGATCATGGTCGGCCGTTTTTCCCCGGGACCGATCCCGTCCATCCAGTGATGAAAGTCGTCGCTGCGCGCTTCTGGCCATCGCTTCGCTCCACATCTCGGCGCTTCATTCCCCAACGGCACGTTGCTCCCACCGCGCAATCAATGCTCCCTGCGTCACCGGGTCACCGGCCAGGGCATCCAGCCTTGTCCCGCGGCCGGCGCGAGGCCCGCACAGTTCTCCGGGTCGATGGCCGCGGCGGCGACGCGCAAGCTCGTTTCGAGGCGCGGGCCGGGCCGTGCGAACAAGGCGGATCCGTCGGCGATGACCACGCCGCCGTTGCGCACCGCGGGCAGGTCGCGCCATTCCGGACGGTCCTCGATGGCCCTCATCTCGAGCTCGGCCCGCTCGAGGTTGAACCCGCAGGGCGCAACGATCACCACCTCGGGCCGGCCGGCGGCAACCTGCTTCCAGGTGAGCCGGCGTGAGGAGAGTCCCGCCTGGCCGATGACCTCGACCCCGCCAGCCCGCTCGATGATCTCCGGGTTCCAGTGGCCGCAGCTAAACAGCGGGTTCAGCCACTCGAGCAGCAGCACGCGACGTGGTGTTGAGGGCTTGGCTCGGGACGTCTTGCGGCGGCGGGCGATCTCACCCGCGGTGAGTTTGAACCCGGCGATCATCGAGCCGGCCTCGGACCGGCAGTCGAGCAGGTCGCCAACCCGGCGAAACATGACGAAGACATCACCGAGGGTCAGCGGGTTGAAGCTTTCAACGTCCGGTGAGCCTGGCAATCGCAGGGCGGCCTCGCGCACGGTCTCCTCGTTGACGGCGCAGACGTCGCACTGCTCCTGGGTCAGGATCAGGTCCGGGGCCAGCTCGGCCAGAACGTCTTCCTCCAGATCGTAAAGCCCGTCCTGTTGCGACGAGACCAGCTCGTCGATCTCGGCGCTTGTGGCCTCGGGACCTATCCGGTTTCTGGTCAAGAACGGCAGCGACTGGACCCCCGGCGGAAAATCGCACTCGTGGGTAACACCCACCAGGTCGTCCCCGTGCCCGAGGGCGCAGACGAGTTCGGTCAGAGATGGGAGCAGACTGACGATGCGCATCAACGGCTCCTTGGTTCCTGAATACGGTGGCACTGTCTATTTCGGCTGATGGACATCCGTCGTCGGCCCCACGGAAACGATGGTCATGGGCCAGAGCGGCCAGTCGCGGAGGAGGCGGCGAAGGTCTCCGAGGGTGACGCGGGAGAAGGCCTCGAGTTCGGCCTCGAGTGTCAGGTAAGCGCGGCGGTACATCCACTGGAATCCCAGCGAGGCTAGCCGTCCCATGGGGCGTTCGCTACGCAGCACCGAGCGGGCGAGAACCTTGTTCTTGGCCTGGTTGAGCTCCTCCTCGGTGACGCCGCCGGCCATCACGGTACGATAAATCTGGGCGATCCGGCCGAGGTTCGCCTGGGTCTCGCCTGGCTCACAGCTCAGGAACGTGAAGAACGCGCCGGCCTGGTTGTAGTCCTGATACGACAGCTCGGCGCCGTCGGCGAGCCCGGGATCGATCAATTCCCAGTACAGGCGCGAACCGGTATGATCGCCCAGGATCGTCGCCAGCAGATGGGCCGCGTAGCGATCTTCGGTCTCCAGCGGCGGGGCGTCGCTGACGCCGACAACCGTCTGCTGCAGATCCTCTTCCCGGCAAATCGCCTGAAAGGCACCCGTGCCGCGAACCGGGTCGGCCTGTCGTGTGGCCGGCCCTCCCTGCCAGCCGGCGCAGTGCTGCACGGCGAGCTCGACGAGCTGGCCCCAATCTCCCTTGCCCGCGAAACCGAGCACGATGTTGGCCGGGCTGTACCGCCGGGCAAAGTAATCACGCATCCGCTCAACCCGCATCTTGGTGATCGAATCGACCGTGCCCAGGATGCTATTGCCCAGCGGGTGCGGGCCGAAGTGCGCGGTCTTGGCGGCTTCGTAAGCGACCGACATCGGGTTGTCCAGGTACATCCGGATTTCTTCGATGATCACCTTCTTCTCGGTCTCGAAGTCATCCTCCCGGAGCGTGGGGCGAAGGATGTCGGCCAGGACGTCGAAGGACGGGGTGAGATATTCCGGCAGGCAGGTGACGTGATAGAAGGTGTCTTCCTCGGAAGTCTGCGCATTGTGCTTGGCGCCGACTCGGTCGAAGTCGCGATTCACGGTCAGGGCGTCGCGACGTGGCGTTCCCTTGAAGGTCATGTGCTCGAGAAAGTGCGAGACCCCGGCCAGGTCGGCCATCTCGTCGCGGCTGCCTGTCTTCACAAAGAAGCCGGCGGCGACCGAGTGGGCCCGGTCGTTCAGCTCGGCGATGACCTCGAGACCATTTGCCAGCGTCGTATGATGAAACATCATCAGTCTTGGCTCGTCAGAGAGGATGCCGGAGTCAAAATCCATGGCAAGCATAAACGGAGGAGACCGGCTCTGCCAGAATCTTGCAGGCGAGAATTCGGTCTGCACGCTTTTCAGCTTGCATATCGGTCACACCTCGGAGTCAACCGGAAACCTCAGCGCCGTGGGACCCAGCGTGAGGATCGTCAGGTCGCGCATGTGCACGAATCCGGCGGCATAGTCCGATACCGACCGCGGAGTCAGGGCGTCCAGCTCGGTCGAGATCTCCTCGAGCGGGCGGACCCGGCCCAAGAAGTACCAGTCCGAGGCCAGCGCGCTCGATCGGGTCATGCTCGATTCCTGGGCCATGATCAAGGAGCTTTTCAGACCGGCCCGCATCGTCTCCAGCTCTTCGGGTTCGATTCCCTCGCGGCCCAGCCGCTGCACCTCGGCGATGATGACATCGAGCGTTTCCTGGGCCCGATCGGTGGAGGTGCCGGCATAACAGAGCATGGCCGCCCGAGCACGCTGGCTTTCATAACTCGCGTAAACCGAGTAACACAGCCCGCGCTTCTCGCGGACCTCGGTGAAAAGCCGGGCCGACGAATAGCCTCCCAGGATGGCCACCGCGGCGCGGGCACGATAGTAATCGGGGCTGACGACCGTGGCCGAGGGATGGGCGAGGGCAATCTGGATCTGCTGGGTCTCGCGGAGAATGTGATCGCGCCGGGGCCCACCGGGTTTTTCCGACAGGTGAGGATCGGGCCTGGGCTTCCAGTCGCCGAAGAGTCGTCCAACGGCGTCCTTGAGCCGCGGCCAGTCGATGGCCCCTGCCACCCCCAGGATGGCGCCGTTAGGCCGGTAGACCGCATGGTAAAACCGCCGCAACGCATCGCCGGTGAGGCCCGAGATCCCTTCCACCGTCCCGGGCGAAGGCCGGCCCCAGGGCTCGGGGAAATGCCGCCGCCGCAGTTCGTAGATCACCTTCGTGCCGGGGTCGTCCTCGAGGCTCCGCAGATTTTGCAGACAGAGCGCGCGGATCGGCTCGACCTCCTCGTCGTCGCAATGAGGCTGGAGCACGACGTCGGCGAAGATCTCCAGGGCTGGAACCAGGTTGCGGCCAAGCGTCGCCGCCGACAGGCTGGTGTGCAGGGTCTGGGCACTCTCTGAATGGCTGACTCCCAGGTTATCGAGTGCCGTGAGCAATTCGCGACTGTCCCGCGATCCGGCACCGCGCGTGATCCATTCGGCCACCATCGTGGCCGCGCCCCCCCCGACATTCACCCCGTCCGCGACCTCGTAAGCCGCCCCGGCGGGAATCAGCAACGTGAACGCCGCCGACTGGACCCCCGGCATGACTTCACCAACGAGCACCAGCCCATTGGAATACTCATGCTGTTCGATCGTCGCGGGCGCTGTATCGGGCACGATGATCCCCGGAAGTAGTGGTCAGTGGTCAGTTGCGAGTTGCGAGTTGCGAGTGGTCAGCAACTGAGAACGAGCACCTGCTTCGCGCATCCCGCCGATAACTATTATTGTTGAACAGAATCAGGTTAACAGACAAGGGCGATCAAAGGCTACTTGCCACTGACCCTCTGCTCGACTTGATTCCCCTTCTTTCTCGCGCCACCCGCCACTTGCCACTCGTCACTCGCCACAGCCCTTCACCCGTCAATCGCCTTGTAGAGTGTCTTGGCCCGGCGGAAGCCGAGGCTGCGGTAAAGCTGAACGGCGGCGTTGTTCTCGGCGGTGACTTCCAGGTAGGCCCGGCGCAGTCCGGCCTCTTGAAATCCAGCCAGGGCGCGATGGACGAGGGCCCGGCCCAGTCCGATGCCCCTGTAAGAGGGAATCACCCCAAGGTTCTGGATCGCGCCGATGGGGCCGTGGTCCATGACGCCCTGAACCGTGGCAACGTAGCCCTCGGGACAGGCGATCAGCCACGTGGCCCCGGGTAGGAAGCCGGGCTTGCGGCGGATCTCGCGCATCAACCGCTGGCATCCGTAGCGGTCTCCCAGGCAAGGGAACACGTAGGCGTCGATCTCGTGGCGGAAGCTCTGGAATTTGACCTCGGCGTGGTCGGCCAGCAAGGCCTCCTCCCAGGGTACCCAGACAAAACGGCCGGGAAGGGCCGCCCCCAGAGCGGGACCGCGACCATCCAGGTCGATCTCCATTCGCAGGCGCTTGTAGTAGGTGACGGCCATGAGAGATCGACGTGTGGGTGCCAGTCCGGCCAGGGCACGACAGCAATTCTCACCTGGAACTGGAAGCATTCTAAGTCGGCTCTGGATTCAAGGTCAATCGGGGGCGACTGACAGGCATCGACATGGGCGATCGCCCGGCACGACCTTTCTACAGTTCGGCTTCCACCCCTGGAAAATTCACTCCGCGCTCTCTTCGCCAGGATCAGACTTCCAGGAGCGGTGAATTCCGTCCGGGGTCGGTACGGTGGCGCTTGCACTCGCCGTTGTTCCCGAGGTTCGCGCCGTATCTCGACCAGGGCGGGCGATCAGCATCGGCACGTTGAGCTGATGCCGCACCCGGTCGACGGTCTGGCCGAAGAGAAGGTCCCGCACCAGGCCGTGACCGTGCGAACCGACGACCAGTAGATCCACGGGATCTTTCCGGAGGTAGCTGACGAGCTGGCCCGCTGGGTCGGGCCCGTACAGCAAAACCGAGCGGGCACGATAGCCGCGCTCGCGCAGGGTCTGAACCAGTTCGTCCAGGTAACGTCCATCCGCCCCGGTTTCCCGGTCGGCGGTGTCGGCGCCGTGGACACGCGTAACCGGGGTGTCGACCACGTGCATGAGCAAGAGATCGGTTCGCCCGCGGTCGGCCTGGGCCAGGCTCAAGGCGCGGTTGAGGATCTCGGCATCGAACAGGCCATGCTCCAGGGCCACACCGATCCGCGACAGGGGACGCGGCCGCATCGCCTCGCCCCAGTCGATAGTGAGGCTGGCCGGCGCCGCCCATGCGGGAGAGGGGCGAACCAGGGGCTTCAGGGTGACCCAGAAGAGGAGGCCGGCGATGCTGCCCGTCACCGCGATGAGCGCCGCCGCCACAACCCAGCTTAGCGGCATCGGCCCGAGCGAGATTCCGGACTCGCCGGCGCGGTCGATCCAGGACAACACCTGGTCAAATACGAGCTTGCCGTTGAGGCCCACGATCACCACGACCACTCCCCAGCCCAGGACCCGCCCCCACCAGGGGGTGGCAAACGCCCCCATGTTCCGGCGGTTCGACGTGAAGTGGATGAGCGGAATCACCGCGAACGAAAGCTGCAAGCTCAGGATCACCTGACTGAGAACCAGAAGCTGCTGCGTCGATCGCTCCCCAGCCAGGCCGATCACGACCACCGCGGGAATCAGTGCGATCAGCCGCGTGACCAGCCGTCGCAGCCAGGGAGCGATCCGGATGTGGAGAAATCCCTCCATCACGATTTGCCCGGCCAGCGTCCCGGTCAGGGTTGAACTCTGTCCGGCGCAGAGCAGGGCGACGACGAAGAGGATCGGAGCCCCCTTGCCCAGGAACGAGGGGAGCAGCTTGTACGCTTCCTGGATCGTCGCAACCTCGAGACCGTGCCGGTGAAAGACTGCGGCGCTCAGGACCAGGATCGCCGCATTGACGAAAAAGGCGGCGTTGAGGGCAATCGCGGAGTCGATGAGGAAATACTTGCACGCCGAAGCCTGGCTGCCGCTGTCGGTGCCGATCCGGCGCGTCTGCACGAGCGCCGAGTGAAGGTAGAGATTGTGGGGCATCACCGTCGCCCCGAGGATGCCGATCGCCACGAACAGCGCGCCCGGTGGCAGGCTCGGCCGCAGGCCCGAGACCACCCCCAAGAAGTCGGGCTGGGCCTGAAAGATCTGGACCAGGAAGCAGCCGCCCATCGTGGCGACCAGCACCAGGATGGCGGCCTCCATCTGCCGCATCCCCCAGCGCTGAAGGTACAAGAGCGCAAACGTGTCAAAGGCCGTGATCAAGCAGCCCCAGAGCAGGGGCAGGCCAAAGAGGAGCTTGAGCCCGATGATGGTGCCCAGCACCTCGGCCAGGTCACACGCGGCGATGGCCACCTCGGCCAGGAGCCAAAGGATCAGGTTCATCCGGGGGGAATACTCGGCCCGGCAGGCCTGCGCCAGGTCATGACCCGTAACCACCCCCAACCGTGCGGAAAGGGTCTGGAGGAAAATCGCCATCACGTTGGACATCAGGAGCACCCAGATCAGGGCATAGCCGAACCGGGCGCCTCCCTCCAAGTCCGTCGCCCAGTTGCCGGGGTCCATATATCCAACGCTGACCAGGTAGGCCGGTCCCAGGAAGGTGAACAGGCGGCGGAGCTTGTGCCACCTCCCAGTGGAAGGCGGAATGGCAATGGACCCGTGGACGTCCTCCAGGGACTTTCGCTCCGGACTCGTCTCCTCCACCGCGGCCATGCATGCCCTCGCGACTCGAAATGCACGGGGAACCAGCGTCGTTCAGTTTCCCGATCGTCATACAATGTCAGGTTTACACCATTTTTCGGCTTCCGGCAAGTGGTGAATCAAAAGAAACAAAATCTTTTTTTTGGTTATCCAAAACATTAGGAAATTCCCAGCGTGTTGTGATTTCAATGCTATCTGGCAACGGCAGTGCTGCTAGAATGAATGTAGGGGTGGTTCGGCTCGATCGCGAGTCGGCGGCCAAACAACGTTGATATCGCACCGGGAGGCATCACCGATGGGTCGCATACTTGGGGTCGTGTTCGGAGCGTGGCTTTTGCTTGGCCTCGTTTCCGGGGCCAGCGCCCAGGGAGTGGTTAACTACCCTCCGGCATCGGGCCACATGGAATACGTTCCGCCCAGCTATCCGGCCCCCGAGGCGGTGGGCGGCCAGTATGTGGAGACGTTTCCTTCCTTCGCGGGATCGTTTGACTCGACCGGCGCCTCCGCGGTGCAGTCTGGAGTTCCCTACCCCACCCAGACTCGTCCCGCAACCACCGTCAGAGTACGAGGTCGCAATCTGCGGGCCACGCGTACGTACACCCGGGGTTACAGCCAGCCGCCGGCGCCTTATGCGACGCAACTGCCCCAAGGTCAGCTTTACTGGCCCGGCTCGTACATGACCCCCAACTACGTGCCCTTCAGCCGCTATCAAAGCTATGGCTCCGGCTACGGGCGAGGACCCTATGGCTCCAGTTTCTACGGTGGCTACTACAAGGGTTTCTTGTTGGGGTATTGATCCTCGCGCCGGCAGAGTGTGCACTCGCTCCCCGCGTTTCCAAGATCTCCAGGCATCCTGCCAATAATGCTGTAGACTTGAAGACGTGCGTCTTCGATCGAACCAGTGGAATGGTTTCCAGGTTCATCGTCCCGACCTCAGGGTAGGCACTCCACCTCATCCCCCGAGGACTCAAGCTCATGCGACGCCTGCTGGCAACCATCGTGGTCGGGGCGGTTGTTTCGCTTGGGGCCGGCGAGGCACGGGCTCAGGCCGTGATGGGGGGCCCTTACTCCGGGTCTTACCGGGTCAGCGACTACTTCGCGGCACCCGGGCTTTATGGCACGAGCTACGGCTTCGCCAGCTACGGCGTGCCGCGAACGTTCACCACTTTCTCGGCCTATCCCGGGCCCTCCCACGGCTCAAACGTCCCGGGCTACGGTTTCCTTCCCGGCCGTTATGGCGTCGGTCTCTGGCGTCCCGGCTTCACCGCGCCCGGCTACGTCTACGGAGCGCCCACCTCTGGGAGCTCATACGGGACCTTCCCTGTTGTCTACGGCACCGGTCTGACCGTCGACCAGATTGCCCCGCCGCCGTCGATCGGTGTCTATGCGCCGGCTCTCGGACCGGGCATCGGCCTTTACGGCCGCTAGACCGGACTGGGGCACGAACGGTTCGATTTCTGACCTGGCGAGCAGCAGGCATTTCCGCAGGCCAGCGCCTTCCTCAGAGACACCAGGGCTCGCGAGCGGCCCACGACCGCAGGCGATTGCCCTCCGCGTCGCCGAGGAATTCCTACGGCAGACCGAGGCGCGGGGCCACGTTCTGGTGAGCATGGCCGATCACCACAAGTGGCTGATCGCGAACGTGAGAATGCCAGACCGATGCGGAACATGGCGGCGATGGAGCACCTGTTTGACGGCTCGTGGTGAGGGGCAGTAAGATGACCGCGCCGGAAGATCAACCGCAAAGATCAGCCCACGGCCGACCCAGGGCAGGAAAGAGCCCATGGACCCTATCGTACCACGTTGGGAATGGCGGACATTCGGCCAGGACTTCGGTGCTGCCGAGCCAAGGTTCGCGGCCTTGGGCGCCGAGAAGGTGCAGAATAGCGAAGAAATCTATCTGCTGGCCAGCGGTTCTGACGCCAACGTCAAGATCCGGGACGAGCTGATGGATATCAAGATCCTCGAACGCGTGGATTCGAGCGGCCTGGAGAAGTGGCGCCCGGTGTTCAAGGAACCGTTCCCCCTGGCCGCTTCGGCTGTCGCCTGGGTCCAGGCGGCGCTCGGCGTGACGCCCCTGTCGTTCTCTGCCGGCGGCCTCTCGCTTGATCAACTGCTTGCGGACCTTGCCCGGTCCGACGGCCGCGTCCGTGTCATTGCCGTACGCAAGACGCGCACCTGCTATCAAGTTCAGGGTTGCGTTGCCGAGCTCACCGACGTCGTTGCCGATGGAAAGGCGGTGCGCACCGTCGCCATCGAGGATGCGGACCCGGCCAAGGTCATTGCCGCCGTTGCCGTCATGAGGCTGGACCGCTTCCCCAACATCAGTTATCCCCGCGGGCTGAAACACTTGATTGGCATGTCGAACCGAGACACTCACCCATGATTCGTCAAGCCGTTATCGACGTGGGAACCAACTCGATTAAGTTTCACATTGGCGAGCGCGCGGCCTATGGAACCTGGGCGACCGTCATTGACCGGGCCGAAGTCACCCGGCTCGGCGAAGGGATCGCGGCTACTGGTGCAATCGCCCCGGCGGCGATCGAGCGAACCGCCGCGGCGATTGCGGCGATGACGGCCGAGGCCGCCAGGCTCGGGGTCGGGCTCGACGGAGTTACGGCCGTCGGCACGATGGGCCTGCGCACGGCCAGCAACAGCCGCGCGTTCCTCGACCTGGTCAAGCAGCGCTGCGGCGTCGCGATCCAGATCATTCCCGGCGAGGAAGAAGGCCGGCTCGCTTACCTGGCAGTCCAGTCGGGGTTGGGGCTGGGTGACGGCACTCTGGTCATCTTCGACACCGGCGGCGGTAGCTCACAGTTCACCTTCGGACAGGGAACTCGCGTCGATCGCCGGTTCAGCGTCAATGTGGGTGCTGTGCGCTACACCGAGAGGTTTCGCCTCGACCAGGCGGTCTCCGCGCCCGTCTTGCAGCAGGTGATCGACGACATGGCCGCGGATCTGTCGGTCCTCGATGGCGCCGCCCCGCCTGACGCTCTCGTTGGCATGGGCGGCGCGGTGACCAATCTCACCGCCGTCATGCTCGGGCTCTCGAAGTATGATCCCGAGCTCGTGCAAGGATCGGCCCTCGATCGGTCGGAAGTTCACCGGCAAATCGAGTGCTATCGAGCCATTCCCACAGCCGACCGGCGGCAAATCGTGGGCTTGCAGCCCGACAGGGCCGAGGTGATCCTCGCCGGGGCCTGCATCGTGCTCACGGTCATGGACAAGCTGGGGAAGCCCTCACTATCGGTCAGCGACCGCGGTCTGCGCCACGGCTTACTGATCGACCGCTTTGGCGGCCGGCTGGCTCAGCCTCACCGATCGTCTTGAAGCCGATCCCCCGCGGGCGCCCTTCATTCCGTCCTACCCAAGAATCTCCAACCAGCCTGGCGATGGGAGTGCACCGTCATGCCAGAGGACGCCTCAGTCTCAGGATGGCTCGATGGACTCGGGGCTGGCGATGAGGCCGATATCCAGCGGCTCTGGGACCGCTACTTCCAGCAACTGGTCCGGCTGGCGGGCAAAAATCTGCCCGGTCACGCCCGCCGCGAGTTTGATCAACGAGCCGACAAAGAGCTAAAAGCACCGCCGCCACTGAGAGGATCGGCCATGGTGGCGCGACCCACCAGACCGCAAATCTTTGCAGTAAACTGAACTGCGCCAGCTTGCCACGACCGC